>ONLH01000009.1 GCA_900318645.1 uncultured Prevotellaceae bacterium
AAGCTCATCGAAGATGAGCGCAGCTTGGTGGCTGCCAAATCAAGTGGAAAGTGCGTCGAAGACGAACTTCTACATACGCCCAAAGCCTGTCAATCACAATGTTCCTCTTCGAGGCACTTGCAATATTCAGTTCATGGACCAAGCTGCGAACCTCTTCGAGGTTCTTGCATGGTCTTTCTCATTGAAATCGGTTCTTCGAACCGCTGACATCTTTCGATGTTTCCCCGGACACTGATAATAAAGTTTATCGGTAAGTTAGCCCCTTGCAAGCTTTGAAGGTGTTTCATAATTCATTTGTAGCATTTTATGTCGTGCTTTGCGTGAGCACCTTTTGCTCTGCGAAGCCAAATTGAACAAAATAAATTATTATTTTAATTATATTAATAATAATGTTTAATATAGCAGTAGGGTAGGGAGCGACACGAAGCTGTAGCCCTTTTTCTTCAGTTCCTTGATGAGTGCGGGCAGACGGTCGTAGAATTTCTCGGTGCGACGCTCGTCGGTCCCGAAGTGTATCATCAGCAGGTGGCCATTGAGGGTCTTCTCCTTCTCGCAGCGCATGATGCGGTCCCACAGCCACTTGTTGTCACGATAGGGGTTGCCGCCGGTGATGCCTGGATAGGTGTAATCCATGCTGCTCAAGGTGCCGGGCGAAAAATTCACCAATTGCAGGCCCATCTCTTTTGCCCAGGCCGCTATGGTGGCGTTGTGCCACTCATAGGGCGGAATCATCCAGGGTGCTTCCTGTGGCGTGATACCGAACTTTGCCAGTTGCTCAAAACTCTTGATGATGTCATTGCGGAATTCTTCTCGTGTCACCAGTAGCGAGTCGCGCTTTTCCCATGAGCAATACACCAGGTGACCATAGCTGTGGCTGCCCACGTAGTGCCCGTCACCCACAAGCCGCTTGACTATATCAGGATAAAGGTCAAAGAAGCGTCCCGTGAAAAAGAATGCCCCCTTGATGCCGTTCTTCTTGAGTGTCGTGATGATGCGCTCGGCACCATCGGCACGATCGTCGGCGGTAAAGACTAGGCAAATCTGCTTTTTTGTCGTGTCGCCGCGCACGATGGCTCCCTCATCCCATAGGAAACGGCCGCTTGCTTCCTTGCCCTCCATCTCATAGAACGAGAACGGGAATGTCAGCGATGCGGTGCCGTCCATCGTGGGCTCGTTGGTGCTGTAATCGTGGGTGTTGTCGTGATACACCACGTCACCTGGCTGGAACATCTCATAGGTGTTGCCCTCGATGTTGAGCATGTCATCAGCCAGGTTCACTCCCTTGAGGCTGTTAAAGATGGTGGCATACACTGGCCCGTCCACCAGGCCTCCCGTGGGCATGCCCACGCGCTCCATGACAAAGTTGCTGTGCGTCGCGTGAGGATAGGTCCCGCCTCGGGGCAGTTCCACAATCATGCTCGTGCCCCACGGATTGCATCCCAGCAGCCAGTCGCGCAAGGCACTTTCCGTTTCCATGAACTGACGGTCACCCGTCAGTTGGCGGTAGAGGATGCACTGGGTCAGCAGTGCCGTCGTCAGGTTGTTGCTGCACCAGATGCCCGGCACGCCCCACAGGAAGGGATTGCCCGTCTGCTCGGCACGTCCTTGAACACGCTCGATGCCCGCCTTGATGTTGCGGATGAATTCGGCTTCAAGCCGCTTGTTGTCTTTGGCCTCTTGTGCTACACGCACGTGTCCCATGTTCATGAACGGGTACCACTGGTAGTGGCGTGCACTGTCGGCACCCATCCACGGTGTGACGGGCTCGCGGCGGCCATATTCCACCGCCTGGGTCAGAAACTTCTCGTCACCCGTCATGCGGTAGAGTTCAATCGCCCCCAGTTCCATGTCATCCACCCAGTTGTCTTCCTCGTAGATGTAGGGCGATACCACGCTCACCGTCTGAGCATTGCCGGGCTTGTCGATGCCCACCTGATAGGCATCGGCGGCCTTGGCGCGGATTTTGGCGGCAAACTCGGGATAATACGGTGCCAATATCTCGGCTCCCAATGCGAAGTCGCTGGCAAATTTGCCCGCTGTGCTGGCCGCTCCCATCGTCGCGTTCATGAATTTGCCCCGCTGCTGCGGCTTGCCGTCAATGTAATAGACGGGCCGTCCGTTATTAGGTCCCCAGCCATAGTCTGCAGGGTCGTCCTTGGGCAGTTTCATCCCGATGTGGTCACGGTCGTCGGCAATCTGGTTATAGAGTTCCCCCTTGCTGGGGTTCATTTTGTCGAGCCACGTCAGGCCCCAATAGATCTCATCGATGATGTCAGGAATGCCGTTGGCTCCTTTTAGACCGTTAGCCTGATACTGGTCTCCGAAGGCGCGTGGGCACTGTTGCCAGGCCAGCATCATCTGGTAGATGGCATTGGCGCTTGTAGTGGTATATTGCAGCAGGTCGGCGGCATCATGCCAGCCGCCGCGCACATCGATGTGCTGTCCTTCTTTCTCGGGGTGGTAGCGCACATAGGCATCCTTCACATGGCAACTGTCGCGCTGGAACGGATTGAATCCGCACCGCTGTTGCCGCATGTAGTTCAGCACAAAGTCGGCCGTGCCGTCCCACACCCTGTTGTTGATGGGAAAAACGGGTGACTCAATGCCGCCTGCCACGATGCGGTAGGCTCCGTCGAGGTTAAAATCGCTGAAGTCCAGTCTGCACGTGGTTGCCATCTGTCCCCATGGCCCCATATCTCTCGTTTTGGATGAGCGATAGACGGTTTTCCCTGTATAGGCGTCAACGAGTTCAAATCCGGAAATCTGAACCGTTTCCTGGCTCATGAGCACTGCCACCTTGGTCGCATTGGGCAGGTAACCCAGTTGATTGATACGTATCCAGCCGGCAGCATGGCTGCTGACGAAGCATGTCAGCAGGATGAAGGCTATTGTGATTAGTCTGATTCTCATTTTTTCTTTAATCCTTTTCTTGTTGAGCAACAAAGGTAGAACAATTTTTTCAATACCACAATAGGGCATTTCACGGTTTATAGGGTCGCTATCCTACTCTAAAAGAGTGGTTTTTGAAACTATTTTCAACAAAAAGTTGCACGTTTTAATAATTGTCTATACCTTTGCCGATTGTGTTGAAGTGGGTTACAGTGGGAAGCATATTGCTTTCCTAATAGGACTGTGGATTTAGTTTTCACGATCGCGCGTGATGTGCGATGGTTGTTGCCTATGATGCCTTCTGATACATCAGTGATGATGAATTAATCATGTTTAAACCTATTAAATATTATTGCTTCTAATGATGAAACGCTTTTTACTTGCTGTAGTGTGTGTGATTATTGCTACTGCTGCGTTCGCACAGTTTGACCAAGCTGGCTTTTATCGTGTTCATAGTGTTAATACTGACAGCTACATCTGCATCAGGGGTACAAAGTATATGAAGTCCTACCAGGCTGATGCTTTCTGGCCTTGTGTACTGATGCTGAATGACTCGGCACAGGTGAGTGATCCGGGTTCAATCATTTACATTCCTGCTCTGTCGCAAACCAGTCTCTATGCACAAGGTGTGGACACCTATTCACTGACTAACTTGAGTATTGATGTTGAAACATCAGAGGCTCGTGAGAATGGACTGGACACCTATCTGGCTATTACCAAGTATAATAATTATCCATGCTATTTCCGTGACTATGGTTTCGGCATGACCTCTGGTTTTGGTGACAAGACCGAAACCAGGTGGTGGATTGAGCCCGTCAACGCTGGCTCTATCGACACTTCCTTCTTCGGTGTGAAGCCGGTGAATGAGGCCGTTTGTGATGCCGAGGGTTGGTACTGGACTACCATCTGCTGCGACTTCCCGTTCATGTTGCCTTTGGGCGGTGGCGTTGAGGGTGCTTACACGATTCAGGAGGTCAAGATGGGTATCGACAGCATGTATTATGCCGAGCCCGTCAAATTGTACGGTCAGGGTGATATCGTTTCTGCAGCTACTCCGGTTCTGCTCAAGTGCAAGGCTGCTTATGCCAGCGGCAACAAGGTCGTTCCTGTTGGCGAGATTGCCAATCACAGGAATATGCCCATCGCGAATGATTTGTTGATGGGTAACTACTTCAGCAGTTTCTATAACCACGCTTCTTTGATCGACACCTTTGCTGTCAAGCAGTACATCCCTGAGCAGGCTACCTTGGCAACGGACGAGAACCTGGCACTCGGTGTGGACGCTGACGGCAAGTTGGGCTTCTTCCCCTTGCAGCACAACCAGGAGGAGGACATCTTCATGGCTGCCAACACCGCTTGGCTTTCTGTCGAGCTTATGGGCGAAGATTTTAAGGGTCTGACGTCTGTTTATCTGGGTAAAGCTCCCGAGGCAGAACCTGAACCCGAGCCTGAAATCATTGATGGTGACGTCAATGGCGATGGCGAGGTATCAATCAAGGATGTATCGTCGCTCATTGAGTTGTTGATTACTGGTGGCGCTGATAACGATTCCAGGGCTTTGAAGGCTGAATACGAGGCTGCAGATCTGAATCATGATGGCAAACTGTCAGTCAAGGATGTGTCACTGCTTATCGAACTATTGATGGGCACAGAAGCTGACGTAGAGCAATAATCAACGATATTTCAGAGTCTCTCAAATCGGGACTCATCAAAATAGATTGGGCGCGCTAAACCAGCGTGCCCAATTTTATTAATGTATAGTGAGCTCAATGAAATGATACTCTATAGCTCAACGAGTATCCACCAGAGAATTGTAGGGGCTATGTCATAATTCGCCTCAAATGTATAATCGGCCTAATGGCCGAGAAATTAAGCCGGCTTAATTTCTCGCGCGAAGCGCGATTCAATTTTCAACTAATGAAATATGACACAGTCTCCATTCGTTAGACCTGAGCATCTATAGGCCATTGTTTTGTTTCTTGCTTGAAGCGCGAATCTTGTTGCGGGTAGGTCAGAAAACGAGCAGGCCCGTGATGCCGGCAAGGATAATCACCAGGATAGGGTGGATGCGCGTGAAATAGACGATGCAGAACGATGCTACGCAGATGGCGATGGTGATCATGCGTTCACTGTTCAGGTAGCCGAAGTTCTCGCTGTTCATCAGCAGCAAGGCGGCCGAGGCAATCAGTCCCACCACCACGGGTCGTAACCCCATGAAGGCACCCTTGATAAAGGGACTCTGGCGATGGCGCTCAATGTAGTGGCTGGCGATGAGTGTGAGGATGAACGGCGGCAGAACCACTGTGAGCGTTGCCACAATCGAACCGAATACGCTACCGGTGACTACATAGCCGATGTAGGTCGCACTGTTGATGCCGATGGGGCCCGGTGTCATCTGCGAGATGGCGACGATATCGGTAAACATCTGGCTCGTGATCCATCCCGAGTCCACGACTTCGCGCTGAATGAGCGACAGCATCGCATAGCCACCACCGAAGCCGAATAACCCAATCTTCAGATAAGCCCATATCAGTTTCAAGTAGGTCTCAAGCATGGCTTTCCACCTCCTCTCTGTTTGCTTCGTTGCCTCCGTTCTCTCCGTTGTCTCCCTTCATCAGCGACCTCAGATAGTAGATATAGCCTCCGATGGCTCCCAGCACGATGAAGATGATGGGGTTGGAGATATAGGGCAGCTTGCTGTAGATGAGCAACGCCACTGTCACAGGGATGATAATGGTTTTCCAGTTGATGCCGGCGCTCTTGGCCGTGGTGAGAACGGGAGCGATAATCAAGGCAACGACGGCGGGGCGGATACCCTTGAAGATGCGACTCACTACGGCATTGTTCTTGATGGTATCAGGCGTGAGGAAGATGGCGATAGCAAGAATCATCAGGAATGATGGCATGATGGTGCCTAAGGCGGCACAGATGCTACCCTTCAGCCCCTTCAATCGGTCACCGACAACGACACTGATGTTCACAGCCAGGATGCCTGGCATGGACTGTGCCACTGCCAGCAGGTCAAGGAACTCGTCAAGGGCAATCCACTTGTGCTTTTCAACGATTTCACGCTGGATGATGCTGATCATAGCCCAACCACCACCAAAGGTGAACGCTCCAATCTTGCAGAACGTCAGAAACAGTTGCAGGTACAACCCGCTAGTTGATTCTCGCTTGTCAGTTAATTGCACAACCTCTCCTCCTAAAAAGTTTACGACCTAAAGTCTAACGTCTGATATCTAACGTCTAACGTTTAAAACCTACTTCTTCCGCTCAAATGTGCGTTGTACATGAATCAAGCCATAGTTGCTCTTGTTCAATCGGGTACGCATGAGCATCAGGCTGTCAACGTATGCCGTGCGTCCACGCTTGATGTCGTAACTCACGTAGCCATAGATGCGGCGAACGAGGCGCGTGGTGTCACTCTGGATGTCAAGACTCACCCAGCCGTCACTGTTAGTACCGCGTGTGATTTGGGCAGTGCCTCCGTCGCTGTAGTCGATATTCAGGCTCACTTTGAACTCATTGCCTCCACGCAGCAGCTTGTAGGAAAGCTGATAGCGGTCTCCGGGCTGTTTATTGGCCTCAGGCGGGAAATCAAAGGTGATGAAACCGCGACGGGCCCCTGCAGTGAGCATATAATCGCGTGGACCTTTCCACAGGTCGGCACTGTCGCTGTTGATGTCGGTCTTCAGGTTCCTCAGGTGCTTGCCGTTGGGGCCGCCAGCGCGGGGCTGGGGGCTATGGGTCGGCGCTCCAGTGGGACCTGCCATCATATCCTCGGGTTGACTGTTGTCACGCGGGTCGAGCTTATCATAGCGTTCCTTGAGCTTGTTGACGGCTTTATCGTAGGCCTTGTTGTAGTCTTCCATGTTGTGGGCATACCACACTAGCGACGAGTCATAATCCTCTTGGGTAATGCCGTGTTTCTTGAAGATGGATTGCTTCATGACCAGCATGCTTGAGTCGCTCTCATAGTCCATGGAATGGCTGTCAATGTAAGCGTCGGCGAGTTGCAGGTCAACAATCAGGTCGGCCATCTCGTTGACACTGAGAACTCCGTCGGGCGTTCTGCCACACGACAGCAGGGCCAGCGTGATAGTGAGCAAGAATGATATCTGAAGCAGGGCGTTGCGCATGGAAAAATTCTTTATTCTTCCTCAGGATTGACTTCAATAGCTTGATCAGTAGCAGCCGTCGGATCTTCTCCGTTCTCTCCGTTTTCTCCATCCTCTCTGTTCTCTTCACTGCCGGTAGCAGTGGCCAGGTAGCGGGCATAGAACAGGATGAGCACAATGACGCTCACGCTCAACGATGCGTCTGCTACGTTAAAGATGGGCTGGAAGAACACGAAGTGGTTACCACCGATCCAGGGCATCCAGTCGGGCCAGTTCCACTCACACAGCGGGAAATAGAACATATCCACAACCCTGCCGTTGAACAGGCTGGCATAGCCGCCTTCGGGCGGGAAAAACTGTGCCACTTGAGGTGGCATAGGGCTGTTGAAAAGCAGGCCGTAGGCAATACAGTCAATGACATTGCCCAGTGCTCCTGCGGTGATCAGTGCGATGCAGGCGATGTAACCTTTGGGTATATCGCCACGCTTGCGCAGACGCCACAGGTAATAGATGAAGGCGCCCGATGCGATGATACGGAACAGCGTGAGCAGCAGTTTGCTGCCCAGTTCCATACCGAAGGCCATTCCGTTATTCTCGATGAATACCAGCCTGAACCAGGAGGTGATCATCAACTCTTCGCCATAGTAGAAATGGGTCTTGACCCAAATCTTCACGGCTTGGTCGATGACAATAACCAGCGCGATAAGGAGCGCTGCAAGTTTGCCGTTAGAAAGTTTCATGACGATAACGTCAACGTTTCTTTTTGCTCTTGGCTTCAATCTCCTTGCCCTCAATCGACAGGGTAGTGTGGGGAACGGCTAGCAGGCGCTCCTTGGGGATGAGCTTACCCGTGATGCGGCAAACACCGTAGGTCTTGTTCTCGATACGCACCAGAGCTCCCTGCAGCTTGCGGATAAACTCCAGCTGACGTTGCAGCTGTTGGCTTGAGATCTCCTTCTGTTGGGTCGAGGCGCCCTCCTCCATCATCTTGAAGGTGGGATTGGACTCATCCACCATGATGTCGTTCTTGAGCTGCTCGTAGTTCTCTTGAGCCTGTTTGAGCTTGGCCAAGATGAGTTCTTTGAACTCTTGCAGTTCGGCATCGCTGTATCTAACTTTCTCTTGCTTTTTGTCCATATTCAGGATATGATTGATGATAATCTGATATTCTTCGGGATTAAGCTTTCTCGACTTTCACGGGAAGCGTCCAGCCGTCCATATCGAGTTCGACAGCGTCAGCAGGAGCAACCTCACCGATGGTGATGCTGTTAGCGAGCACCTGATGGGCGATGTAGTCGCCGTAGGTCTTCACTGCCCCGTCGGTGCGCTCGTCGGGAGCGATGGTGACGTTGATCTTGTCGGTGATGTCAAAGTCCTTGCTCTTACGCACGTTCTGGATGCGGTTCACCAGTTCGCGGGCGATACCCTCAAGGCGCAATGCGTCGGTGACGGTGATGTCGAGGGCGACGGTCAGGTTGCCTTCGTTGGCGACGAGCCAACCGGGGATGTCCTCGCTGATGATTTCCACATCGGCAAGTTCGACAACGGCCTGCTGTCCGTCGAGGTCAACGGTGAATTGACCGTCTTTCTCAAACTGGTTAATCTCGGCCTGTGACATGCTGGTGATCTTGGCTGCAAGAGCCTTCATCACCTTACCGTACTTCGGGCCTAACTTCTTGAAGTCGGGCTTTACACGCTTGACAAGGATGCCGGCGTCATTGCCCACAAGCTTGATCTCCTTGACGTTCACCTCACCCTTGATGAGGTCGGCAACGGCCTCGATGTCGGCATGCTGCTGCTCGTCAAGAACGGGCACCATGATGGCCTGCAGCGGCTGGCGAACCTTCAGGTTCTGCTTGCGGCGCAGCGACAGTACCATCGAGGTGATGTCCTGAGTCGTCTGCATGCGCTGCTCGAGTTGCTTGTCGATGGCGCTCTCGTCACACTTGGGGAAGCTGGCCAGATGAACCGAGTCCTCACTGTGCGTGAGGTCGCGGTACAGGCGGTCGCTGTAGAAGGGTGCCACAGGAGCCATAAGCAGGGCAACGGTCTTCAGACACTGGTACAGCGTCTGATAAGCAGCCAGCTTGTCGGTGGTCATCTCTCCGCCCCAGTAGCGCTTGCGGTTCAGGCGAACATACCAGTTGCTCAAGTGGTCACCAACAAAGGTGCTGATGGCACGGGCAGCCTTGGTGGGCTCGTAGTCCTCCAGGTCGGCCTGTACCTCGGCTATGAGGGTGTTGAGCGACGAGATGATCCAGCGGTCGATTTCGGGACGTTCGTTCAGGGGCACCTGCGGGGCTTCGGGGTCAAAGTTGTCCACGTTGGCATACAGGGCAAAGAACGAGTAGGTATTGTAGAGCGTACCGAAGAACTTGCGGGCTACTTCGGTCACACCTGCCTCGTCAAACTTCAGGTTGTCCCAAGGCGATGAGTTGCTGATCATGTACCAGCGCAGCGGGTCGCTACCGTATTTCTCAATGGCGCCGAACGGGTCAACGGCGTTGCCCAGGCGCTTACTCATCTTGTTGCCGTTCTTGTCAAGCACCAGGCCGTTGCTGATGACGTTCTTGTAGGCCACGCTGTCAAACACCATCGTGGCGATGGCATGTAACGTGAAGAACCAGCCACGGGTCTGGTCAACGCCCTCGGCGATGAAGTCGGCAGGGAAATAGCGACGGCTGTCCACGGCTTCCTTGTTCTCAAACGGGTAGTGCAGCTGGGCATAAGGCATCGCACCGCTGTCAAACCACACGTCGATCAGGTCGAGTTCGCGCTTCATGGGCTTGCCGCTTTCGCTCACCAGCATGATGTCGTCAACGTAGGGGCGATGGATGTCGATTTTATTGTAGTTCTCCTCGCTGTAGTCACCGGGGACGAAGCCTTTGTCCTTGTAGGGATTGCTCTTCATCACGCCGGCGGCGACAGCCTTCTCGATTTCATTGTACAGTTCCTCGATGCTGCCGATGCACTTCTCCTCGCCGTCCTCGTTGCGCCAGATGGGCAGCGGGGTGCCCCAGTAGCGGCTACGGCTCAGGTTCCAGTCGTTCAGGTTCTCCAACCACTTGCCGAAACGGCCCGTACCGGTGTGCTCGGGCTTCCAGTTGATGGTGTGGTTGAGCTCGATCATGCGATCGCGGCTCGCGGTATCGCGGATGAACCAACTATCCAGCGGGTAGTACAGCACGGGCTTGTCGGTACGCCAGCAGTGGGGATAGTTGTGGGTGTGCTTCTCCATCTTGAAGGCGGTACCTTCCTGCTTCATGCGGATGCAGATGTAGATGTTCAGGTCCTCGGCCTTGTTGGCGGCAGTCTCGTCAAACTTGCCCCCAACAGTATATTGCGGGTCGTAGGCGTTCTTCACCCAGCGGCCGGCATATTCTTTGTACAGGTCCACGTTGACGAACTCTTCAACGAATTTCTCGTCAAGGTCCTCAATGAGGTAGTATTTACCCGTGAGGTCCACCATCGGGCGGGTCTCTAGCTTCTTGTTGATCATGTACAGGGCGGGGATGCCGGCGGCCTTGGCAACGCGGGCATCATCGGCACCGAAGGTGGGTGCGATGTGAACGATACCGGTACCGTCCTCGGTGGTCACATAGTCACCGGGGATGACACGGAAACCATTGTCGTTACCGACAACCTTGCCGTCAACCTTGTCAACGGGCTTCACCCAGGGGAACAGCTGGGCATAGCGCATCTCCAGCAGGTCCTGACCCTTGAACTGGGCGATGACCTTCCAGGGAACAACCTTGGCACCATCGGTGAACTCCAGTGGCTGGTCCTTGCCGTCGGCCTTGAAGTAGGCATCGACGCGGGCCTCGGCCAGCAGGTAGATGGCGGGCTTGCCGTTATAGGGATTGAAGCTCTCGACAGCGACATAGTCAATCTTGTTGCCAACGCACAGGGCGGTGTTGCTGGGCAACGTCCACGGAGTGGTCGTCCACGCCAGCACATAGGCGTCGTTGAAACCTTCGTCGGCAACCTCGTGAATCTTTTTGATCACGGGGTGCTCGTCACCGCTCAACACGGTAAACTGGGCAGTCACGGTCTGGTCCTTCACGTCGCGGTAGCAGCCCGGCAGGTTCAGCTCGTGCGAGCTCAGACCGGTGCCGGCAGCGGGCGAGTAGGGCTGGATGGTATAACCCTTGTACAGCAGACCCTTGTTGTAGAGCTGCTTCAGCAGCCACCACAGGCTCTCGATATAGCTGTTCTTGAACGTGATGTAGGGGTTATTCATATCAACCCAGTAGCCCATGCGGTGGGTCAGGTCTTCCCATTCGCGGGTGTATTTCATCACCTCCTTACGGCAGGTGGCGTTATACTCGTCAACCGAAATCTTCTTGCCGATATCTTCCTTGGTGATGCCCAGGGCCTTCTCTACACCAAGCTCTACGGGCAGACCGTGGGTGTCCCAACCGGCCTTGCGCAGCACCTGATAGCCCTGCATCGTCTTGTAACGGCAGAAGATGTCCTTGATGGTCCTGGCCATCACGTGGTGGATGCCCGGCATACCGTTGGCACTGGGAGGACCCTCATAGAATACATACGACTGCGCGCCGTCGCGCTCACTAATGCTGCGACCAAACACATCTTCCTTGTCCCACTGCTGCAGGACTTCTTTGTTGATATCTGACAGGTTAAAACCGTTGTACTCGTTGAATTTTTTCATTTTTAAATAATGTAACTTCTCAAATTTGGGTGCAAAGGTACAACAATTTTGGGCAACTAGAGCACAAAAGCCTATAATTTTGACTTAGGAGCCTCATGATAGGCAGCGAAGGCGCTAAGATTCTTGGTTTTCTTAGCGCCTTCGTGAGTGTAAGTGAGCTTTTTCGTTACTATGTCAACGGTCGTTGATCAGTTTTTGAGGATTTTCTTTCCGTCTTTGATGATGATGCCGCGAGTGTCCTCGGTAGCCTGGATGCCGTCAAGACGATAGGCTTGGCTGCTGGTAGCGAGGGTTGAAGGCACAACCTCGGCAATATTAGAGGACTGGCCGGTCTTTTCACGGTACTCTTCCTGGGCCTTGGCCATCTGCTCGCGGAACTCGGGGCTGCCGTGAAGGGCGCAGACAGCTATGCTGGCGGCAACACGGCTGGCATCAACGTCGCTCTGCCAGTGGGCACCAACGATTACTCGGCTCTCACCGTACATCCAGCCACGGGCAAAGATGGTATCGGCGGCGGCAGGATTGACCTCGGCAAGCAGCAGGGCGGCAGTCCAGCCACGCATGGTGTGGCCTGAAGGATAGGAACCTTCACCGGTCAGTTCAGCCTCCTCGTCGGTGAGCATCTTGTCCTGGAAGCGCTCGAAGGGGCGCTGGCGGTGGTAGTAGGCCTTGGGAGCAACGCGCATGGCGTCGGTCGTGGTCATGCTGGTCACCATCAGTTTCCAGATTTCGGGAGTGTTCTCGGGGCTCATATGCAAGCCGAAGGGCACGTCAAACTCAGCCAGCAGGGCCTCGTAGGACCACACGGCGTCACGCTTGGCGATTTCGGCGCGTTCGGGGTCGAGGCGCTGTTGTTTGCCCCATGCAAAGCGCATCATGTCGTTGGCAAACTCGGGACTGTCAAATGCAGGAGGTGCAGGCAGGCACTTGATGAGGTCAGGTAGTTGATCTACAGAGAAATAGGGTTGCACCTCATCCTGTGCATTCAGCATCATGGTGGCCATCAAGGCGGCCATGACAGTAACAAAATACTTCTTCATAATAAAAATTAATTAAAAATCTTTTGACCCCGCAAAGGTACACCAAAAAATCGTTTCACAAGAAAACAAGGAAGAGAAAATGCACCGCCAGTCCTCTATCCCACGTGCTGCAGTCCAGTCGTGTCCCCGCGCCTGTCGTGTTCCGTGGGCGGTGGCTTGCCACCGTCAGCATCGTCATCCCGGTCACTAAGTTTCAACGTCGTTCACGTTATTTAGTGGGGATTTAATCTTTTTTTAGACGGGAAGGTATTACCTTTGTGCCTGAAAAATAGAACAACTATGCTGAACAAGATACTCATGCAGATTCCCGTTGCGGCCCCCGATACCGCGGCTGCCAACAAAATCAAGGAGGCGACTAACGTCGTCACGGCTCACGTGGACTCGTTGGCCAATCAGTTGCACCCCGATTCCATCGCAGCTATGACTCCCGATAAGATCGTTGACAAGTTCAAGTACCTCGACCTTGGTAGCCTTGTGACCTCGCTTTCTAGCCAGCTGATTTCTTTGGGATTACGCATCCTTGCCGCCATCTTGATTTTCTACGTCGGCAAGTTCATCATCAACAAGATTTACAGCGTGGTGCGTGCCATCATGATACGCAAGGACTTCGACCGCTCGTTGATCTCGTTCTTGCTGTCGTTCATCAAGATTACGCTGCTCTTCCTGCTCATCATCACCGTCATCGGTGTGTTAGGCATTGAGACCAGTTCCTTCATCGCCATCTTTGCCAGTGCCGGTGTCGCCATCGGTATGGCACTGAGTGGAACGCTGCAGAACTTCGCCGGAGGCGTCCTCATCCTCCTGTTGAAACCTTACAAGGTGGGCGACTACATCGAGTTCGGCGAGCTGAAGGGAACCGTGCGCGAGATTCAGATCTTCAACACCATCATCAATACCTATAATAACGACCGCATCGTCATCCCCAACGGCGGTCTCGCTACCAGTTCGCTCAAGAACTTCAGTGCCGAGCCCTATCACCGTGTGGAGTGGCGCGTGGGCATCAGCTACGGTGATGACGTGGACACCGCCCGCAAGGTCGCCCTCGACATCCTTGCCGCCGATGCACGCATTGTCCACACCGATGCCGACGTCAAAGAGGAAGAACAACAAGCCGAAGAGTCCCACGAGGAGCAAGTGGATGCTCCCATGCCCTGGTGGAAACGCCTCTTCCACTGGCATCGTCGCCGTGCCGAGGAACTGCGTGAGGAGCACGAGGCTAAACTCGCTTCCCTCATCCCCAAGCCCAACTACTCTCCCAGTGTCAATGTTGAGAGCCTGGACGACAGTCAGGTAACCCTCATCGTTCGCGCCTGGACCGAAATCCCCAACTATTGGCAGGTCCTCTACGACGTCAACGAGCAGATCTACAAGCAGTTCCCGCAACATGGCATCCACTTCCCCTTCCCCCAGATGGATGTCCACGTCAATAATTAGAATGACCCACCCGTTATATCCGTTATCCCCTAGGCAAGAATGAAGAATATTTCCTGGTTATCGCTTGTTGTCCTCATGCTGTCGCTGGCGTGGCAGCAGGGTGGGGCACAGGTCATCAACTCCATCGGCGACGAGAACATGAAGGTCCCCCAGGGCATGAAGCCGCAAGAGAAAAAGGCCGAGAGCCCCTATATCGCCGACATCGACACCGAGACACCTTATTTCCAATACATTGATTCGGCCCAGACCTGCATCTATAGTCACGATTGGTCTGCCGCCGAGCTGTGGCTCCTCAAGGCCTTCAAGACCGACCCCGATAACCCAGGCAACTCAATGGTGCTCAGCAATATTGCCACTCTGCAACGCTATCAGGGCAAATTGACCGATGCGGTCAAGAATTACTCCCTCGCCCTCGATATGACGCCTCACGCCGTCACCCTGCTGCTCAACCGAGCCGCCCTATACGTCGAGCTGGACAGCATGCAGCGCGCCATCGACGATTATGAACGTGTCTGCGAACTCGACCTCTATGATACCGAGGCGCGCTACTCACTTGGAGTGATTGCGATGGAGCGTGGGGATACCAAGCGTGCCGAGGACTACTTCAACGAGATCAAGCGCATCAACCCCAATTCAGGCCTCTATCACGAGGGCATGGGGCTGCTGTACAAGAAGGCCGGCAACCACTCCCGCGCCGCTGAACTCTTTACCCAGGTCATCAAGGTTCAGCCCAGTGCACAGCTCTTAGCTCATCGTGCTGACTGTTACCTTGCCATGAAACGTCTCAACGATGCCGAGGAAGACATCCGTACCGCCCTGGAATTGGCCCCCGATGACCCTTATCTCTACCTCCTCCGTGCCAAATTAAACAAGCTCCGTTTCCAGCGCGATGACATGAACCGCGACATCGACACCGCTGTCACCCTTGGCCTCCCCCGCGACTACATCAACACCGCCCTCAACGAGTAACTCAATTTCGGCCCGTCCCGGTTCCCCCCGTGCCGCGGCTCAGTCACGCCCCATCCTCCTCGACGGCATCATGTCGAAGTATTGCAAGCCTTGGGCTTGCACAATCGCTATATCCCCCGTCCAGTACTTGAACTGTCTAATTATTTGACACTTTCTCCCAATATGCCAGTTAAATTTTGTTAATAGGTACTTTTCCTCTTGATATAGAGAATAAAACTGAGTTAATTTGTGAGTAATTTCCAAAGTTGTCACATTTAGCAATTGCTCATTAAAATATCCTCATCATGAGACGTATCATACTTACCCTCATTTGCGCCAGCATGGTGCTCTCCATACTGGCCGAAACACCTCGTTTGACCCGCTCCCAGCTCAAACAGGCCACGGCAATCAAGGACCAGTCCGTTAAGCCTTCACAGGTTGCTGGACGAGACAAGTCTCTTTCGCTTCAGCAGGTCTTGAAGGAGCGCCATCTCACTCTCGATGACAACAAGCTCAATAGCAAGGCAACGTCCGGTGATTTGATTCGGATGGGTGACTATATAGCCTCATTTGATCTCTATGACTTTGATTGGGACGATGAGAATGCTATTGCTACCGTAATAGATTCTACTGGTGCCATGATGGGAAAGAAATGCAGACTTATACACAACCTTGGAGCATTAACCAATTGGTACATTGAGTCTCTTTATGGCGATTACAATATTCCCATTAAAGTTAATGTCCTAGCTGGTACCGTGACGCTTTCTGCTGGCGTGAAGTTGGATGATATGACCACCATTGTTGAAAGTGAAGGAGCTAGAGGCACGGTTCTCCATGAACACCTGTGGACAATATATGCCATGCCCTTGTCTTGGCTGGAAGGTGATAGTGCCTATCATGATATTAAGGGCGTGATACATGATGGTACAATAGAGTTTAATGATGATTTCGGTTTTTTGGTGGAAGAAAGATTTAAGTATTCCAATGGGGAATTATCGGAGCCGATTTCATGGGGGCTGTCTCCAATTTTTGAGAACTTCACCTTATATGTGCCCAATGCAGTCCACAATTACGATACTGATATTTATGCTGCTTTAATTGACGAATCTATGGTCTTAGTCAATGCTTATCCTATGGGCAGCGGAGGGTCGGTGCCAAAACCCATTAAGCCTCGACCTGCTACCATCAGCAACACAGGAACCGCTAAGCCCATTACCCCACGCAATTTTAGGCCGACGTTCAGTACCATGCCTCCCGATCAAGAAAGTTGCGACTCTCATGAGGCTCGTAGTGAAAACACCAATCTCGAGCTTGATTTCAATCCGACTGTTCTTCATGGTAGTCAACCTATTTATTTCTATCAGTTGGATGATACGACATTAATGGTCTATAACCTGTTCGGCGAGGATTACTGCTGGAATTATATGAATATCTACCCCGATGGCTCCGTCTTTATCCCTGCTCAGCCGATAGCTGTCAATAACAAGGGCCAAGAGTTATATAACTGCTCGAAAATCAATGCCGATACTCTGGTGTGGGGCAATCAAGGCATATACTCTCAGAACTGCATCACATTGGAGAAAACCTACTGCTGTAGTGAAAGCAATACCGATGGCCTTTACTCCATTAATAGAAAGTATTGGAATAATGTAATAGTCTTTTGTGGTGATGGTGCTGTTGCAGGGGTGCTTACAGAACCAGAGAACCTAACCGTACAACCCACGTCCACTACTGCCTGTGTGGCATGGCAAGATACGCTCAACACGTCATGGAATCTGCGATACAGGCCTTGGGTGGACCCCTCCACTTTAGCTTTTCATTGCGACATGAATGGTAACTATGACGATGTCCTGGTTGACTTTGACCAGAATTGGCTTCTCTTGGATGAAGACGGTGATGGTCAGTCATGGAATATCGCAACGGTCTCTAATGGCGATTATTGCTTCATGTCGGAATCATGGGCTTCAGGGCTGGGCGAGATTACACCTGACAACTGGCTCATTTCACCCCTGGTGGACCTGCAAGGTGAACTCAGGTTCACGGTTTGGGACGATGGATTGTATCAAGATAAACTGTGGCTATACGTTTGCATAGGAGAACCTGAGACGACAGATGACTTTACTATCCTTACCTATAAAGATATTGTTATTACAAGTGGGAAAATAGAATACACCTTCAACCTGAGAACTCATGCAGGTAAAAAGGGGCATATTGCTTTCCGTCACTATAACAGTTGTGGTATGAATGCAGTTTTTCTTGATGACATCTTCGTCTGTGATACCCCGCTATACGAGTGGACGTGTGTCAACGGCCTCACTACAACCGACAGCACTATTTCGAGCCTCACCCCAGAGACTACCTACGAGGTTCAGGTTCAAGCCATTGAGCAGAATGTCTTGACAAGTAATTGGACTAAATCTGTTGTCTTTACCACATGGCCTGATATCCAGCCTGGTGACGTGAACGGCGACGGACAGGTGAAAATCAACGATGTGAGCGCTCTGATCAGCTACCTGCTCGGCGATTCCACCACGGGAATCAATCTCATTGCCGCCGACTGCAACTACGATGGAGAGATAAGGCTTAACGACGTCAACCTCCTCGTTAACTACCTCATCTCTGGTTCCTGGTAATCTTGTCACTGCCCCTCTCGAGTGTGATAGACCTCACCTCCTGTAATCGTAGCGCGAGCCTTCGGCTCGTGCGTGCTCACGTAGTGTTCTCAGCATCAAGTTGTGCTGAAGTGTTGTGAGTTTTCACGGGTTTTAGTACCTTTGCAGCCACGATGAGAAAGAAGAAAGACATTCCGGTAATTGAGAATTTTGAGATAACGGGCGTTGCGGCCGAGGGCAAGAGCCTCGGTCGCTGGAACGACCTCGTAGTATTTGTCCCCTTCGGTGCACCTGGCGACGTCATCGACCTGAAGATCGACCGCAAGAAACACAGCTTCGCCGAGGGTCACATCGACCGCATGGTCAAGCCCAGCCCGCTGCGCGTGGAACCCATGTGCGAGCACTTCGGCCTGTGTGGCGGCTGCAAGTGGCAGCATCTGCCCTATGAGTACCAGCTGCAGTGCAAGCAGCAGCAGGTCGTGGACGCCATGGAGCGCATCGCCAAGGTACCTATTCCTGCCATCAACCCCATTCTGGGCTCGGCGGTGACGACTCATTATCGCAACAAGCTGGAATTTACCTTCTCCAACAAGTGCTGGCTTACCCGCGAACAGCTCGACAGCGGTGCCGACTTCCCCGACCGTAACGCCGCCGGTTTCCACATTCCTGGCGCCTTCGACAAGGTGCTTGACATCAAGCGATGCTGGCTGCAGGACGACATCAGCAACGAGATGCGCCTGTTCATCCGCAATTACTGCGTCGAGCGGGGTTACTCTTTCTACGACATCCGTGGTCAGCAGGGCTTCATCCGCATGACCATGACGCGCACCGCTAGCACTGGCGAGGTGATGGAGGTCATCGTCTTTGGCCAGGACAACCAGGCCGCTATCGACGACGTGATGACTGCCGTGCGTGACCGTTTCCCGCAGATCACATCACTCCTCTACGTCGTCAACCTCAAGGTCAACGACTCGCTTGCTGATCAGGAGTTTGTGACTTTCAGCGGACGCGATTACATTGAGGAAGAGATGGAAGGACTGCGTTTCCGTGTAGGCCCTAAGTCCTTCTATCAGACCAACTCCCGCCAAGCCTACGAGCTCTACAAGGTAGCCCGACGCATGGCCGCCCTCACGGGCAATGAACTCGTCTATGACCTCTACACCGGCACGGGCACCATCGCCAACTTCGTCGCCCGCCAGGCCCGTCAAGTCATCGGCATCGAGTACGTCCCCGAAGCCATTGAGGACGCCAAGCTCAACTCCCGCGTCAACAATATTGATAATACCCTCTTCTATGCCGGAGACATGAAAGACGTCCTTACCGACGCCTTCATTGCCGAACACGGCCGTCCCGAGGTCATGATTATCGACCCGCCCCGTGCTGGCATGCACGAGGACGTTGTCAAGGTCATCCTCAACGCCGAGCCAGGGCGACTAGTCTATGTCAGCTGCAATCCTGCCACCCAGGCACGTGACATCGCTATGCTCGACGAGAAATATCGTGTTGTGGAAATCCAGCCCGTGGACATGTTCCCCCACACCCATCACGTCGAGAACGTCACCCTCCTGGAATTAAAGTAAATAGATTTCTTAAGGTCCCTAAAACCTAACGCCTAAACTACATCTCGTTCTTCTCAACGAGGAAGCCGTCCAGCATATTAATCACCCGCTGGGCGTAGGAAGCGTCGCGCTGGGAGTGTGTCACCATCACGATGGTCGTTCCCTCATCATTCAATTCAGCAAGCAGTTCCATCACTTCCTTGCCGTTCTTCGTGTCCAGGTTACCCGTCGGCTCATCGGCCAGAATCAGCTCTGGGTCGCAAACCACGGCGCGAGCGATGGCGACACGCTGTTGCTGGCCGCCAGACAGTTGGCTCGGGAAATGGTTCATGCGGTGGGACATGTTTACCCGCCTCAGAGCCTTTACGGCTTTGGCATGACGTTCAGCAGCAGGTATGCCCATGTACTTCAGTGGCAATTCCACGTTCTGCTCCACGTCTAGCTCGTCAATCAGGTTGAAACTTTGGAAGACAAAGCCGATTTTGCCTTTTCGCAATGCTGTGCGTTCATTCTCCTTCATGTTGGCCACTTCCACACCATTGAGCAGGTAGCTTCCCTCGGTGGGATTGTCAAGCATCCCAATGATGTTGAGCAATGTCGTTTTGCCGCACCCTGACGGCCCCATGATGGCGACAAACTCACCCCGATTGATCTTCATGTTGATGCTGCCCAGGGCGATGGAATTGATGTCGCCGTAGCTATACACTCTCTTGATATTATTGAGCTCTATCATAATAATCTCTGTTAATGTCTAGCCCCTAAAACCTACTCACTCTTAATGCTATTAGACGGGGTCTCTATCGCCGTGCGCCAGCTCTTATAAACAATTGTCCCGAGCATGAGACCGCCCACCAGCAGCAGAGCCAAGGGGAACAGCCACCAGTGGATGATGGTGTGCTGGGGGAACTGTTTCAGCGTTAGCCACCCGAAGAATCCCGCCACTGGTGCAGCAATGGCAAAACTGATGAGGACATACAATGCGTAGCGCCGGCACAGCATGTCGATGATTTCACGCGTCGTTGCGCCCATTACCTTGCGGATGCCAATCTCCTTGCGACGGTACTCGGTCTCAAACATCGTCAGGCAGAAGATTCCGATCAGCGTGATAATCAAGCAGATGATGCAGATGATGACCATCAGGTTCATATACCGGAACTCGTTCTTATAGGTGTCCCTTAACACCTCGTTAAAAAACTTCGTCGGTTTAATCTTGCTGCCATAACGTGCCGTCAGCACACTGTCAACCTGCTGCTTGACTGAAGCACGGTTCGTGTCATCTTTTAGGAACACGCTCATGTTGGCCAGAAAGGGATAATCTGGTATACAGACCATGAAAAATGGCTGGTGCTTATCGATGCGGGTCGTTCCATAACGGATGTCTTCACAGATACCTACCACGACAGCACTGTCGGGCTCTTCATCTGTAACTCCGGTCGAAATGACGGAGCCGAGTTTTATCCAGCCAAAACGCTTTTGTGCCGCTTTGTTGACGATGATGGCAGCGGTGTCTTCTTTTATGAAGTTACGGCCCTCAACAATATGGATGCCCATGGCTGTTGGGAAGTTCTGGCTGCAATGCATGAGCGAGTATTTGAATACGCTATTGCTTTTCGAGCATGTCCACACAGTGCCATGGCCATCGGTGTTGCCCATCAGGTTGTCCGAGAAGGCTACGTCGGCAATGCCGGGTACCTGCTGTCTCAACAGGTGAGACACATTATCGTTGTCGGTGTAGCTGTAATTGATGGCGGGCAATTCGGCAGTGATGACCTTGTCCTTGTCATAACCGTAATCCGACTTGATGATATAGCGACTCTGCATGTACAGGATACCGACGTAGATGACCATCAGCATGGAAATGAACAACTGGAAACAAGTCAGCCATTGGCGCAGCTTCTGACCGCGTGGTGTCAGCCCGAAACTGCTTTTCAGCACCATAGCAATCGGGTAGGATGTAGCATGGACGCTGGGATAATGGCAGGCTGCAATGCCGACGGCGATGGCAATGACAAGCATCAGCACCAATAGGCGCCAGTGGCCCAGTAGCGAGAGGCCGCCTTCGGCGAGCTTGTGCGAAATTGGCAGCATTTGCAGCAGACCACACAACACCATGGCAATGAGGCACGTGAAAACCGAGATGACAATGCCTTCACTGACCATGCTGCGTCTCAACGCTCGGCGTGACGCTCCCAGCACGAGCCGGGTGTTCAGGCTACGGACGCGTATCGGACTCTCTGCAAGCGTGAAGTTCAGGAAGTTGATAGCGGCAATCAAGATGACGAGCAGGCATGTCAGTTCCATAATATACAGCAGGCTCTTGAAGCCTCCTGCGCCCGATGCTGTGAACGACGTGTTCGCAAAGTAGCTGTCCTTCAGGGGAATAAACTTGAAGTTTGACTGATTGATTTCTTCTATCTGAGTGGCAATCTTGCTCTCCTGACCGTCCTTCAGTAATCCTTCTTTCAGGTGGGCGATGACAGCCTGCTTGTACTCTCGTGTGAACGCTTCCATGTCCTTGGGAATGCTCTTGAACTTGACGATGCACCTGTAGTTGGCACCGAGGTCTATCGAGTCGGTATTACCATTGTTTAAATAGATACGGTTATACAGCTCGCTTTTCGTCGGGAAGTCTTCAAATACGCCACGAACAACAAATGTGTATTCAGCAGTATCCTCTTGCTCAACAAAATAAGCTGTCATTGTTTTGCCCTTAACTTTCACGGTGCCGAAATACTTTCGGGCAATCTTAGCGGGGATAATGATGTCTTCTTCATTGCCATTGCTCCATTGGATCTCACCGTCAAGCACTTTGGGGGAGAACGTACTCACAGCGGTATTGTTGGCATAAGTGACTGCAAAGGCATAGTCCGTAGTGTCGCCGGCTTTCTGGAAGTTCCAGGTATAGTAACTCTCGTTGGAGCTGCCGCCATAAGTCAGGGAGTAATCCTCTACAACTTCAGGCAGGCGTTGCAAGGCGTCGGCAAATGGACGGGGCACGATATCGCTGTAGTCCCACTCGTTATACACAAAGTCACTCTCCAGACGATACAAGCGCTCATAGTCCTTAATGCCATGGTTATAGGTGGTCTGATAGATAATCTGCGTCATCAGCAGGTAAAATGCCGTGAACGCCACGATCAGACCTATCAGGTTGAGGGCGGTCGCCAGCTTAAACCGCCGGGACATGTAGAAAATATTTCTAAAAACCTCTCTCATTTAAAACACGCCACAAATATAATCAACATTTCCAAGATATTCAAAACCCTCCCCCAAAAATCAAAGATTCCCCGTGTTCCCTCCATCGGCTGCAAGTTTATATGTATTGCAAGTTGGCGTTTTGCAATCCTTTGGCTTGTGTGAGTTCTCGTTTCCCCTTGTTTTTGCTGTTAATAAACGTTAATTGACGCCTGCCTCTTGTGAAATAAAGAAAATCTTTGTAAATTTGGCGCATTATTAAACCCTTGAGGGTGGTTACTTTGGGTCTTTCTTTATTGAATTAATCACATGGCACCTCTTTCAAGGAAACAAAGTATCATTGAAAGTACTTAATTAAAAACTCTAAACATTTATAGGAATGAAGAATCTTTTTTTGACTATCATGTGCGCTTGCATGGCACTTGCCCTCATGGCAGCAGTGCCCGAGCCCGACGTCTCCACCTCCAGGCTGACGTCAAAAGACAAATCGTCTGTTCCCCCGGCCAACGTACAAGTTGATAAGACGGGACCGAAAACCCTCCATCAGTTCATGCGTGAACGCAACCTCACTCCTAACGATAACCGCCTGACCAAGAAGGCTCCACGACGTCTGTCCGAAGAGGACATGATAGGCCCTCACATCGCTGTCATGGAAGCCCAGGCATTGCAGGATTTTGACAGTGACGGTAACCCCATCCTGAGTGACATTGTCTATTCCCTCGGATGGAGTAACGAAATGGATTTTCAGGGGGTGGCCTACTTTGAAGATGGTGTATATGACTGCTATACACTTGACGGTTTCTATGGCAAGTACCAGATTCCTCTCTACGTGAACATCGAGACGAGGCAAGCGTTATTGGCCTCAAGTTTCTTAGACATGGATTCTGTGTCATCATCAAGTGGGCGCAATCATAATGACACCATCCGAACAACCTGTCTCTTTTCAGTCGGTGATTTCTTCTTTTATAACGATGAATTTTTGTTTGGTGAGATATATGATGATGGATCAATTTGGATTGATGGCAGTTTCTTGATTTATACCGAAGAGGTCATTAACGTGTATCGCAACTTCAATCTTGCCTCATCAGACACGACTGCTGCCATTTCACCGATCTTGTCCGGCTTATATTTGCTTAAACCCAATGGCATACATCAATCTAAATACAGTCATTCTTCTGCATTACTGCCCTATGTGGCCGTTGAGAGTGTTATTGATGTGCAACGGATTTATTGGGAAGGCGCTATCGACGCCGGACCAGGAAGTGGACATGGTAGTGGGCTTGATGGCACTTGTGGTAGTGGAGGACTTAAACCGAAGCCTATTGGTCCCCGCAAGCCAAGGTCTTCCAGTCCTTCGTTACCATCGTTGAATAAGGCTAGAGCAGTTCATGAGCTTGGCGGTGGTGGCTTTGCTGAGCAGCCTCTTGGCGGTGGTGGCCGTCAACTTAAACCGGTCACTCCTCCTGGGCAGTCTCCAGTCAAGTCGCTGGAACCGATAGGACCTACAACTCCAGACAACTCTGGAGTCTTAAGAGCTGCACAGCACAAACCAAACCTTGATGTGGGTGTGGATAAAAACACCAGTGTCGATAAGGGCGCCCTTGTTGGTCATGAACATGCCAATGTGACCAATGGTGGTGGCGGGCGTTCTGTCAAGCCCATAAAACCGAGGACTGCCGGAGAAGAGACCGAAGAAGATGTCATGTTCTGTAGCGCATCTAATGGTATGGCATCAGATCTGCCAGGCTCGGATGGAAAGTTGAATCGTGCATCTGTTCTTCCTGGCGCTTCAACTCTTGGGAATGGCGGACGTAGGGAAGGACCGCTGAGGCCGAGGTCTCTTGGCGATGATTTGAGTTTAGCGCGCATCCCCGATGGCTCTTCACTAGGTGCCAGTCCGATTTTGGAAATCATGCAAGCTCCTGTCTATATGTTCCAAGTGGATGACTCAATTGTCGTTGTGTACAACCTCTTTGGACTGGGCTCGACAGTCAACGCTATGTTCATTCACGAGGATGGCACTATGACGTTCCCTGGCCAGGCTTTGTACTATGACCCAGACAAGGACGACGACTTCTGCAACTATTCATTAGAAGAGGACAACTCGTTGTCATTCGGTAACACGGGCTTTGTCACCACCGACACCATCTCTTGGGGAACAACCGTTCCTCACGGTCTCAATCATGACAGTGGATGGACCTTTAGTTCTAACCGTCTGTTCTTTATCGACGGCAACGGCTTCGATGTGCCCAATGGTATCCTGCGTGGCGACGTGAACAACGATGGTCTCGTTAAGGTCAATGATGTCTCGGCTTTAATCAACCATTTGTTGTCAGGCGGTGACGATGACGCAGATGATGTCAACAATGACAACAGTGACACCAACCTGGACAATAAAGTCAGCATCACCGATGTCGCATGGCTAATAGACTATCTGTTGACCGGCGCCTGGCCCCAGTGACCACGCCCAGGAAGAGTAACGTTTAAATCCAATAGACCGGCAGGCGCTTTTTTTTGAGAAGCGCCTGCCTTTTCACCCTTTATTTTCCGCCCCTTCGTTCACCGTGCCGTCGCTGTATTGCAAGCCACTGGTTTGTAAAAAATCCCGCCCAGCTCAGGAAGCGACACTCGCTCGATGAAAGAGGGCGTGCGGGGCTTTTAATGCCTCTTGTTCACTTTTTTGTGCTTTTTCGTGCTTTTCTCGGGAATTGTTTGTATCTTCGCTGCCACTATGCAGAATTACGGAACAATTTTGGTCATTGATGACAACGAGGCAATTCTCACCGCGTTGAGGTACTGCCTGGCTGGCACGTTTGAAAAAGTGATGACGCTCACTTCGCCCGAAGGGGTGATTTCACTGCTCGGGCAAGAAGAGGTGAACATCATCTTGTTGGATATGAACTTCACGCTCGGGGTAAACAACGGACAAGACGGCCTCCTCTGGCTGCAAGCCATTCGCAAACACCATCCCGAGATACCTGTCGTGCTCATTACTGCTTATGCCGATGTTTCCCTCGCCGTGCGAGGACTTAAGCGTGGAGCAGCCGACTTCATCACCAAGCCTTGGGACAACGAGGAACTGGTCCGCAAGTTGAAAGACGTCCTTGATGCTGCCGACGAGGTGGCAACCCTTGATGAGTTGGAAGCTGAACACATCCGCAAGGCGATCGACCGTTTCCACGGCAATCTCACCCAGGCTGCCGAGGTCTTGGGCATTACACGCCAGACGTTATATAACAAGATGAAGAAACTGCAATGAACAGTCTGTGGACTGCCATCATTGTCGCTGTTGCGATCGTGGTGCTGCTGGGACTATGGTTCTGGCTGCATCAGCGTTCGCTCGTGAGGCGTGCCCACATCATGCAAGAGGCGATACGCAACCATGACCTGACTTTTCAGCTCCCCACCAAGCACATGTTCAGCGGAGAAAAAGCTTTGCAGGAAACGCTCAACCAACTTGGTGAACACATCAGGGAACAGGTCAATCTGGGCGAGGTCGAGTCTTGGGAAAAACTCACCCGCGTACTCACCCACGAGATCATGAACGCCACGGCGCCCATTGCCAGCATCAGCCAGTCGATGCTTCATCATCCCGCAGTCAAGAATTCTGACCTAGAAGAGGGTATCAACGCCATTCACAACACGGTGGTGCACCTTAACTCGTTTGTGGACGGTTACCGCAAGTATTCCGCTTTGCAGAAACCGGTCCCCAAGCAGGTGGATCTGACTGCTGTGGTCGGTGAGGTAGAGAAACTGTTCCAGGAAGTGACGTGGAACAGCAATATGCCCGATAGTGTCACTATCAATACCGACCCCAACCTCTTGAGACAGATTCTCATCAACCTGGTCAAGAATGCCATTGAGGCCGGTGCCAAAACCATGGGAATGGAATGTGAACGTGGACAGGAAGGCAAAGTCCTGCTCTACATCAGCAACGACGGCGAAATGATTCCTGCCGATGCGCGCTCCTCCATTTTCATCCCGTTCTTTACCACCAAGCGCAAGGGTAACGGCATTGGCCTGTCTCTCAGTCGTCGCCTGCTCACCATCCAGGGAGGCATGATGTCCCTGCTCGATCACCCTCACACGGGCTTCCACACCACCTTCCTCCTCGAGTTCCCTGCCTGAACACCCTCCTGGCTTTTTCCCCGTCCCGTTGAGGTAGTGCAAGCCTCTGGTTTGTGCATCCCCTCCGTTGTCTCCGTTCTCCCCGTCTTCACCGTCCCCCTTGTTGATAACTATTTCCATGAAAATGCACCTCCTTTTCATTTTTTGCTGTAAATTTGCTCGTTAAAACAAAAACATAGGTAAAATGAAAGGTAAAAATAGTTTGTTGGCGCTGGCTTTCAGTGTCTTAGCGTTGGTGAGCGTTGCCGCTACCCCCGATTGGCAGCCTCAAGTGGACCAGCTGATTGCCCAGGGTGAATTTGCCCGTGCTGAGAAATTGATGAAGTCCCTTCCCAAGAAGGTCCGCGTTGCCGATGCCGTCCGCATCGACTCGCTACGCACCATCATGCAGCGCATTCGCTCCGACTTCCGCATCACCCCCGAGGAGGGCGTGAAGAAGATCCGTGAGAAAATGCCCGAGGCCACCGACGCCCAAATCCAGCACTGGAAAGACACCCGCGCCCTCGAGGTGATGAACATCGACGGTAAGGAGATGTGGTTCCGCAAGAGCGTGGGCAACCTCTGGCTGCTGGGCAAGGAGTTTGCCGCACAGAATGCTGCCGATAATCACGAAAGCTTCCTCACGCGCCGCAAGTATTACCTGGAGGCGATGCACACTCCTGCCGATGCGAACAACGTCCGCGACTGGCGCCATGTCAACATTACCTTTACCCTCGATGTGGATGCCGATGCCATTCCCGCTGGCGAGACCCTGCGCGTGTGGATGCCGTTCCCCTATGAGAACCTGCGCCAGCGCAACATCCGCCTCGAGAACAGTAACCGCCCTGTGACCTTCAGCGAGGGAAGTCTCCACCATACGGTCTATATGGAGGCTGTGGCCGAGAAAGGTAAACCCACCCACTTTGAATACACCTTCTCCTACGACGTGGGAGAGCGCCATTACAGCCAGCAGGACCTCATCGCCATGCTCGAGCCGTACAACAAGAACAGTGAGGTGTACAAGCGCTACACGGGCGATGAGCCTCGTCACGTCATCATTACCGATGAGATGCGCGCCCTGGCCCGCAAGATTGTCGGCAGCGAGACCAACCCGGTTCTTCAGGCTGCAAAGATCTACGAGTGGATCGGCTATAACCTGCCTTGGGCCGGAGCTCGTGAATACAGCACCCTGGCCAACATCCCCCAGTATGTCATCGAGAACAATCACGGTGACTGCGGCCAGGTCGGCTTGCTTTACATCACGCTGGTGCGTTCCCTCGGCATTCCCGCTCGTTGGGAAAGCGGCTGGATGCTGCACCCCGATGAAATCAACTGGCACGACTGGTGCGAGACCTATTTCGAAGGCATCGGTTGGATTCCGACTGATCCTTCCTTCGGTCGCAGTGCCGTCGGAACCACGCTCAACGACTACTATGCCACGGGTATCGATGTGTACCGCATGGCAACCAACGAGGGAGTGGGCGACAAGTTGAGTCCCCCCAAGACCTACATCCGCAGCGAGACTGTCGATTTCCAGCCCGGTGAAGTCGAGTGGCGCAAGGGCAATATCTTCTATGACAAGTGGGACAGCCATCTGAAAGTCAATTCAATAACTCCTATAAAGAAATGAACATCAAGTCATTAATCATTGTAATGGTACTGGCTGTGATGAGCATCACAGCCTTCGCGGTAACGCCTGTCGAGGCACTTAAGGACCTCAAGCAACGCATCGCTCCCGACAAGAGAACTGCCGTGTGGGACGTCACTGCATCACAGCAGGACGGTAAGTGGGTGCTCTCAGGTACGGTGGGCACTCAGGCCCAGAAGAATGCCATCTTGGCAGCGATGCTCAAGAATGGCTACAGCAGATACACCGACAAAATCACCGTCCTCGAGAACGGTATTCCTGCAGATCGCAAGTGGGCACAGGTCAAGCTGAGCATCGCCACCTTACGTACCGAGCCTAAGCACAGCGCCGAGATGGCGACCCAGGGCATCATGGGCTCTCCGGTCAAAGTTCTAGAGAAGTGTGATGACTGGTACCGTGTCCAGATGGCGGACGATTACATCGCCTATGTCCCCGAGAGCTCTCTCGCTTTCAAGACCGACGCTCAGATGAAGGCTTGGCGCAAGGCCAAACGCTACATCGTCACGACTTACGATTCAAGACTCGTGACCCAGGCCAATGGCGACGAGACCGTGAGCGATCTGGTGATGGGCAACATCCTAGAATACAAGGCCGCTCAGGGCGGATGGCTCAAATTGGCTACGCCTGACGGTAGGGTAGGATGGGTGGCTGCCGCCGATGTGGCAGAACTCTCGCAGTGGAGCCAGCAAGGCTTTAATGCCGCCCAGATTGAGAAGACCGCTCGCCGCATGATGGGCTCCGGCTACCTTTGGGGTGGAACGACGACCAAGGTCACCGACTGTTCGGGACTCACCAAGGTCGCTTACCTGAGTAACGGCATCATCCTGCAGCGTGACGCTTCACAGCAGGCGCTCACGGGCAAAATTATGAAGAAGGGCACCGACTGGCGTCAGTATGAGACGGGCGACCTCTTGTTCTTCGGTAACGAGAAGACGGGCCGCGTGACTCACGTGGGTCTCTACCTGCGCGATGGCAAGTACATTCACTGCTCGGGACAGGTCAAAATCAACAGCCTGATTCCCACGGTAAGTGATTATCCCTATCTCTATTCCCCGATCACTGCCAGCCGCATCAAGGGTATGGTGGGGACCAAGGGCATTGTAGCTCTCAAGAATCACCCCTGGTTCTTCTAGTTAAAAGAGTCCATAATGACTTTAAAGACATTAATTTGTAAACTCTAAATTTTTAAACTCAAAATAATGGATCGCAGAAAATTTATCGCAGGAATGGGACTGACGGCCATCGCCGCAGCTTCTCCCGTATCAATCGACGCCGTCGAGCGTGTAGCTAAGAAAGGACGCCGTCGCCCCGTCCCCCGTGTCAACCAGATTCCCAAGACGGGGAAACTGAAACTGTCGTTCTTCCCTTATGAACTCAAGTTGCGCCATGCCTTTAACTTGGCGCGTTACAGCCGCACCACCACGCCCGATGTCCAGGTGACTCTGGAATATGAGGGCGTCAAGGGATATGGCGAGGCTTCAATGCCGCCCTATCTGGGCGAGAGCGTTGAGAGTGTGACCACATTCCTCAACAAGCTTGACCTTGACCAGTTCAACGACCCCTTCCGCATCGAGGACATCCTGAGTTATGTGGACAGCGTGGACGAGAACAACCGCGCCGCCAAGGCCAGTATCGATATCGCCCTGCACGACCTGCTGGGCAAGATTATGGGACAGCCCTGGTACAAGATTTGGGGCTATAATCCCGACAAGACGCCCGTGACAAGTTTCACCATCGGCATCGACACTCCCGAGGTGGTTCGTCAGAAGGTGGAAGAGGCTCGTCCCTACAAGCTCATCAAGGCAAAGATGGGTTTGGATCAGGACCAGGCAACAATCAACATCATCAACGAGATGATGCCTGACGTGCCCATCTGTGTCGATTGCAACCAGGGATGGAACGACAAGGAATATGCGCTGGAGATGTGCCACTGGCTCAAGGAGCATAACTGTATCTTCGTTGAGCAGCCCTTCGACAAAACATGGCTTGACGAGACTGCTTGGCTGCGCGAGCGCTCTCCGCTGCCCATCATCGCCGACGAGGCCTTCCAGCGTCTTCCTGACATCGTCAAGTTCAAGGGTGTCTATGACGGCATCAACATTAAGTTGATGAAGAGCACCGGCCTGTACGAGGCCCACAAGATGGTGACCCTTGCACGTGCCCTCGACATGAAGGTGATGATTGGTTGTATGACCGAGACCTCATGTGCCGTGACTGCTGCCGCCAACCTGTCTCCCGTTGTGGATTATGCTGACTTGGACGGCAACCTGCTCATCGCCAACGACCGCTTTACCGGAATGACCGTCGAGAATGGCAAGATCACTCTCCACGACCGTCCCGGCCTGGGCATTCAGTTATTGAAGTAAAAAAGATATTTAAATATAAAAACTATAAACGAACAGCTAAAGCCTAATAGCTAAAAGCTAAATAGAATGAACAAACCATATTGGGGACTTTGGGGTCTCCTCTTGACTGCACTCATTTTCTTTGTGGTCTTGTCTTTTTGGCAGGACGGCATCCGTATTGGCAGTTTTGAGCTCAAGACGGCATCGTTTGCAAGTGACTTGGGTGCTCCCATGAAACATCACAAAGTAGTTAAAAATACCAAAGCTGACGCCGATGGGAAATCGGCCGAGGAACAGCAGGCCAAGGATTGGCGTGCCCCCCTTGATACTACCGCCAAGAGTATCCTCTTCATCGGTGACTCAATGCTCGAGGGACTGGCGCCTCGTTTGGCAAAGTACTGTGACAAGAATGGCCACACCTTGGTTGAGGTCATCTGGTACAGTAGTTCAACCAAGGTCTGGGGTGAGTCGGGTCGTCTGGCGGAACTCATCGCCAAGTATAAACCCAACTACATCTTCATCTGCCTGGGAGCCAACGAGCTCTATGTCACTGATATCAAACGGGCGCGGCGCCATTATGTTAAGAAGATTTTGGCCGAGGTAGGCGATATTCCTTATGTCTGGATAGGCCCTCCCAACTGGGACGAGGACACAGGTATCAACGACCTGATTGAGCAAGAAGTCGATGAGGGCTGTTTCTACTTGAGTGCTCACGACCAATTTGAACGCAGCCGCGACGGAGCGCATCCCACGCGCACATCGGCTCATCTGTGGATGGACCGTGTCGTCAAGTGGTTGGGAGAGAAAGGGGCTCATCCCATTCGTCTTGGCTATCCGGGCGAGGGGACTAGCCGTGCTTCACATATAGTTATCTATCAACCCCCAAAGTAATGCCATGATACTTGACTCAATCGACATAACTCAGATGCTGTCGCTGTTTGCTTTCAACCGCGACGAGCCCATGCTGTTCACCAGTGGACTATTCTGGATTTTGTTCCTGTTGTTCCTGCCGGTTTACGCATTCCTCAAGTCAAGACGCAAGAAGATGATGCTCTTTGTCATCGCCTTCAGCCTTTACTTCTTCTACAAGTCCAGTGGCATCTTTTTCCTCTTGCTCGTGGCGACATCCATCTTCGACTGGTGGGTGGCTCAGTTCATCGAGTCTAGCAAGAACCGTACCGAGCGGCGCATTGCCCTCACGGTCTCCTTGTTATTCTCCCTGGGCATTCTGCTGTACTTCAAGTATGGCAACTTCTTCATGTTCAATATTGAAGAACTCATCGGCGGCAACTTCCAGCCCATGGACCTCATCATGCCGGTTGGCATCTCATTCTATACGTTCCGCACCATCAGCTATGTGGTCGATGTCTATAGAGGCAAGATACAGCCGGTCGATGACTATCTTGACCACCTTTTCTTCCTGTCCTATTTCCCATGCCTCGTGGCTGGCCCCATTGTCCGTTCCTGTGACTTCAATCCCCAGGTGCAGGCCAACAAGCCCGCCACGCGCGAGATGATCTACGGTGGTCTGTTCCTCGTCATGCTGGGTATCTTGAAGAAGGCGGTCTTCGCCGACTACATCGCCCAGTACAACAACATCGCCTTCGGCAACCCAACGGGCTACACGGGATTCGAATTGTTAATGGCTGTCCTAGGCTTCACGATGCAGATTTATTGTGACTTCTCGGGCTATAGCGATATGGCCATCGGTCTGAGCAGCATCATGGGATATGACTTGGGCATTAACTTCAATTATCCCTACCGCTCCCTCAACGTGACCGAGTTCTGGCACCGTTGGCACATCTCGCTCTCCACATGGCTGCGTGACTATGTTTATATCCCCCTGGGAGGCAATCGTAAGGGCAAAGTACGCCAGCACTTCAACCTCATGGTCACCATGCTGCTTGGTGGTTTGTGGCATGGTGCGGCTTGGACCTTCGTCGTTTGGGGTGCAGGTCACGGCATAGCCTTGTGTATCCACAAGCTGTGCAAGCCTTGGCTTGACACCATCGCCAGCACTCGCTTCACCCGCTTTGTCTCCTGGCTGTTGACATTCAGTTTCGTCGCCTTCTTGTGGATCTTCTTCCGAGCTAACACGTTTCAGGCAGCAGGGCACATCATTACCAACATCGTCACCGACTTCGAGTGGGCTTACGTGCGCGTATTCCTGGCGCGTCGCAGCACCTGGTGCATAATGTTGGCCATCATCTTCGGCCTCCATTTTGTCCCTGTTCAAATATGGAACCGGTTGCGTGAACGCTTCATTGCTGCCCCCTGGTGGCTCAAGCTGGTCATCTTCATCGTCCTCATCCAACTCGTCCTCCAGTTCGCCAGCGCCACCGTCCAGCCCTTCCTCTACTCCCAGTTCTAGCGCCCCCCAGCACCCGAGCCCGTGCCGTCCCCGTTGGGACACCCCCTCCGTGCCCGTGCTATTTCTGTTGGGACGCCCCCTCCGTGTCCGTGCCGCCCCCGTTGGGACACTCCTTTCGTGTCCGTGCTGTTTCCGTATTCCGAGCTACCAGCTCGGACCACCCGCCCCGCTCCCAGCTCTTCAATCCCGTTAAATAACTCTAATATCCCTCAAGGTCTTGCGCTGTTGAGGGATATTTTGTACCTTTGCGGCTTGGTTACAAGAAAATTATCAAAAACAATTATACAAACAGAACAATGGCAAAACAGGAAGACGTTTTCAAGAAGATCGTTTCACACGCCAAGGAATATGGCTTTGTGTTCCCCTCAAGTGAGATTTATGACGGCCTCGGCGCAGTGTATGACTATGCTCAGAATGGCGTTGAGCTCAAGAACAATATCAAGCGTTACTGGTGGGAGGCAATGACCCTGCTTCACGAGAACATCGTGGGCATCGACAGCGCTATCTTCATGCACCCCACTATCTGGAAGGCATCAGGTCACGTTGACGCATTCAACGACCCCTTGATTGACAACCGCGACAGCAAGAAGCGCTACCGCGCCGATGTCCTCATCGAGGACGAAATCGCCAAGATCGAGGAGAAGATGAACAAGGAGTGCGAGAAGGCTGCCAAGCGCTTCGGTGACAAGTTCGACGAGGCGATGTTCCGTGCTACCAATCCCCGCGTCCTCGAGAACCAGAAGAAGCGTGACGAGCTGCATGCCCGTTACGAGAAGGCTATGAACGACAATGACCTCGCCGAGTTGAAGCAGATCATCGTTGATTACGAGATTGTAGATCCCGTCAGCGGTACCAAGAACTGGACCGACGTTCGTCAGTTCAACCTCATGTTCAAGACCCAGATGGGCAGCAGCGCCGACGCCACCATGGACGTCTATCTGCGTCCCGAGACGGCTCAAGGTATCTTCGTTAACTTCCTGAACGTCCAGAAGACCGGCCGCATGCGCATCCCCTTCGGCATCGCACAGATCGGTAAGGCCTTCCGTAACGAGATCGTGGCCCGTCAGTTCATCTTCCGTATGCGCGAGTTTGAACAGATGGAGATGCAATTCTTTGTACGTCCTGGTGAGGAGTTGAAGTGGTTCGACTACTGGCGTGAACAGCGCCTCCGTTGGCACAAGGCCCTCGGTCTGGGTGATGAGAAGTATCGTTTCCACGACCACGAGAAATTGGCCCACTATGCCAACGCCGCTACCGACATCGAGTTCAAGATGCCCTTCGGCTTCAAGGAGGTAGAGGGTATCCACAGCCGCACCGACTTCGACCTGAGCCAGCACGCCAAGTTCTCTGGCAAGAAGATTCAGTACTTCGACGCCGAACTCAACGAGAGCTACATTCCCTATGTCATCGAGACTTCCATTGGCGTGGACCGTATGTTCCTCTCGGTGATGTGCTCCAGCTACGAGGAGCAGCAGCTTGACGGTGGCGACACCCGCGTGGTGCTTCACTTGCCCAAGGCTCTCGCTCCCATTAAGTGCGCCATCCTGCCGCTCGTCCGCAAGGACGGCATGCCCGAGAAGGCCCACGAAATCATGAACATGTTGAAGTTTGACTTCGCCTGCCACTACGAGGATAAGGACACCGTCGGCAAGCGTTATCGTCGTCAGGATGCCATCGGCACCCCCTATTGCATCACCGTCGATGGTCAGACCCTCGAGGACAACACCGTCACCCTGCGTGATCGTGACACCATGCAGCAGGAGCGCGTCGCCATTGCCGACCTCCCCGCTATCCTCGCCCGCGAGTGCAGCCTCAACAATGTTCTCCGCAAACTGATGTAAAGGCTAAATGCTTAACAAAGAAATGAAGAAGTTTTTCTATACAGTCATCATGGCAATCGTGGCGGTCACGATGCTTGACTCCTGCTTGGGAAAGACCGTTGAGGACGAGTACAAGAGTTGGCGTGAGTCCAACGAGACATGGTTCCAGCAGCAGATGGCATCAGGCCAGTACACCGTGCTCACGGCACCATGGGATGCCTCGGCCAAGACGCTTATCCGCTGGCACAATGACACCATGCTGACCAAGGGCAACCTCAAGCCTCTTCTCACGTCCACTGTCGATGTGAAGTACCACTTGAGCCTTTATAACGGCACACCTGTGGACTCGTCTTATTATATGACCACTCCAGCAGACAGCATCTATCGTTCCGTTGTCAATCAGAACGTTGAGGGCTGGATGATTGCCCTCACGCGCATGCACGTGGGAGACAGTTGCACCGTCATAGTCCCTTATCAGCAAGGCTACGCTTCTACCAAGAAGTCCGACGAACTCGTGCCCTACAGCACCCTCGTCTTCAAGATGAAGCTCGTGGACATCTACAAGTACAGAGCCAATTGACGATTGCTCATCAATAACAAGAAAAGCGGGCCCATAGCCCGCTTTTCTGTTATCAATTGTTGTGGTATTGCGGGCCATTGGCCCGTATGCCGATTCACCTCAGCGACAGCTGGTAATTGTAATACTTCTCGTTGCCGGTGATGTCCTCTACCACCTTGATGAACGGCGGCATCTCCACCTTGTCGCCTTCCTTGACGCCCTCGAGCTCCAGAATCTGCATGCCCAGCTTCGGCTCGATGTAGGTGTCTAGCTCAAAGTAGCGGTTTTTCCACACAAAGCATTTACGCATCTTGCTGATGGGCTTGCGGTTAGGATCGGCCAGTTGCAGCAGGTCAACATACTGCTGGGCTGTGATACGGCGCTCGGTCTCGATCTGCTTGTCGCTGCTCACGGTCTTCTTAATGGTCTGGAAATAGACATAGCTGCCTTGCCAGCCGCGTTTGCGTACGCGCATCTCTGTGCCAGGCTCGCTCAGCAGATAGGTCTGGGTGATTTCGCTCTCGGTGTAGTCGGGGATGTCGCCCGTCACCTCGACGATATATTTCCGCTCTTGTTCGATGGGGCTGGGAACGCCCAGCACTGTCGAAATCTCGTTCAGTACATGGCGCAGCTTGTCATCAAAGTCCATGTGGTTACCAATCACACGCAGGTGGGGATGACCCGTCCAAGCGCTCAATACCTTGCGGTCGAGCTCACGTGCCAGCTCCACGTCCTCGCTGCGGAACTTGTTGTTCTCGTTGGTATAGAACTGCTCGGCGCCGGCAGCGGCGGTTACCATGTGCAGGATGGCCTCATAGCGGGCATCGCGCAGCTTCACGGTGTTAGTGCCCATCTCCTCGGTCAGCGCCTCCCAAATCTCAGGGGAAACATAGGCACTGATGTCCATCGTGCCGCGGTCGCACACGATGAGCACGGGCTTGCTGCATTGAGCCGCCATCTTGGCGAAATGATCCTCCAGTTCCAGCTGGATATTGAGCGTCGATTTCTCGGCTTCAAAGAACAAAGCCTTGTTCTGAGTCAGGTAGTTGATGCCTGCGCTGCTGAACATCGTCGGCACCTCAGGAATCGCAAACACCTGGAATCCCAAGCCGCTAAAGTGCTCAATGATCCTCGCCATAGCGGTGGTCTTACCGGCACACGGCCCACCTGTCAATACAATCTTTGTGATCTTATTGGTAATCTTATCGGTCATTTTTTCGTGATTGGATATTATCAAAATTCGGTTTTCAAGAAACAAATGCCAAATTTACAACTATTCTGCCACCCCCACAATCTTTTCCTCCTAAAAGATGTGAAAAACACCTTCAACCACCAGGATGGAATACCTCTTCGTCACGCCCCCACCTTCAGCGCTTTGTGGGAAAAAGAATCGTGAGCAGCGATGCTCCCAGCCCGTAGTAAACGGCATCGCCTGGCAGCGACAAGGCATTGGCTAACAGCATCGCGGCCACGCCGATTGGCATCGACAACAGCACGCGGCGAGCTTGGAATCGGCCGGGGCACCAAAGCGCAAAACTCAACGGGAACAAGATTGCCACAGCTCGCAAGCCCAACGACAGGAATCCCAGGTCGTTGATGAAACTGCCGTTGAACAGTATCGCTACGATGAACGCCATCATCAGGATGCCGACAATCGACAGACGCGTCTGGGTCAGAGGCGATAGGGGAGAGTCCTTCATGCCCAAGCGCCGTTTCAGGTTACCGTACACGTCACGAACTAGAATCGTCGAGGCCCCTAACGAGAGTCCGCTACCGCACCCCAGGATATTGATCAGCATGGTACCCAGCAACAAACCACCGAGCCAGGCTGGCAAGTGCTCCAACACAAAGGTAGGAAACGCCAGCGCTGTACCGTCGATGACTCCTAAACCAGCCGGCACTTTTTCACCCATTTGCTGGATTCCAGCCAATTCGCTGCTCGTGATATAATGTCCGCGCATGTACAGCCCCACCAGTGTGCATGCCGCACCGATGATGGGCATAAACAGCGAACACAACACGGCGCCGCGGCGTGCCTTGCGCGTCGATGCCGCTGACCATATGCACTGAGCGTAGGTTTGGGTGGACACGACGCCCAGGATAAGCGACAGGCATCCACCCATATCCTTAAAGAAACCGCGGGCAAATGGACTGCCGTAACGGTGATGGATGCTCTCGATGTCGGTCAAGTTATTGAGTCCTGCCAGTTGGGGAGTGTCCATGTAAACGTGGTCAATGCTCTCGCGCAGGCCTGTCCAGCCGCCAGCGATGTGCCACACAACGACACCGGCTACCACCGAACTGATATACAGAAGCACCAGCTTGACGATGCCACTGGCCCCGGCACTACGGATGCCACCAAATAGTACCAGCAGCATGATGAGCACAGCACTCACTACCGACGCCCATATCAGATGAATGCCGAACAGGCTGGTAATCATTGCCGACGATGACAACACTTGTGACACGATGCTGATGAAAATACCGATCAGGAACAGGATAGAACCCACGGTCTCGGCCTTGTGCCCGTATTCGCGGCTCACCACCTCAAGTAGGGTAGAGCACCCGCTACGACGCAATGGCCCGGCATAGAGAAGTCCTAATATTAACGAGCCCAGGCCTGCTCCAATGGTGAACCACCATGCCGACACGCCGTAGCAGAAGGCCAGCTGTGCTGTGCCGATGGTGCTTTGACCGCCTGCCAGCGTGCCCAACAGCGCACCGCACACCATCCAGCTGCCACTATTGCCGCCGGTAGTGAAACTTTGGGCGTCCTTGACTTTGCGACCTGACAGCCAGCTCACGGCAAGCAGTAGGGTCACTGTCAGCACGATACCTGCAATATGTACAATCGATACCATTGCTTCATCAACAAATAGACCGCAAAGGTAGCAAAAATTTCATTATCCCGTTCATCGGATTCTTCACCGTTTTTGGACAACTTTTTCTTCTGTTTGATGAAAAAAGTGATCACTTTTAGATGAAAAACCCGAAACTGTTAATAAATAATGTGTGCTAAAAGTTTGTTTCTTGTGTTTTTTGATGTAATTTTGTAGGTTGAAAGTTGCGCCTCGCTTTGGACGCACGATAGCAATGATAATAACACTAAATATTTGAACCAATATGATGAGATTAACTACTCTTTTTTCGTTGTGTTTACTCTCAGTAGCCATCGCTTTTGCCGGACCTCGGCATTACTCGAGTAATATTGAGGGTGACGTGAATGCTGACGGTGATGTGAACATTGCCGACATCAATGTGGTGACCGATGCCATCCTGTCTAACTTGCACGACAGCAAGTGTGACGTCAACCAGGACGGAGACATCAACATTGCCGACCTCAACTACCTGATTGACCTGATCCTTACCGGTCCCGTCAAGCCGACTGTAGATACTGGCATGTACATGGGCGTGATCGGTTACAACCAGACCTTGATGACCAAGGAGATCTCATTCCTTGACTCAACGACAGTTGCAGACTTCAATGATTTCATTGATGGACGACTCTACACCCAGCAGGGACGTCTGCTCTATTACTCTGTTGATCAAGCGCTTGACATGCTTAATAGAGCAAAGTATCCGCAGAACCTCCAGAATGTCGCTATTGTCACTGTCACCAAGGGACTCGATCAGGGTTCGCTCATGATGACCGACAAGTATGACACCGAGGCTGAGTATGCTCAGGCATTGCAATCACGCATCGCCGACGAGCGAATCTACGGACGTGCTATCAAGGCCTACACCGTCGGACTGCTTAACCCGACAGTCAAGGACGAGACCCAGTTCCGTGCCAACCTCTACGCTCTGGCAAGTGATTCTACCAAGGCCATGGAGGTCAACAGCAACGCTGACGTAACTGCCAGTTTCCATGCTATTGCCGATGACCTGGTTGCTCACAACATGTCTGAGAACCTCACGCTCGTATTCCCCGGTGTGGGAACGGGAACGCGCATCCGCTTCACGCTTGACGATGTCAACGAGGAGACCGTTAATGACTCACAGGTTTACATCGAGGGTACCTTCTCGCTCAAGACCCGCAGCTTGACCGATATCACCTATCAGGGCATGACTTGCAATGCAGGTGACAGCGTCGCTGCTTCTAGCGTTGACGGTATGTTCGTTTCGCTGCTCTTCACTGGCATTCAGTTGTATACCGAGGAACCCATTGAGAAGGAGAAGATTCAGGAGTGGTACTGGGTAGAGGACCAGGAGACTTGGGCTCTTAGCACCGAGTTCTCACCCTACCGCCTCCCCGAGGTTGAAAGTACCTACTCAAGCGCTCTGGTAATGCTTCTGCTCGACTGCAGTTCAGTTCTTGAAGACGAATTTGGCGAGCTTCAGACGGCCGCCAAGAGCTTCATTGACCGTATGCAGAACTACACCGCTACTCCTGACACCATCCCCGGTCTCTACACCGTCAATGGCGTATCGTTCCAGATGGTTGACATCGAGGGCGGAACCTTCACGATGGGTGTGGACAGTGCCGTTGTCTATACCGGTGAGGCCAACATCGATGAGATGCCCGCTCATGAAGTGACCGTTTCATCCTTCTCGATGTGTGAAACCGAAGTGACTCAGGAATTGTGGCACGCAGTGATGGGAACAAATCCCAGCAATTTCACCGATGATCCTCAGCGTCCTGTTGAGAATGTCAGCTGGGAGGACTGCCAGGAGTTCATTTCTCGACTCAACGAGCTCACGGGCAAGAATTTCCGTCTGCCCACCGAGGCCGAGTGGGAATTTGCCGCCCGCGGTGGTAACTTGGCTAACGGTTCGCTCTTCTCTGGTAGCAACAACATTGATGATGTGGCTTGGTTCTACTTCAATAGTGAATTTGGAACCCATGCCGTTGCCTCAAAGTTGGCCAATGAGCTTGGTCTGTATGACATGAGCGGTAACGTGGGTGAGTGGTGCAGCGACTGGTATGGCACATATCCCGTTGAGCCTCAGGTTGACCCCGTTGGTCCTGAGAATGGCACACGTCGCGTATTCCGTGGTGGTAGCTGGCGCTGCATCAGTCGTGAGTGCCGCAACACCTCGCGCAACTCCGACGCCCTCAACTTGGGATCTGATGAGGTAGGTCTGCGTCTCGCTCTGTAATCAAGAACGAAGACTCTGAGAAACATGTTGCGCCCTGATGATGACGGCTCTCGTCTCATCGGGCGCAATTTTTTATTGGCAATTATGCCTTTTTGTACTATCTTTGTCCTCTGTTGATAAAAACCGATTGAATTATGTTGCTCATTATTGCTACAGCATTGTTGCCGGTCTTCATCCTCGGCTGGTGGATATACAGGAAAGACGCGATAAGACCTGAACCGTTGAAACAGCTGCTTGCTGCTTTCTTCTATGGTGTGGGATCCGCATTTGTCGCGATGGTGTTGGCCACCCCGTTGACCTTGATGATTGGGTTCAATTCTCTTGAGCAGATGAATACCTTGGGTGATGCCTTGTCGGTGGCGCTGTTTTCTGCGGCGATACCCGAAGAAATCGCCAAGCTCACGATGCTCTGGCTCTTCCTGCGCAGGAATCCTTATTATGACGAGTACCTTGACGGTATCGTCTATGCCGCCTGTGTCGGCTTGGGCTTTGCGGGGGCCGAGAATATCCTCTATCTGTTCCAGAGTCCGGACTGGCTGATTACCGGTGTAATGAGAGGACTCACCGCAGTGCCCGCCCATTTCGCCATTGCTTGTGCCATGGGTTATTTCTACAGCAAGCGCCACTTCGGTGACCGCAGCAAACTGACGGCTGCCTGTGTGCTGGGTGTGCCTATTCTCATCCATTGGATTTATGATGCTTTGGCCTTCAGCGAGGGCATATTTCCCGCGATTTCGGTGCTCATCAGCATCCTGTTCGTATTGCTCATTTGGCGGGTTTACAAGAGCACCATGCGCCGCATTAACGCCCTGGAGCAGTTAGACCGGGCCCGCATGACACCTCCTCCTTTCCCCGGAGGCCTTTCCTCTCCCGGTGGCAGCCCCCTGCCGCCCCCTCTTCCTCCTCACAATAATAACAATAACACTCCCCTGGCCTAAATCCCAGGGGAGTGTGAAATAACAATATTAACCTTTAAAACTACTATAGCCACCTATATCACTATAGCTTCTATAGTATCTTTTACTTCTATAGGCTCACTTCACTAGCCTCTCATACTCTGGATTACCTTCCCTCAGCAGGCGGTCATAGCGCTCGCGGTCATTCAATACCTCTACGGCGGCTTGCAGGTCGCGGTTACGGTGGTTGATGATCACGTTATAGGCGCTGGAATCTCCGTACACTCCTCGAGCGATAAGCCCCTTGATAATCGCTTTCAGCAGCTGTTCGCTCTGGCGGTACTTCTCCTCGTCATATTTGATGCTGTCCTGCTCTCCCATCGCGATAAAGTCACGCATCATCTCGTCGGTGACAACAAAACCGTTATCAAAGTCTTTCAGGTTCTTGAACTGCTTTGAGACTTGCTTGCGGTTCTTGTCCACATACTTGATCGAGTACTGGTTGATGATACCCTTGGCGCTCAGGTCGCGATAGTAGGTGCTATATTCTGTCGTGTCGATGGGAACATACACATCGGGCATCACACCGCCACCGCCATAGATGGTACGGCCGTTCAGCCGCGTGGTATAGCGCAGCGAGTCGTTGAACTGGATGCTGTCCAGGCAGTAGTATTCGCCTTCGTTGGCACGGTCAAGCAGCTCGTGCTCGTAGGCTTTCTTGTCACCGCGGTGATAGGGCTTCTGGATGCAGCGTCCGCTAGGCGTGTAGTAGCGTGCTACGGTCAGGCGCATCATCGAACCGTCCTCAAACTTGAACGGCCTCTGCACCAGCCCCTTACCGAAGGTCCTCCGGCCAACGACTACAGCGCGGTCCCAGTCCTGCATCGCACCGGCAAAAATCTCTGCTGCCGAGGCCGAGTACTGGTTGACAATCACAACCATGTGAAGGTCTTTATAATCGCCCCAACCATTGGCATTGGCCTCGTTGCGGGGCGAGTTGTCTCCCTCGGTATAGACCATCAGTTGGCCACGCTCCAGGAACTCGTTGCACATGTCGATAGCGGCATTCAAGTAACCACCGCCGTTGTCGCTCAGGTCCATCACCAGCTGGGTCATGCCTTGCTTCTGCAGCTCTTTCAGCGCGTCGATCATCTCCTCGTGGGTCTTGGCTCCAAAACGTGAGATGCGCAGGTAACCCGTGCGTTCATCGAGCATGTACTTTGCGTCGATGCTGTACACGGGGATGTTGTCGCGTGTGATGCGGAAGGTGATTAATTCTTTCACGCCGGGACGTTTCACCTTGATGGTGACATTGGTGCCCTTCTTGCCACGCAGGCGTTTCTGGATATCACTGTTTTTCATCTTCACGCCCGCTATGGTCGTGTCGTTCACATAGATGATACGGTCACCTGCCAACACGCCTACGCGCTCGCTCGGGCCTCCAGGAACGGTCTGGATAACGTAGAGCGTGTCGTTGCTCATGTTGAACTGGATACCCACGCCGCTGAACTCGCCCTGCAGGGGCTCTTCCAGTTCCTTGGTCTCCTTGGCATCGGTGTAGCTCGAGTGGGGGTCAAGACTTTCAAGCATCCCCTTGATAGCATCCTCCACAAGCTTTTCCTCGTTCACTGTATCAACGTATAGGCTTGAGATAGCATACTCAGCATTCAGCAGTTTCTGCATCGCCTGGGGCATATTCCTCTGTGCCGTCATCGTAAATGACAGCACAGCCCCCATTATCACAGCAAATAATATCTTCTTCATTCTCTTATTAAAAAACGTTCAATGAACCCCCTATAGCATCTATAGTATCTATAGCTTCTATGTTCCTATTGCCCCATTAGTTTTTTACTCCTAACTCCTCCAGATCCACTCCTTTTGGCAGATAGGCTCTCACGTCCTGGCCATACTTGAACAACTCCCTCACAATGCTGCTGCTGATGTGGCTGTCCTCGGGCAAGGTGTACAGCAGGATGGTCTCGATGCCGCTCAAGTCGCGGTTCACCTCGGCGAGGTGTTTCTCGTTTTCGAAGTCCTGAATCAGGCGGACGCCACGAACGATGAACTGGGCACCCACTTCCTTGGCGATGTCAACGGTCATGCCGGTATAGGTCACTACTTCCACCTTGGGCTCGTCCTTGAAGACGCGTTCGATCCATTCCTTGCGCTGTTCCATTGTCATAAAAGAACGCTTATCGGCATTCACGCCGATGGCGATGACAAATCGGTCAAACATGGGCAAGGCGCGCCTCACGATAGACTCATGGCCACGGGTAAATGGATCAAACGACCCCGGGAATATCGCCACGCGCTTTCCTTCACTATCAATGTACTGTGATGTCTTCATCGTCTTCGTTCACTAGGTTGTCAATAATGAATCCCTGGCGCTCCATGGTATTCTTGCCCATGAAGAAGGCCAGCATCTGCTTTACCGAGTCCTCTTTACGCAACTGTACACGGTCCAGACGCATCTCGGGGCCGATGAAGTCCTTGAACTCGTCAGGAGAAATCTCTCCGAGACCTTTAAATCGAGTGATTTCGGCATTTTCTCCCAGCTTGTTGAGGGCATTCAACCGTTCCTCGTCACTGTAGCAGTAGTAGGTCTCGACTTTTTGAGGCTTTGCCTCGCGTTTGTTTGTGCGGTTTTTGCGCTTAGCGTCTTTCTTGTTAAGCACGCGGAATAGGGGAGTCTGCAGGATGTAGAGGTGTCCTGTCTTGATCAATTCAGGGCAGAACTGCAGGAAGTAGGTCAGCAGCAGCAGGCGGATGTGCATGCCGTCAACATCGGCATCAGTAGCGATGATGACTTTGTTGTAGCGCAGGCCTTCAATGCCGTCCTCGATGTTGAGTGCCGACTGCAGCATGGCAAATTCCGTGTTGACGATGACCTTCTTGGGGTCAAGACCATAGGTGTTCAGCGGTTTACCGCGAAGCGAGAACACGGCTTGCGTCTCCACGTCACGGATCTTGGTAATTGAGCCACTTGCGCTCAGTCCCTCGGTGATGAATATACTGGTCTCGTCACGGCGGTCATTATCCTTGGGCGCTCTCGAGTCATTGAAGTGTACTCGGCAGTCGCGCAGCTTGTCGTTGTGCAGCGTGGCCTTTTTGACGTTCTCGCGCACCTGTTTGCTCACTCCGGCGATGGCTTTGCGCTCTCGCTCGTTGTCCTGAATCTTCTTCAGCAGCACTTCGGCAGTCTCGGGTGCCTTGTGCAGGTAGTTGTCAAGTTCGCGCTTGATGAAGTCGTTGATGTATTTATAGATCGTGGGGCCGTCTTTCCACATGATACTGCTGCCCAGCTTGATCTTGGTTTGAGACTCAAACACGGGTTCCTCGACCTTGATGCTGATGGCTGCGACAATGCCGTTGCGGATGTCACTGTACTCGAAGTTCTTGCCGTAGAACTCCTTGATGGTCCTTGACAAGGCCTCGCGGAAGGCGCTCTGGTGTGTGCCACCTTGTGTCGTGTGCTGGCCGTTGACAAACGAGTAGAACTCCTCGCCCAACTGGGCAGCGTGGGTGATAACGACCTCGATGTCATCGCCCGTGAAGTGCATCAGCGGGTACAAGGGGTCGTTGGTCATGTTCTCCTTCACTAGGTCGCTCAAGCCGTTCCGCGAGTGGTACTTCTTGCCGTTGAACATGAGCGTCAGGCCGGTGTTCAGGTAAGAGTAGTTCTTGATCATCTGCTCGATGATGTCCTCACGGAACTCATAGTTCTTGAAGATACTTGCATCGGGAGTGAAGCGAACCAGGGTGCCGTTTTCCTCGCCTTCATTAGCGGGGATGATGCCGCTCTCTTCCTTGGCCACGCCCTCATGGTAGGTCACCGATGAGCATTGCCCGTCACGCACGCTACGGATGTAGAACTCGGTGGACAAGGCATTAACCGCCTTGATACCCACACCATTCAAGCCCACTGAGCGCTTATAGGTCTGCGTGTCATACTTGGCACCGGTGTTCATCTTTGAAGATGCTGCCTTGACCTGGTCAAGGGGGATGCCACGGCCGTAGTCACGGATGGTCACAGTGCCCTCGGCAACGTCGATGTCTATCGTGGGTTTGGCATAGCCCGTGTTGAACTCATCGATACTGTTGTCGATCACCTCCTTGATGAGGACATAAACGCCGTCATCGTTTTGGGAGCCGTCGCCCAGCTTACCGATGTACATGCCCGGTCGTTGGCGGATGTGCTCACGGGGAGACAGCGTCACCAGGCGGTCATAACCGCCAAAGTCGCTCGCTCCGCCTCCTGTCTGCTGACCCGCATCCACAGTAGCCTCTTCTATGATTGGATTCTCTTTATCTTGTGACATTTATTGTGATTTCTGTATTATTTAACCTACAAAATTACAAAAAATCCCGCAAACATCATGCCACCTCCCTCAACAATAAGTTTTATTAACGAAAAAATCCCCCTCTCGTCCTCCATCCTGTTGGGGTATTGCAAGCCTCTGGCTTGCACAATTTACAAGTCAAGGTGCTTGCCTTTCCCATCAGGAAGGACAAGCACCTCTTCAATCTTCTTGCATTAACAGCTCTCGCTTTACAGCTTCGCTGCAATCGCAGCTGCGATTTCCTGCATCTCCTCGGCAGGGAGTGTCAGCTTCGGACCACCGAAAGCCATATCTTTCTCGCTCTGCAGGGGAACGAGGTGGATGTGGCAGTGGGGGACCTCAAGACCCAGAACACCGATGCCGATACGCTTGCACGGAATAGCCTGTTCCAGAGCCATAGCCACTTTGCGGGCAAATGCCCAAAGACCCAAATACTCTTCCTCACTGAGGTCAAACATGTAATTAACCTCATGCTTGGGAATTACCAGGGTGTGGCCCTTGGCCATCGGGTTGATATCAAGGAATGCAAAGTAATTTTCATCCTCTGCTACCTTATAGCTGGGAATCTCGCCAGCGGCGATTCTACTGAATATCGTTGCCATAATGCTGATTATACTTCAATTTTCAGGATTTCAAACTTCATCAGGCCGGCAGGGGCATGAACTTCAACCTTGTCGCCAACCTTGTGGCCCAGCAGACCCTTAGCAATAGGAGTAGTGATGGAAATCTTACCCTCGCGCAGGTTTGCTTCGGTCTCAGTAACAATGGTATAGGTCATCGTGGCCTTGTTCTTCAGGTTCTTGATGGTAACCTTGGTGAGCAACTGTACCTCATCCGTGCTGATTTTACTCTCGTCGATGATGCGGGCCGATGCAATCAGGCTCTTCAACTCGGCAATCTTGGCCTCGAGCATGCCCTGACGTTCTTTGGCGGCATCATATTCTGCGTTCTCTGAAAGGTCGCCCTTGTCACGCGCCTCGACAATGGCACGAACAACCTCGGGACGTTCTACGTTCTCAAGATGGGAAAGTTCCGCCATCTTTTTGTCGTAACCTTCCTGTGTCATGTAAGTAATAGCCATGCTAAATACTGTGTCTTTTAAATTTTTAAAGTCTCAAAAAATGAGAAGAATCTCAACTATTTGCTGGTGAGATCCCTCGCGGTTAATATCTTTCAACGCTGCAAAGATAGGCAAAATTTTTGATTAGTATTGTCGGATTGTTAATAAAATCACGTCTTTTTTAAAAAATTAACCGATGATGGTGGTTTTGCTATGGTTTTCGGTGATACTTGGCGACCATTTTGTCAATGGCGCCACAGGGTAATAATCTGCCTGGCGGCAATCAATACGCTCACAGTGGTGATGATAGCAGCAATAAGCAATTGGCCAGTCTCCATACAGGCCATCACGACCGATGCAACTGCGAGTGTCCACAGCAGGTTGTACAGACTGGCTCGACTGACGCTCAATCGGTAGAGCTTGAAGTAAACCACCGCTACGATGAGCGTGTACAGCAAGTAGGACACCAGGAATGCGACACCCAGTCCGTTCAGGCCCCACCACTGGTAGAACACGATGTTCAGCACCAGGTTGATTACAGCACTTGCTACCTCGGTCCACAAGTAGGTCTTGCCGTCTCCCTTGGCTAGGATGGTAAACGCTAGGCACCACGACAGCGTCCTCAGGATGGTTCCTATCATCCCCCACGATACAAAGGTGAGAATCACGTTAAACTCGGGCGTGTACAGCAGCCACACCACGAGTTCGCGCAGCAGGATGAACAGAGCCACTACCGGAGCCATCACAGCGATGGCGACGTTGATTTCCTGGGATACAAATGCTCGCAGGCGCAGGCGGCTCTCGGCAACACGTGACAAGCGGGGATAGTATTCCATTCCCAGTGCGGTCAGTATCAGACCTGTATATTTGTTGATTAGCGTGTAGCCCGCTTGATAGAAGCCCACTTGGTCGGTGCCCGCATGCACGTTCAACCAGGCATTGAAGGCATAGCTGGCCAGGATACTGGCAAAGTTGCCAAGGGTCATGAAGATGCCCAGTCTCACAAATCCTTTACCCATGTCAAACGTCTCTTTGCCACCGACGCTGGCATTCGCATAGTCACGGTTGCGGAATACCCATGCAAAGGCTGCCAGCGCTAGGGCGTAGGCGATGATTGACGGCAGGATGCTACGCTCTCGCAGCAGGTAGAACAGTGGAACAGATACAGCTAAGCCGACAATAGTACCCCACAGGGTCACGCTCGCCAGTCGTTTTAGATGCGCTGTTCCTTGCAGCACAGCATATTCGCCATTGGTCAGCGCCTGCAGCAGTACGGCAATACTCAATGCGACAAAGCCCCAAATGTGAGAGGAGTCGCCAAAGGTGACCTCGCTCAGCAGGGGTGCCAGTGATAAGGTCAGCAAAGCTCCGGCCAAGCCTAACCAAAGCGACCATTTCCTCACAACGGCTACCATCTTGGCGACAAGGCCCTCGTCACGGCCTTCAAGCGCTTGGGAGATGTCACGCACGCTGCTCGAGCGGATGCCCAGGTTGGTGCCCGTCGAAATCATTTCCAACGCATTGTTGAACAGGCCGAACAACCCGATGCCGACAGGGCCAATCCACAGGGCAACCAGCTTGGTGCGGATGATGGAGCACAGGATGCCCATGACTTGAACGCCACCGAACAGCCCCATCGCCTTCATTGCCATGCGTGATATGTTTCCCTGCTTGCTGGACATGTTAATACCTTTACATTATATAAATAACGCTTTGACTTTTCTACCACTTGATGTCAAACACCTGATAGGCAATGCCTCGGCCCCCCAGGCGACATTTCTGGCGAACAAGCCCCTCGTTCAGGTAGCGGCCATGGTCCTCGTTGCTGATGCCGAAGTCGAAATAGCGGTACCCGTCTTCAGCGCTCTTCTTGATAAGATTATCAAACAGCAGGGTCAATGCCTTGCTGTCTTTGCCACGAGGCGATGCCCCGATGTATTGGCAGTGAGCAACGGGTTGGGAATAGTACATGACCACGCCTGCCAGCAGTTCGCCGTCTAGGGTGGCAGTATATAGTTTGATGTTCTCGGGGAAACGCCCGACCAGCAGCTTGATCTCTTCAAGCGTGTGGACCGGTCGTGTACTGTAACGTTCGCCAAGCAGCGATGACAGCAACTCCCAGTAGCCTTCCCAATCATCGCTCTGACCTGTCTTGATGCCGGCTTTGCGGGCTGCATTAGAGCCGCTCTTGTTGCCGCGGTCAAGCGGTAACGGGCATGTCAGGTCGATGGTGGTAGATATGTTCGTCTCAATCAGCGATGAACCGTGGCGGAATAGGGCATACAGGTCTTCCTCACAGGGGTAGCGGTGATAGATGTGGGGCACGGCTTTATAGACAAACTTCTTGAGACCGTTTCCCTGCATCCAGGCTATGGCGGCATCCATCACCTCGACCATCACAGTGGTGTCAAAGTGCTTCAGTGGCACGATCCACCCGCCGTAGGTCAACCCGCGGTGTGACCACAACGTGTCTCCGTCGATATTGGCAGGCAGCAGACCGCACATCTTACCGTCGCGTAGTGCGACAAGTGAGCAATCCGTGAAGCGGTCACTGTGATAATCCATATATCCACGCTCATGAAGGAACGTCCCGTTACGGCTGTTCTTCACCATTTCGTCCCACTGGCCCTTCATTGAGCCGTCATATTTCACAATTTCTATCATTTTTTCAAATAAAATGTAATCCGCCAATCCCAGTAGATATCGGTCCTGTCCGTCATCTATGCTCAATCCGTCAACTCCTCAAGAATAAAACGCAAATTTAGCAATAAAAGTATTACCTTTGCACAAAATTAAAATAAATCATATGAATCTTAGAAGAATACCACTCCTCCCTCGTGTCATCATCGCAATCATTCTGGGTGTTGTCTGTGGCATGTTTTTCCCTGAATGGGCAGTTAGATGCTTCGTGACTTTCAACAGCATCTTCAGTCATTTCCTTTCATTCTTGATTCCGCTCATCATCGTGGGACTGGTGACCCCGGCCATCGCCGATATCGGAAAGGGAGCGGGCAAGTTGCTCCTTATCACCGCATTGATTGCTTATGGCGACACCGTTTTTTCGGGTTTCTTGAGCTATTTCACCAGTGTCGGTGTGTTCCCGTCGCTCATTGATCGCGCTCAGGCCGCTGAGGCGGTAGCGACCGCCAAAGAGTTACAGCCCTTCTTCACTATCGAGATTCCGCCTCTGCTCGACGTGATGAGTGCATTGATAACGGCATTTGTCTTGGGCTTGGGTATTGCCTTCTTTGAATCGTCTAACCTAAAGAAAGCTTTCGACGAGTTCCGCGACATCATTGCCAAGACCATCGAGGTGGCGCTCATTCCCATCCTACCTTTATATATCTTCTCTATCTTCCTCAACATGTCGTTCTCGGGACAGGCATGGCGCATTATCCAGGTCTTTATTGCCATCATCGGAGTCATCTTCTTGATGCACATCTTGCTGTTGGTGTTCCAGTATTGTCTTGCAGGACTCATTGCTCATCGCAATCCTTTTAGGGCATTATACAATATGTTGCCTGCCTATTTCACTGCTTTGGGCACCTCGTCCTCGGCCGCGACCATCCCTGTCACTATGCGACAGGTGAAGCTCAATGGCGTCAGTGAAGGCATCGCTGGCTTTGTAGTGCCCCTGTGTGCGACAATTCATTTGTCGGGAAGTGCTATGAAGATAACGGCTTGTGCCGTCGCCTTGCTCATCATGCAGGGTGGGGTCATCGACATCGCACATTTCGCGGGCTTTATTCTCATGCTCGGCGTGATGATGGTAGCAGCACCGGGTGTCCCTGGTGGCGCTATCATGGCCGCCCTCGGTGTCTTGCAGTCTATCCTGGGCTTCACTCCCGAGCAACAGGCAATCATGATTGCTCTATACATCACCATGGACAGTTTCGGCACCGCCTGCAATGTCACTGGCGATGGCGCGATAGCGCTCGTTGTGGACCGCATCTACACGGGAAAATCTCAATCTCAAAGGAGCGCATTGTAGCTCAGGCAACTAATGAAGTGTGAAAAATGCTCAATCTGTGGCTTTTTTAGAGGAAAACGAAGTTTTTTTAAAAAAAAGTATGAAAAAATTTTGTATGTGAGAAAATGATATTAACTTTGTAGCGCATAAAAGGGAAAAATCGATTTTGATTTATCAAAGAGTTTCGGATTAACTTACTGTCGTGATTGATAGAATGGTTAATCCATTTTTTTTGTCCTTACCCCAACCCCCCATAGCTCCTCATCACCCCCCGTGACCCCCTATTTCCCCTTTCCCTGACCATTAAAAAATCATTTCATACATTAATCCTACCACTTCATCCAATACGTTTCAATTTCTTTGGATAACCCCCATCGGCCGTCATAACTTTGCATCATCAAACAAATAATAACCACTAAAAAATCAAAAGTTATGACAACCAAGACTTCTAACATGGACAAGGTCCTCAACGTGAACTTCAACAAGAGTGTTAATCAATCAGTAAAGCGTATCGCTTGGACTTCGATGCTGACTCTGGCATTGATTCTGTTCGCTGCAGTACCCGCAACTGCCCAGATTAGTTTGGGCGTCAAGGGTGGCGTCAAACTTGAGAATGCTCGAATGAGCAGCGACGTCATTGACAGCGATAATCGCATCGGCAGCTCACTCGGTGTGGTGATGGATGTGAATATCCCCATCATCGGGCTGGGAGTAGAAACTGGTGCGATGTTTACCACTCGCTCCTATGGTGATAATGGACGCAAGCTCCATTCTATTGATATCCCGGTCAATGCGCGTTACCGTTTCTCACTGCCGCTGGTCGAGAAGATTGTTGCTCCCTTCGCTTTTACGGGCCCTGAGGTTTCAGTAAGAATGAATATGGGTGCTTGGGGCAATGCTGGTGATGGCAGTCCCATTGAAAGCAAAACAAGTCTCTCCTGGAACGTAGGCGCTGGCGTGGATCTGATCAAGCACGTGCGTGTGGCTGCTGCCTACAATATCTCTTTATCCAAGGAAAAGATGTATCGCGACAACTCTTGGAGCCTCAGTGCCGCCTACATGTTCTGAGCCCTCTAATTACTAATGCAACAGGAGCGCCGACGGTCTAGTCAGCGCTCCTGTGTTTATATAACCCTTGTTAGTGGATTAGTTGGCCAGGATGATGTCAAGCAGTGCATTGACGTCGGCAATGTTCACCTCACCGTCGCCGTTCACATCAGCAGCCTTGCTGAATGTGTTGCTCAGGATGTGGTCGATAACGGCATTAACGTCAGCGATATTGATTTCTCCATCACCATTCACGTCACCGGGCTTCTCGACGGGCTGAGGACCAGGCTCAACATACGTCGAACCACAGACACCGTAAGCCTCTACACCCTCAACAGCAAAGCTGATGGTAGTCGGCATCGTGCCGTCCTCGTTGGCCTTGGCGGGCAGGCACTTGATACCACTGTGGTGCAACGGGTTGTTGACATCCAGGGAAACGCTGTTGCGGATGGACTCTTCGTCGCTGTTCGGTGCGATGTAGCTCCAGTAGATATAGTCTCCATCTCCGTTGATCTGAGCAACGTTAGCCAGCTCGCCACTGTCCTCAGCGCCCTCGACCTTGATGGGAGAGTCGTCAATGAGTTCGCAGTCGGCGATGCGCAGGTTTTCGTTACCCGCAAGGTCGGCACCGGTCTCCAGGTTCTCGATCTTGCTCAAGGCGATGCGGTAGATGCCGGGAACACAGCCATAGGGGTCGGTCTGCACTTGCATGTACAGGTAGCCGTTCTCCTCGTCGAGGTAGAAGGTCTTGATGATGGCATCCTTGAACAAGGCATTATAGTGTTTGGGCTTGCCTTGGCCGCCATCAGGATAGATGTCGTTCTTCTTGAAGCGCAGCAGGCAGATGCCGTTGAACTTCTTGCTCATCCAGAAGATGCCGTGCTTGTCCTGGGTGAAGCCGCCGGTGATTGAACCCCAGCTGATCTCATCGTTGTAGTAGGGCAGCCACTGGTTCTGCAACAGGAAGGGCTGCTGGCCGTACAGGCCCGTGGTGTCGGCGTTCATCTCATGGATACCCACATTGCGGTCGCTGATGTAGATCTTGTTCTCATTCTTGTCAATGAACATGGTGAACGGGTCCTCACTGGGAGCGTAACCCACATTATTTAATACGGTCACGCGGTAGAAGATGCCGTTGGTGTTGTTCACATAGAACAGCTCACCGTCACCCAGAGGCTGGTTGGGATCCTGATAGGTGAAGCGGTCACCGGCAACGGCGACATACACGCGGTTCTTGTAGCTTTGCAGTGTGAAGGCGTGCTTGCCGGCGTTGAAGTTGGTGTTCACAATGTTGCCGTCCTCGTCCTTGTACATCAGGCTGCCGTTAGTGGTGGAGAAGTAAAGACCGGTCGGGCAACCCAGCGTCGAGCCTTCACCCGAAATGCTCTCGTCTGCGACGATGTTCAGGTAACGCCACTGGTTGGCGCTCTTGAAAGCATTTACCGAGCTGGGAGCTACCTTACAGATGACGTCGCTCTGGCTCTCGTTGAATACGCCGGCGGCAAGAGCGGGCGTGTTGACATTGAGCACGCGCAGCTCCTGGATGGTGGCGGGAACAGAACCTGGCTCCATGTAGTTCACGTTGGCGGGAATCTCCATGCTGTTAAGAGCAGTGCACCCCTCAAAGCAGTTGCGCATCATGTTGGTCGTGCTGGTGGGTAGTGTGACACTGGAGAGTTGCTGGCAACCGGCGCACAATCCCTGTGGTATCTCGTTACGGCCCTCGGCGATGACGATTTCTTTCAGAGCCGAGCCGGCAAAGACGTTCTGCCCGACAGTAACATTATTCTCGAGCGTGTAGGACTCGATGTCGCTGTAGGCGAAGCCAAAGTTGCCGATGGTGGTCAAGGCGGGCAGGTCAACACTCGTGAACGGGGCATAAGCCAGACCGTAGTTGTCAATGTTTGTTACGGTAGCATTGCTGTAATAGGTACTGATTTCGCCCTCATGAGCACTTACCAGCAGGCGGGTGCCGTTGGCATTAAGCAGTACGCCGTTGTCAAGTTTGAAACTGGGATTACCCTCGGCGAGGGTGATGTTGGCTAGTGTGGGGATGGGAGCAAATGCTCCAGTGCCAATGCTGGTTACGCTAGCAGGAATGATGACATGCGCTATCTGGGTGCCTGCAAAGGCTTGAGTGCCAATCGCGGTCAACTGTTCGGGAAGCGTAATTTCACCATTAAGCTGAGTGTTCTCAAAGGCACTTTGACCGATTGACGTCAATGCGCTGGGGAAGTGGAAAGATGTCAGCCCCGTGTTGTAGAACGCCGTGATGCCGATGCTGGTCACGTTTTCACCCATGCTCACACTACGCAGGTTGCGGCAGCCGTTGAAGGTGCTCTGCTCGATGGTCGTGACGGCAGCGGGAATATCGATGCCCGTCAGTGACGTGCAGCTTGCAAAGGCGCTGTTGCCGATACTGATCACCTTGTTGCCTTCCTCGAAGCTGACATTATTCAATGCCGTGCAACCTTGGAAGGTGGTACCCTGGATCGTGGTCGTCTCGCCGCCAATAACCAGCGTCTTGAGCGCGCCCATGTTGTGGAACGGCTGCTCGTTGTTCAAGTAGGCGCTGGCATCCACGTTTCGGCCCATGTAGATGTACTCAATGCTGTTGAGGGCGCCACGTGCTTCGGCATTGGCACCAAAGGCTGTCACCTTCATCACAACAGCGTTCTCGCCTTCAGCAATGATAAAGCGTTTCAAGTTCGGGCAGTTCGCAAACTCCTCACTCACGGGTTTGCTCCAGCCGGGAACAATCGTGACTTCCTCAAGTCGCGTACAGCCGTTGAACACGCCGGTACCGATGTTGGTCGCTGTGAGGGGAATGGGGCTCGCCAGCAGTGAGGTACAGCCCTTGAAGCAGTTACGGCCGATGGTAACACATGTCGCAGGCAGCTGCAACGAGGTCAGGTCCCTGCACTCAAGAAACGAATTGGCTGCAGTTCCCACTACTGTGTACTCCGTGCCTTCATAGGAAATCTTCTCGGGAATCACGATGTCGCCGCTGTAGAAAAGCGTGTCGGCAGGTGTGTCGGCAGTCGCCTTGATGATGGTGTACTTGGCGATGGTCGCGGTGCCATCGTTCTTGGTCGTGTAGTTGATGCCGTCAACTGTGATGCTGGCTGCTTGCACAGCAGTTGCCGTGGCAATGCAGCACACGGCTAGCAGCAGACGACTCAACCATTTCTTGTGAGTAAAAATTTTGTTCATTTGCGATAAGTTTTAATGATTAATATTTAATGTGATTAGTCAATTCAATCTGATAGTTTCAACCCACAAATTTAATCAATAATTCTATAAGTCAATCACATTCCCCACATTTTTTTATTTCTCCATTCCTTTCCCCCTCTTTTTCCGTCATCCTCCGTCTCTCTCCATCAGGGTCGCTCTGTACTGTGGCTCCAGTCTCGATCCCTTGTTCTCCCTTTGTTGTTATTGTCCCGTAGGCGGCGGCTTTGCCGCTGTCCCCTCGCAATATAACAATTCCCGCCACGATACTCATCGCAGCGGGAATTCAAGATCTTTCAGTAAGCAATGCTTATTTTACTTGAGATCCAGGTCGGTACCGGGTTTGAACTTAACCACCTTCCTTGCGGGGATAGTGATTTTCTCCTTGGTGGCGGGGTTGATGCCCTGACGTTCTTCCTTCTTGACTACCATGAAGGTACCAAAGCCGATAAGAGCAACCTTATCATCCTTCTTCAAAGCGCCTGCGATTGACATGAGAGTTGCATCCAGAGCAGCCTTAGCCTGAACCTTAGTCAGATTGGTTTTCTCAGCAATTGCTTGTACTAATTCAGTCTTGTTCATAGTTTGAAATAATTAATTAAGTTAGTTAAGTGAATAAAATGAATTGTTGTTTTCTTGTCGCAAATATAAGTATAACAACGGGTTCAGCAAAAAAAAACCAAAAAAAAATGATAAATTTTACCTAAAAATGACGCTTTTAGGCTTTTTTGCATTGAAAATAGCTGTAAATAGGGACTTTTTCTTTACTTTTGTGCCATAAAAAATTAAGAACTAATGCAATACAATAATCGGTCGTTTTTGTCTTCGATAGCACCTGTCACAAGGCATCTGCTCATGATCAATATCATCATGTGGCTCGCCACAATCGTCCTACTGCGCTACAACATCATTGATCTGAATCAGTTACTTGGACTCCATTTCTGGAAAGGTTCCGATTTCGGGATTTGGCAGCCTTTCACCAGCATGTTCATGCATGATGATCGCAACATGTTGCACCTCTTCTTCAATATGTTCTCCCTGTGGATGTTCGGTAGCTTGCTGGAACGGGTGTTAGGCTCAAAGCGCTACCTGATTTATTATATCATCTGTGGTTTAGGGGCTTCCTTGGCTCAGGAATTGGTATGGCAATTCACTTGGTCGGGAATGTACCAGGATTTACTTGTGCATTATCCCGGTCTTCCTGTGGAGCAATTCTACAATGTTCTGCTGACTGTTGGTGCATCGGGTGCTGTGTTTGGCATTCTGCTGGCATTTGGTATGATTTTCCCCAATATGCCCATGTACATCTTCTTTATCCCGGTACCCGTCAAGGCCAAGTGGGTCGTGCTTGGATATGGACTTCTTGAGCTTTATTTCGGTATCTCAGGCAATCAGCCGGGAGTCGCCCATTTTGCCCATCTGGGTGGAATGATTGCGGGTATCATTTTGATATTGTATTGGAGGTACAACGGCACGCTACGCAAGAGTAATGGCTTTTATTGACGATATCAAGCGCAGCTACCTGCAGGGGTCGATGTTGTTGAAGATTATCTTCATCAACGTCGCGGTCTTTATTTTGCTTAACCTGGTGGTGATTGTGGCCATGCTATTCAACGTCGATGGACGGGAATGGGTATCATGGACTGAATTGCCCGGCGATTGGTCGCTGCTCATCAGGCGCCCGTGGACTCTCGTCTCCTACATGTTTGTCCATTACAGCTTCTTGCACATCCTGTTCAACATGCTGTGGCTCTATTGGCTGGGACGCATCTTCATGGAGTTCTTTTCTCCCAAGCAGCTCACGGGACTATACCTGCTCGGCGGCTGGGGTGGGGCAGTGCTCTTCCTGCTCGCCACCTGTCTGTTGCCCTACTTCACGAGCCAACCCGTAACTTTTTATTTGTACGGGGCATCGGCATCGGTAGTAGCGATAGTGGTCGCCACGGCTGTCTATGCGCCCGATTACAAGATCGGGTTGTTGTTTCTGGGCGAAGTCGCTATCAAGTGGATTGCACTCGTCACGGTACTCATCTCGCTGTTCAGCCTGGATGGCGGTAATGCCGGCGGCAATATTGCACACATCGGTGGCGCCATTGTGGGAGCATGGTTTGCGCTGCGCATCAAGCGCGGTCGGGACATCACCCGTCCCCTGAATGCGGTGATAGATGCCTGCTTCGGCCTCTTCAATGGCCGCTCTTTCAAGATGCCTAAATTTAAGCGTTCTTCTCAATCTGCTAAGCAGGGTGGGGCACAACAGCCCATCAGCAATAATCGTCCTGCCGACTTGGTGAGTGAAGAGGAACTGGATAATATTTTAAAGAAAATCAAGGTCGCTGGCTATGACGCGCTTTCCGACGAGGAGAAGGATAAACTCTTCAAGGCCTCACGGCGGCGATCCCCTTAATGGCTGATAGTATAACATATCATGGCAATGGGTCCCATCCCAGGAAACGTCGCAAACTGGTTTTTGAATTTGTGGCGGCATTGTTGGCACTCTTGCTTGTCTTGTGTGCTTATTCAGGCAAGTTCAACCCCGACAACTTCTTCCCGGCTCCTTTCTTGACCCTGGCTTTCATGCCGGTACTCATCTTTTCGGCTGTGGTGCTGGTGATTGCTCTTCTTCGCAGGCGTTTTATTGCGGTGTGCACACTCTTGCTGGCTTTCATCATCTCATGGCCGGTATTCAAGATGTATGTGCCGCTCAACGATAAGGCTGACTTGACGTCGGTGCCTGTTGACTCCTCATCAGTGCTCAAGGTGATGACCTATAATGTCCTCTCTTTTAATTACAACGACCCTACCGTTGAGGGACAAGACTCCAAGTCGATGAAACTGATTCTCGATGCCGCCCCCGATGTCGTGATGTTGCAGGAAGGAGGGGCCGCTGGCATCAATTGGATGGATATCCCGTCACTGCAACCTTATCTTGACAGAATCAAGGCTCAGTATCCTTATACCTACAGCAGCCCCGAGGGCTTGAACATCCTTTCCAGATTCCCGTTCACCACCGAGGCTTTAGGTGAACCTCAATACCTGCGTTCGGTATTAGGATATAATCGCGAAAACTATGCTTATCTTGCCAGGGCTTATGACTTGCAAATGCCATCAGGCAAGCAGCTCAGGCTCATTGACTTCCGATTGCAGTCCTATCACTTGAGCTTTGGCAAAAATATGAATGTCCGCATTTCGCCGGATGTGAAACCATCACCGCTGGAGCGCATGAAACGTTCCTTCTCGCTGCGTGGGAAAAATGCCGAAGCCATTCGACAGGCTATTGACAACTCCCCGGACAATCTCATTGTCTGTGGTGACATGAATGATGTCACGACATCGCATGTCTATCGCGTCATCAAGGGCCACGACATGACCGATGCGTGGGCCGAGGTGGGCAATGGTTATGCCTATACCTTCAACCGTCATCACTTGCCGTTCCGTATCGACCACATTCTCTATCGTGGCGATCTGCAGGCTCTTGTCGCCCAGCGCATCGCCGGTGGCAGTAGTGACCACTATCCCTTGATGGTCACCTTTAACCTCAGCACAACTGACAACTAACAACTTATAACTAACAACTAAAAACAAAAAAATGAAGAAGCTTTTATTAACCATTCTCGCTCTCACGGCAATCATGTTCGTGAGCTGCGATCAGAAAAAGTCATCTGAGAACAATCCGTTTATGTCGGAGTACGCTAACGAGTACGGCATTCCGCCGTTTGACAAGATCACCTATGCTGACTACGAGCCTGCCGTTGATGCCGGTATCGAGCAGCAGAACGCCGAGATTGATTCCATCATCAAGAACACGGCCGAGCCCAATTTTGAGAACACCATCCTGGCACTGGACAACAGTGGCCGCATCCTGGACAAGGTGTCCAGAGTATTTAACGCATTGAGCAGCAGTGACAACACCCCCGAGATGCAGAAGCTCTCCGAGGAACTGCTTCCCAAGCTGACCGCCCAGAGCGACGGCATGTACATGAATGCAGGCCTCTTTGACAAGGTAAAGGCCGTTTATGACAACGCCGACAAGCTGGGTCTCGATCCCATCCAGAAGCGCCTCACCGAGAAGTACTACAAGGAGTTCGTACGCAATGGTGCCCTCCTCACCGATGCCCAGAAGGACAGCCTCAAGGCCATCAACAAGCAGCTGGGTGACTACAAGCTCAAATTCGGTAACAATGTGATGCACGACATGGACAACTGCGTATTCTTCATCGAGAAGGAAGAGGACCTCAAGGGTCTGCCCCAGGGCATCATCGACAATGCCGCCAAGCTCGCTGCCGACAAGGGCAAGAAGGGCCAGTGGGCATTCACCGCTACCGCTTCGACCCGTCTGGCTGTCCTGACCTACGCCGACAGCCGCGACCTGCGCCGCAAGATGTACGAGACTTACACCACCACTGCCAGCCACGGTGACGAGTGGGACAACAGCGAGAATATCCGCAACATCCTGCTCCTCCGTCAGCAGAAGGCCAACTTGCTCGGCTTCAACACCTATGCCGACTATGCCGTTGACCCCTACATGGCCAAGACGCCCAAGGCTGCCGAAGACCTGCTGATGTCGCTCTTCCGTCCCGCCATCAAGAAGGTGGACGAGGAGGTTGCCGATATGAAGGCTTATGCTGCCGCCCACGGTGACACCGCCCAGTTCGAGGCTTGCGACTATTACTACTATGCCGAGAAGGTAAAGAAGGACAAGTTCAATTTCAGCGAGGATGACGTTCGTCCCTACTTCGCACTTGACAGCGTGGTGAAGAACGGTATCTTCTTTGCCGCTAACAAGCTCTATGGCCTCACCTTCGAGGAGATGCCTGATGCTCCCAAGTATCACCCCGAGGTTAAGGTCTATGACGTGAAGGATGCCGAGGGCAAGCACCTCGCCGTCTTCATGACCGACTACCTGCCCCGTCCCGTCAAGGCTCAGGGCCATCCGTCCCATCATCTACAATGTGGCCAGCATGACGCCTCCCTCAGGCGACACTCCCTCGCTGCTCACCTGGGATGAGGTACAGACCGTCTTCCACGAGTTTGGTCACGCCCTCCACGGCATGTTGACCCGCGTGCAGTATCGTGGCCTGGCCGGTACCAACACCGACCGTGACCTCGTCGAGATGCCCTCACAGATTAACGAGCACTGGGCATTTGAACCCGAGGTACTGAAGAACTACGCTCGTCACTACAAGACTGGTGAGGTGATCCCCGATAGCCTCGTGAAGAAGCTGAACGAGACCGCTCAGTTCAACATGGGCTTCATGACCACCGAGCTCGTAGGTGCCGCTCTGCTGGATATGTACTGGCACAAGAAGGCTTGGACCCCCGAGGAGGTTAAGGCTATCGACGTCAAGGCCTTTGAGCAGGAGGTGAAGAACCAGATCAACATGCCCGCCCTCGTCGAGTTCCGCTATCGCAGCCCCTACTTCAAGCACATCTTTGCTGATGACCAGTATGCTTGCGGTTACTACACCTATCTGTGGTCACAGGTACTGGAGGCCGACGGTTACATGGCATTTGAGAAGGCTGGTTGCTTCGACAAGGCTACTGCCGATGCCTTCCGCAAGCTTCTGGAGTCGGGTGACACCATGGATCCCATGGAGCTCTACAAGCAGTTCCGTGGCCAGGCTCCGACCTCCGACGCTCTTCTCCGCAACCGCGGCTTGAAGTAATCAAGCACCTATATCAATAACAATAATCGGGACCTGCAACCGCATGGCCCCGATTATTGTATTTTCCTTGAATGTCTCAGCCTCTCAGGGCCCCTAAAATGGCCGTCGCATCAACCGCAGCGAGTTCAGCACGCACAACAGTGCCACACCCACGTCGGCAAACACGGCCTCCCACAGGTTGGCAATGCCTAGCACGCCCAGCACCATCACGAGCACCTTTACTCCGATGGCCAGAGCAATGTTCTGTGTGACGATACGGCGCGTGCGGCGCCCAATGGTCACGGCCTCGGACACATGTGATGGCTGGTCGGTCTGGATAACCACGTCAGCTGTTTCCACGGCCATGTCGCTTCCCAAGCCACCCATCGCAATGCCGACGTCACTCAGTGCCAGCACGGGTGCATCGTTAATGCCGTCACCGACAAAGGCCACCTGCTTGGCTCCCTGTTTGAGTTGCTCGATGTGTGCCACCTTGTCCTGTGGCAGCAAGTCACCATGAGCCTGGCGAATGCCCAATTGATGAGCCACCTGCTCGGCCAGAGCCTGCTTGTCTCCCGACAGCATCACAGTCTCGATGCCTAGGCCGTTCAACGCTCCGACGCCTAGAGCCGCGTCCTCTTTCGGCATGTCGCTCAACATGATGTATCCAGCATAATGACCTTCAATGGCCACTGCAACCACTGTCCCGACGACCTCAGCCACCTTCTCAGGCACTTCGACGCCTTCGCGTTCCAGCAGCCGCAGTGTGCCTGCCAGCCACTTCTTGCCGTCAACCAATGCACTCAGTCCAAAACCTACGATATTTCTCAGGTCACTGACTTGAACTTGCGCTGGCTTGCAATGCTTGTTGATGGCGTGGGCGATGGGGTGGTTGCTGTCTTTCTCGATGGCTGCTACGGTGGCCACCTGCTCTTCGGTCAGTCCTTCCACGTGGCTCACGGCAAACTGGCCAGTTGTCAATGTTCCCGTCTTGTCAAATACCACCGTGTCGACCCGTGCAATGGCGTCAAGGTAGTTGCTCCCCTTGAACAGGATACCCCGTCGTGAAGCGGCCCCGATGCCGGCAAAGTAACTCAGCGGGATGCTGATGACCAGCGCGCATGGGCATGAAATCACCAGAAAGACCAGCGCGCGATGTAGCCACTGGATAAAATGATACTCAAATGACGGTACAACGAGTGAATAGATCCACGGCATTGCCACCACAAGCGCAGCAAGTCCAACGACAATCGGGGTATAGATCCTTGCAAATCGGCGGATGAACAGCTCGGCTGGTGATTTGCGTTCAGTGGCTTCCTCTACAAGGTGCAGGATACGCGATACGGCACTCTCGCTGGCGGGACGCATGGCCTTGAGCCTCACGACACTTTCACTGGCAATCATACCAGCTAGCACCTCATTGCCGGGCTCGATGACTCGCGGCACGCTCTCTCCGGTCAATGCCGCGGTGTCAAATGCCGCTGCCTCGCCTGTCAATATTCCGTCAATGGGTACACGCTCACCAGGCTTCACCTCCACGATGTCGCCTACTTTGACTTCGGCTGGTTCGACTGTCTTGTGCAGGTCACCCTCGACAATTACGGCATGATCGGGCCTAAAGGCAATCAGGGACTTGATGTTGCCACGTGCACGGCTCACGGCACGATCTTGCAGCGCCTCGCCGATGCAATACAGGGCCATCACTGCCACGGCCTCGGGATACTCACCGATGGCAAACGCGCCGATGCTGGCCACCGTCATCAGCAAGAACTCGCTGAAGAATTCTCCCTCACGGGCTTCCTCGATGGCCTCACGCAGCACGTCCAGCCCCGTAGGTAGCCATGCGGCAAGATACCACAAGAGTCTGATCCATGTGCTCTGGAACCACTGCACATCCATTGCGCTCAAGGCCATTCCTATCGCCAGCAGCGTCAGCGACAATGCGGGTTTCCACCAGCTCATCTCTTCATCTTCACCATGCTCATGGCTATCATTGCAGCAGGCACAACCGTGGCTTCTGCCTGTCTCCTCATGGGAGCAGCAATCGCCATGAAGTTCCTGCTCATGGCATTGGCAATGTGACTCGTGATTGTGGTCGTGTGTCATATCTTTTGTCTCCGTTTTGTTGTTATTCTGGTGGCAAAGGTACACACAATCCCGTGCAACCGGGTTGCAAAGTAATCGCTATAGTCCCCTATTCATCTATAGAGTCTATAGCAACTATAGCATCTATCCGTGATTTCAGTAAAGCAGTCGTGCAATTCTCGCCGATCCCCGCTTACCTGTAGCAATGCGGGTAAATAACCACTTCGTCATGGGACCGACAAACCACCTCCAGCGGCGGCTGTTGCCGTAGCTCTCCCGCAAGGCATGATAGGCTTGCCGGCATAGCGGCTTGGACAGCTCGCTGCACCCCTCGCGCTCATATTGGGCCGCGAGCACCATGCGGCGGTATTCCAGCAGTCGATGATAGCGGCGTTTATAGGCCGGCTTGAGTTGAGAGCACTGCACCTCGGTTTTCATGATATCGATGACGTGTTCCCACTGGCCCTGGCGGCTGTGGAACTCGGTTCCCGTGATGGAATCAGCGCCGTTATGGTTGATGATGACCCGTGACTTGCCGCCCATGTAGGCCACATGTGGTTTGGCCAGTAGCAACCTCAATCCCAGTTCCCAATCGTTCCAGCCTGGCAGGTTGATGTTCCAACCGTCGGTCCCGGCAAAGAACTCACGCCTCACGGCGTAACGCTGTGTGGCAAGCTGCGCATGCAGGATGTGCTGGGCAAACAGGTCGCGCTTGTGATACGGTGCTGGGCGCTGGCTGCCGTCGGGGAAGACGAGTGTGGATTTGGCACTGATGAGGTCCAGCTGGCGACCGTGCTTCTGGGCCTTCTCGATGACTTTGACATAGGATTCAACCAGTCCTTCTTCCATCAGGTCATCGCTGTCAAAGAACAGCACCCACTCGCCTGTGGCCTCTTCAAAGCCGCGGTTGCGAGCCGCTCCGGCAGTGTGGTGTGCTTCACGGGTGATGACTACGTTGAAGCCATCGCCTGGATGCTCTTTCTTGAAGGTTTCGAGCACTTCCAGCGTATTATCGGTGCTGTCATTGTCAACCAGCACGACCTGCAAGGGACGATAGGTCTGTGCTACAACACTTTCCAGTGTTGCAGAGACCACGTTGGCGCGGTTATACACGGGTATGACAATGGTAACTTCCATATTCTTCTCGGGGGTAAAGGTACTGCTTTTTTTGATAAACTGCAAAAAATATCCTACTTTTGCACCCGCAATGAAGATATTATTCGCTGGTGACGCCAGCAACCTGCATAACTGCCTTGCTCAGCAGCTGCGGCTTATGGGACATGAGGCAACGGTGGCATCCGACGGCTCTCGTTGGATGAACACCCATCGTGACATCAACTTGTTGAGAAAGCCGGGCAAACTGGGCGCCCTCAAGTATGTCATGGACATCAAGCGCGCTTTACCGCAAATGACGGGCTATGACATCGTTGAGATAGCATCACCCATCTTTCTGCGCCTGAAACCTCATCGCATTGCCCGTATCTTTGATTACCTCAAGGCGAACAACACACGCATCGTGCTTTCGGCCTTGGCGACCGATGTTGTCTATTACGATGCCTGCCACGACGGACACACCTTCCGCTACAGTGATTACATGCTGGGTGATGAACCGTCTCCCTATGTTGGCTCTGCCGAGTATATCGCCAACCAGCAGGACAATTGGCATCAGCCGTTCATGCGCGAGCACAGCGACCACATCTTGGCTGGAATTGACGGTGCTGTGGCATGCCTCTACGAGTATTATGCGGCCTATAAGCCTGTCTTGGGTGACCGTGTAGCTTATGGCGGCATCCCCATTGATACCAAATCGCTGGAGTTTCGTCCGCTGACCGAGGCTCCCGACAAGGTGCGCCTGTTCATCGGCATCCAGCGCGATCGCCATGTCATCAAGGGTACCGACCGCTTGCTTGCTGCGATGAAAAGGGTGCATGACCGATATCCTGGTATTACCGAACTTGAAGTTGTTGAGAACCTTCCCTACGATGAATATACTCGCCGCATGCGCGACTCCCACGTCATTCTTGACCAGCTCTATAGTTACACACCGGGAACCAATGCCCTTATCGCCATGGCGCAGGGCTTGATAGCCGTGTCAGGAGCCGAACCCGAGTACTATGAACTCATCGGGGAGAAAGCCAACATGCCCATCATCAATGTCTCACCGATCGTCGAGGGTGACATCGACCACAAGCTGTCATGGATTGTTGAGCATCGCGACCAGCTGCCACAGATGGCCTGTGCCAGCCGTGCCTTTGTCGAGAAGCATAATGCTGCTCCTGTCGTCGCACAGCGTTATCTGGACTTCTGGAACTCCCTGTTCACAAAAGATTACGAGTAGATAACAGAGATCAGATACTGGATAAAAATTGTCGAGAAAGCCTCAAGCCCTCTCGACAATTATTTTATAGTATTTATCGCTTCTATCAGAAGTATTTTGCTACTGCAGCTTTCAGCATCGTCGCGTCTTCCACGCGTTCCACGATTTCGCCGCCACGGATGATGAACGTCGTTGGAATCCCCGTCACGTTATAGGTTCCCACGTTCTGTGAGTTGATGTTCATCGGGTCAAACACGGTAATCCATGGTAGGTTCTTAGCAGCTTCGCGCCAGGTTACATTGTTCTGGTCAAGGCCGATCTGGTAGATCTCCAAGCCTCGGCTATGGTAGCTCTGATAGATGTCATTGAGTAACTTGTTGAGTTGCGGTGACACTTCGGTGCCATAGGCCGTGAAGTCAAGCAGGACGACGCGGTTTTCGGCAGCAACTTTCGTCAGGCTGTACTCTTTGCCGTTGTAGTCCTGTAACTTGATGTCAATGATCGAGGCCACGTCAGCATAAACGGTGTCTGTTGCAGCAATCGCGTGGCGGCGACGCTGGCCTTCGAGCAGCAGCTTGACGAGGTAGTCGGTGCGAGGGTCGTTGGGACGGAACGAGTTGAACGAGTTGGCAACAGCGCCGATGATGCGCAGGTCGTTGTCGTTCATCGGGTCAAAGAGGGGTTTGCCGTTAATGTACTTGTTGATGGTGTAATAGGCAACGATACCGCTCGGGTCCGCAACAATCTGGCGAGCCAGTTGGTCCTTCCATGTCTGGAGTTCAGCATCTGTACCCTTGCCACCGGCAAAACGCATCGCTTCCTTGTCAATTTTCATCACTTGTTCGGCATGCTCACTGCCGGTGATGGTGTAATCGCTCGAGAAGTTAGGCAACTTGGAGACGACCTTCAGTTTGTCCAGGCTGTCGATCGGGAAGCAGATGGACTGATCACCCAGGCGCAGTTGGTAGATGCTGGGCACCTCGGGGGCTTCAGGACTCACGCTGAAATTGCCCTTACCGTCAACCTTGACGCTGTCAATAATATACCACTCACCATTGCTTGATTTCTCAAGAACAAGTGTCGTGTCGCTGGCACCTTCAATGTTGCCGTCGATATGGAATTTGTTGCCGTTGCATGCCGTCAGGGCAATGATGGCAATCATCATCATGAAATACTTCTTCATTGGTCGTATATCTTATTTTTCAAAAAAACTGCGCGAAATTACACCATTTTTTCCAAATAGCCAAATCCCCGTCAAAAAACAAGTCCATCCCCCCCGTTCTCCCCCGTTAAATCCCTGCCGCCCGTGCCGTCCCCTCCCTGTGGTTCCTGCCGCCCGTGCCGTCCCCTCCCTGCAGTCCCTGCCGCCCGTGCCGTCCCCGTATTGCGAGCTACCAGCTCGCAAAATTCCCTCATTTCGCTTAACTGCATCCAGTTAAAAAAGAAAAAGAAAAGACTCGCCATCTCGGCGAGTCTTTTCAACTTGTACTCTAAATCTTTACCTTATGAAAAAAATTATTACCCAAAAATGCGGTGCAAAATTACAGCTATTTCTGATACTACAAAGAAAAAACTCCGTTAAAAAATTATAAAAATTCAATTTTTTTCCTCTTACTTGCTCAGTATCAGGTTAATAAGATATGTTACATCTCCGATGCTGATTTCTCCGTCTTGATTGGTATCGGCGACAAAAAGTGTCGCGCTGGTGGTATTTCCTTCCAAGAGGATATTAATTAGTGCTGTAACATCGCCGATGTTGATCTCTCCATCCTCATTCACATCTCCTTGGAGGTGACTGTACTGGTCGGTCACGTCGGCAACACTGTATTTGTTGGTCGTTGAGGTGATTTCCAGATAGATGTCCTTATTGATGCCAGTAATGTCAACGCTCTGGTGCTGGTTATCGCCTTGATTAAGTACGACATTGAACTGGTAGTCCTCGCTGTTGACCGTGAAGGTGCGATAGAAGAAATTCTGACCTTGAACGGTCTTGGTAGCAGAGACCTGCACACCGGGCCAGCTGTCGTTGATGATGTTGCTGCTGTCCCAGGCATAGATCCACACGTTGCTCCAGTTGTTAGGTGCCGTGGTCGGGTCTTTGACATAAACGGTGGCGGTGTAGGGCACAAAGCCGTGGAAGATATACTCACGCTGTACCACGTTGCGCACCTTGCCTTCATACAGGACTCCCGCAGTTAGCACGGTATTGTCGGTGAAGGTGAGCGTCACGTGGCCTGTGGCCTGTGTGCTGCTGGCTGTAGGTGTGCTGCCGTCGGTGGTATAGACGATGACGGCACTGCTCTCGCTGGCCGTAATCGTGACATGCACGCTGCCCTCATACTGGCCGCTGGGCTTGTCGATGGTCAGGGTGGGGGCGGGAGAGGTGTAGTTGGTTACCTCGTGGTGCCAGATGCCGTCGATGTAATAGCCGTGGTTGCGGAAGGTCAAGTCGCTGGTCTGCTGGCCGTCGGTGACAAAGATGATACCTGTCGGAGTGCCGGTGTTGGTACCGTTGTAGATCCATTTCCAGATTTTTCTCGAGCCGTCGCTAGTGGTGCCCATCAGGGTCATCGACTGGCCGGGCCAACTGCCGCCTGTGAAGTTACTGCTGCTGTTCCAAATCCAGGTCGTCACCTTGCTCACGCTGGTGCTGGTCTCGAGGAACACGCTCATATCATCCTCCTCGCAGCTTGGCTCATAGACCTCAACGGGAGTCACGGGCGAAGTGCCGTTGCCCTCGCCGTCGTTGCTTGATAACTCTTCCTCGGTGCCGTCATAGCTCAATGCTGTGCCTGCATTGGCGCTGCTGGTGTACAGGTAGGGTCCGTCGTTGCCGATCTTTCCTGGGGCAGGGGTGAGTGAAGTCGAGAGGACATAAATCCTCATGTTGCCCTTGCCACTGCACGACGTAGTGGTCAGCGTGCCGTTGGTCACGGTTTTGACATCGCCGGTGATGCAGTCGGTATAGGTGCCGTTGAGCACCCCGGTAAAGGTGGCGGGACCGTTGATGGTCACCAGCACATAACTGTCGGTTGTGTCGTCGGTGTAACGGCGCTTGAAGGCATAGCCGCCATTGGAAGTGCAACCGCTGGTACTGTACTGGCCCTTGCGCAGGGCGGGCACTGCTTGGCGGATGCGGTTCAGGCGTTGCAGGTGCTTGACAAGGGGCTTACTCAGCGTGGCGGCAAGGTTGCCGGTGGCTCCGCTGACGACACCGAAGTCACTTGCTGTCACTTGGCCCTTGATGTAGCCGCCATAGTAGGCGCGTCCGCTGTCCTTGAGGGATCCGTTGCCGCCTGGGTCGATGGTCTTGCCTGCCTTGAACTCAATCTCGCTGCCATAATACAAGCAGGGAATGCCGCGGAACGTAAACATCAGCGACAGGTTCTCGGCCCACTGTGCCGTGCCCTCGTTGAAACGCACGTTGTCGTTGGGACCGGGACTGTAGTCGTGGCTATCGACATAAACGACGTTGTAGGTGGCGTCGTTGTAGTATTTGTCACCGTTGATGGCGAGATTCCACACGCTGCCGATATTATGAAACGAGTAGTGCACGGGGAAGTCAATGACGTTCAGTCCCGAGGCACGGCTCACGTCAGGTGTGTGGTAGCTGTTGCCGTCTAGCACGGCGTTGTTCGACGTCGGCATGGAACTGCTGGTCTCCGTGTTGTTGTCGTTGTACATCTGCTGGCAAGAACCGATGTTGGCCAGCGTATTCAGGTCGGTGCTTTCATAGATGGCCACGCCGTCCCAGTAGCTGGCATCGTTGTTCCAACTGTAGTTCTTGTTCTCAGCCCAAGTATAGAAATAGGGTGATAAGGCGGGCTGGTTGCGGTAGGTGACGCTACCCTGGAAACGGGCACATACCTCGGTATAGAGGAAGAAGTCGGCCTGATTCAAGCGTTTGTTCTTGTACTGTTCGCCCAGGGCCTTAAATGCGGGGATGTAAATCTTGTTGAAGGTTAACCGCGAGATATGACCGCCTGTGTCAATGCGGAAACCATCCACGCCCATCTTTATAAACGTGCCGTAGCAGTCGATGAGGTAGTCGGCAACGGCGGGATTCTCAGTGTTGAGGTCCACACAATCACCGGCAATCTGAGCCCACCACCGCGTGTTGTCATCCCAGTTGAACTGGCCGAAGTGGTGCCAGTAGTTGTGGTTGTCGTGGTTCTGGTTGTCTGTATTCTTCATCTGTTTCAGGCGGTGGTCATATTGCTGACCTGAGGGCAGGTCGTTGTAGTTGGTCGGCAGACGACCGCCCACAGAATCGGTGGTGTAAGGCTTCATGCACTCGTCAATCTTGAACTGGTTGGCGTTCCAGTCACGGGTGAAGAGTTTGCACAGGTGCTCCTCGCCGAAATTTCCAGTATGGTTCAGCACGATGTCGAGGATGACCTTCATTCCACGGGCATGGGCCTCGTCAATGAGCGTCTGGAAAGTGGTGTCACCGCTCTCGTAGCGGTGGTCAACACGTGAGAAGTCCCTCGCATGGTAGCCGTGGTAGTCCAGTCCCGAGGCATTCTCAACGATAGGCGTCACCCACACCGCTGTAAAACCGAGGGCCTTGATATAATCCAGCTTGTCGATCAAGCCTTTGAAGTCGCCGCGCCAGCACGGGTCCCCGTGGTTGGCATTGGCACCGTCCCAGCACTGAGCGTTATTACTCGGGTCGCCGTCATAAAACCGCGTTGTAATCACAAAGTAGATACTCTCGTCACGAAAGTCATCCCTCGGCCCCACAAAGGATGCCCATCCCTGCTGCCATCCAGTAACGGCCAGCAACAGCGTCACAATCAACTTAAAATAGTTTCTCATCATGTCAGTAATGATAATAGGCAATAATTTTGCTCCAAAAATAACCAAAATGCAACAAAATCACCTGCTTCCCCCACAATTAACCACCCTCTGCCGCCGTGCAATCGTTTGCATTGCAACCCCCTCTCCCGTGTCACCCATTGATTGACCGTTCCGTCCCCCGTATTGCAATCTCCTATCTCGTAAAAATCCCCACCCCCATTTCCCTCCGTGCAGTCAAAGTATTGCGAGCTACCAGCTCGCAAAAAAATTGTTCTTGTTGTATTGATTGTCTTCTTTGCAATTCTTGTTGTTGTCTGAAAAAGTAGTACCTTTGCGCTGAAAATCAATACTATTTAATAATTCAAGAGATATGAAGAAGAATCTACTTAACCTCATGCTGTTGTTTGTTGCCATGATGAGCCTGCAGGCAACGGCTGCAATCCCCAGTGGCTACTACAACACGGCCCTGGGCAAAAGTGATCAGCAACTGATGCTCTCGCTGCACCAGAAAATTCACGGTCACTACATGATCTATTACAGCAAGCTATGGGAAAAATTCAAGACAACCGACTGCAACGGCACAACGATCATCGACCGTTATGCCAATACCAGTTTCACTTATGGCACCAACCAGTGTAGTGGTGGCTATAGTGGAGTGGGTGATTGCTACAACCGTGAGCACTCGGTGCCTAACAGTTGGTGGGGTGCCGATCAGGACACGATGTATACCGATCTGTACCACATGTATCCCGTCGATGGATGGGTGAACGGCGAGCGTGGCAACTATCCTTTCGGCGACTGTGCAAACGGAACGCCCAAGGGAACCGGAAAATTGGGAACGTGTACCCATAGCGGCTATTCGGGAAAGGTGTTTGAGGTCGCTGATGAATACAAGGGTGACTTCGCGCGTACTTATTTCTATATGGTAGTGCGCTATATGGACCGCGTGGGTTCCTGGACTCAGAGTTACGGAAACGCCGTGTTTACAAATTCTTCCTACAAGCACCTGACACCTTGGGCTATTAGTCAGTTGCTTGAATGGCACCGTAACGACCCAGTGAGCACGCTCGAGTCTAACCGTAACGAGGCGGTCTATGGTATCCAGCATAACCGCAATCCGTTCATCGACCATCCTGAATTGGCTGAGTACCTCTGGGGTAACAAAACAGGAAATGCTTGGACAGGAAGCGCTTCTACCGATCCGGTCATTTCCACACCCTCCAACGGCTCTACCATCAACGTGGGAACAAACACAGGCAATGGCGTGAGCAAGGAGATTACCGTCATGGGTGTCTATCTAACCAAGTCGCTTACCGTGTCGGTCACCGGAACTGGTTTCAGCGTGACACCGACAACCCTCACGGCTGCTGCCGTCAACGCTGGTACGACCATAACAGTGACCTATAATGGCACGGCAACTAACGCTACCGGCCGCTTGACCATCAGCAGTACAGAGGTGAACACTAGCGTCACCTTGACAGCTACCTATAACGCTGGTGGTAGTGGTGGTGATACCGAAACGATTGAGACGTGGGAAGGCTGTACAGGTTACGGTGCCTACACGACGACTTTCATCCAGGGACATGCCTTCGCTTGGAACACCAATAACGTCGGCATCTGGTCGGGCGATGCTAACGCCAACGGCTCACTGAGCTGCCGCTTCGGCAAGAATGCTGATTCTTATATCGAGATGGCCGAGAATGTTACCGATGGAGCCAGCAAAATTACTTTCTATGCAGCTAAGTGGAGCTCAAGCGAGGCTACCCCCACGCTACAGGTGCTTTATAGTACTAATAACGGTAGCACATGGACTGCAGTGGGCACTTGCCAACCCAATACCACTTGGCAGCAGTATATCTTTAATGTTGACGTGACGGGTAATGTGCGCTTCAAAATTGCACAGACCGCAGGTGCGCGCCTCAACATCGATGATATAGCCATCACCAACAATCCAGGCACTCCTGTTATCATTCCCAGGATTGATATCAGTACGCTGGCTGCGATGGAGGCTGAACAGAATGGAGCTTCGTCGGTGGTGCGTGGCACCGTGAGCGGTGTGGATAACAATGAGGACATCATCTTGACTGTGGATGGTAACTTCGAGATCAGTTTGAACCGCATGACTTGGTCTCAGGCGCTCACGCTTGACCCGTCGGGTGAAGTATTCTATGTGCGCTTGGCCGACACTGGCACCGTGGGCGATTTCTATGGCACGCTTACTGCCAAGACATCGCGCGTGACTGCTCATGCCGACCTGGAGGGTACCGTGGTGGCCAAGCCTGTCACGCCGGGTGACGTGAATATGGATAGCAAAGTCAGCATCAGCGACGTGACCACATTGATCAACTATCTGCTGAATGGTTCGACCGAAGGTGTGGATGTCATCGCCGCCGATGTCAACACCGATGGAAAAGTCAATATCGCGGATGTGACGGCTTTGATCAATCTCCTGCTCTCTGGCTCCAGAGAGATGAGGGGCTGGGATGCCTATCCTGGTGATGGTAGTATCCAAGTGATTAACTTCACCAAAGAGAACCTTGAAGTGTATGACTTTGACGGAAAACTCCGTGCTGTGGTGGTTGGCAACGTTAACGTTAAGTTGCCCGCTGGTATCTATGTGGTAGCTAGCGATAACAAGTCACGCAAGGTCGTTGTGAAGTAATCAATTTGTTAAGATACTAATAATTAAGCGGTTGCATGAAACTTCATGCAACCGCTTAATTATTTATTACGTAGTTAATCAGTTACTTACCGATGCAGTGATATTCAAATCCTGCCAATCGCAATTCCTCTGCGTCAAGGATGTTGCGACCGTCGAGGATGAGTCGGCCGTGCATTTTTGCAAGCAACGTGTCGGTGTTGGGAATGCGGAATTCCTTCCATTCTGTCACGAGCATCAAGACATCGGCTCCTTCAGCCGCATCATACATATTCTGGGAATAGATGACTTTGTCACCGATACGACGACGGCATTCGTCCATGGCTACAGGGTCGTAGACCTTAACAGCGACACCAGCCTTGAGCAGCAGGTCAATAAGAATCAGTGAAGGAGCCTCGCGCATGTCATCGGTCTCGGGCTTGAACGCCAATCCCCACATGGCAACTGTCTTGCCACGAAGCAGACGTTCGTCGCCGTAGTGCTTCACAATCTTTTGGTATAAGACCAGTTTCTGGTCATTATTGACTTCCTCAACGGCTTTCAAAACCCGCAGGTCATAACCATTGTCAGCTGCCGTCTTAATGAGAGCCTTCACGTCCTTGGGGAAGCAAGAGCCTCCATAACCGCATCCGGCATAAAGGAACTTCTTTCCGATACGTGTGTCGCTACCGATGCCCTTACGGACCATGTTGACGTCCGCTCCGACAAGTTCACACAGGTTAGCGATATCATTCATGAAACTGATGCGGGTGGCCAACATCGAGTTAGCCGCATATTTGATCATCTCAGCCGAAGGAATATCGGTGAAAATGAGACGGTCACTCACGATCATGAAGGGCTTGTAAAGGCGTGCCATGAGTTTGCGTGCACGTTGGCTCTCAACACCGACGACCACTCGGTCAGGACTCATGAAATCTTTCACAGCATTGCCTTCCTTGAGGAATTCAGGATTGCTGGCAACATCAAACTCAATATTGACGCCACGAGCTTTCAACTCCTCTTCAATCACGGCCTTTATCTTGCTGGCTGTGCCAACAGGTACAGTGCTCTTGGTCGCCACGACAACATAACGATTCAGGTGCTTGCCGATGGTATGTGCTACGTCGAGCACATATTTCAAGTCAGCACTGCCGTCCTCGTCGGGTGGGGTGCCGACGGCACTGAAGACGATCTCTACACTGTTGAGGACATCCTCAAGTCTGGTAGAGAAACGCAACCTGCCGGACTTCATGTTCTTGTGGACGAGGGTCTCAAGTCCAGGCTCATAGATGGGAATAATTCCCTTGTTGAGCGCTTCGATCTTGCGTTCATCCACGTCAATACATGTCACATGGACACCCATTTCACTGAAACAGGTGCCCGTGACTAGTCCGACATATCCGGTTCCAACAACTGCAATATTCATTGCCGATGAACGGAATTAGACATTGTTCTTTTCAATCTCTTTGGGAGTGTCATCAACATAGTAGCCTCCGCTGTCACCGCCATAACCATAGCCGTAGCCATAGCCGTAGCCGTAACCATAACCCTTACCGTAACCGTAAGCGTAAGAGTAGTTGTAGCGGGTCTTGCTGACCTTGATGTCATTGACGAGGATGGTGAGATTCTTGATCTTGTTCTCCTCGGCCATACGCTCAAGCTCGTACATGTATTGCTGTTCAACCTTGCCGTCACGAACGACATAGATGGTAAGGTCGGCATAGCGATTCACAACAGCGGCGTCAGCAATCAGGTTGTAGGGCACAGTATCGAGGATGACATAATCATATTCCTTCTTAAGCTGCTCAACCATTTTCTCCATGTATTCACTCAGGAGCAATGCCGTGGGGTTGGGCGGAATGGCACCGACACTGATGATGTCAAATCCTTCATGCAACGGTCCGCGGTGGATGATTTTATTCAAGTCGGTCTCTTTACCTGACAGGTAGGAAGAAGCTCCCTTACCATCCTGTACACCGACATACTCTGAGAACTTACCTTTACGCAAGTCAAGGTCAACTACGATAACTCGCTTGTTGATGTAGGTGTAGGACAGAGCCAGGTTTACAGCTACGAAACTCTTACCTTCACCAGACATAGTAGAGGTGAACTGGATGACTGTGGCTTTACCATTGGCGCTGTTCTGGTTGGTGACGAAGTCCAAGTTGTTCCTGACTATTCGGAATGCCTCGTTCATGCGGTCATTGGAGGTTTCGTTAACCACAATCTCGCCAGTGACGTTGGACTTCTTAGCTGGCAACTCGCCGAGAATGGGGATGTCGCAGACTTCCTCGATTTCCCTTCGGGTATGGATGGTCTTGTCAAGTGAGAAGTACCAGAACACACCGTACAGAACGAATGCTGGCAACAGCAGACCTATGATCATACCCGTGAGCACAATACGTGTAATGGGCGCAGTGACAGGAGCGGGATTGGGGATGGCGGGCTCCATTACCTTAGCATTGGGCTCGGTGATAGCCATCTGGAGGGCATTCTCTTCACGTTTGTTGAGAAGATAAAGGTAGAGCTGCTCCTTAATCTTCTGCTGGCGGGTAACCTCGGTGATGGCTTTTTCGTGTGATGGGTTAGCCAACATATTGCTCTGTGCTTGGCTCTGCAGTCTCTGTGCCTGATTCTGTCTGGTGCGGAGGGTAGAGATGTAGTTGTCCAAACTGGCGATAATGGTCTTCTTCTGCGTCGCGAGTGCCGTATTGAGCTCTTTCATGACAGGGTTCTCAGCACTCGACGTTGCCGAAATCTTCTGATAATCCTGCATGGCCTCATTGTACTTAGTAATCTGACTTGTGATACCAGAATTGTTCATGCCGGTATTGACGGGAATGAGCTCACCAGGACCCATACTTGAAATGAAATTGCGAATCTGGGAAGCCAGATTGATTTCAAGGTTGGTGTTCTCGGTCTCATCGAATCTGTTCATTGCATTATTTGCGTTGCCCAACATGATAGAATTGGCAGAATTGGCGGTGAGGATAGCGACCTCGTTGTCCACGTCTCCCAGGTCCTTAGAGAGTTCAGCTACACGTTCAACAATGAAAGCCTCGGTGCTGCGTGCTACCTGGTTCATGTCGTTGATGCCTTCTTGGTTGTAAGCAACGACGAGAGCATTCAGAATGTCGGCACACAATTGCGGATTTTGTCCACGGATGGCCAGGTTGAGGACATCACTGTGCTGGTCAGCGTTCTCAACAATGAGAGAACCAGCAAGTGACCTTGCTGTAGAGTTGGGGTTGCTGATGCTGATAATCAGGTTGAAATCCTCGGGATAATCGTTGAAGTGCTCAGTCTTAGCGAAAGCAACAGGGCCGAAATCGGTATTTACTTTACTGCCGAAGTGGGCTCTTTTCCATTGTCCACCATTGACTTGGAACTCAAATTCCTCTTCGCTCTTGGACACGAGGTTAATAGTAAAACCTCTTGTGACCTCCTTTAATGGTGTCGCGGTTACAGGAGTATCCTTGTAGATGTTCACGTCACGCAAAAACATGTGTGCAAAATACTGCACGTTCAGGCCGAGTGAATTGACAACAATCTCCATTACGCGAGATGATTTAAGCTTGTAGGGCTCATTGGGGATGTAATTGACGGTGTTGAGTCCCAGATCGCTGAATGTCATTGATGGGGTTCCTTGTGCGCTGTCCTTGGATCTGATGAGGATAGAAGACTTAGCAACATAGAATTGAGGCATGGTTTTACCATAAAGGTATGCAATACAGCCACAAATCAAGATCGACAATACGAACCAGTACCAGTTGTAGGCGCATGCCATGAACAGTCGGTCCCACTTCACGCCAGTACGCGCACGTTTTTTCTTTTTCTCTAATGCGGCCGCTTTAGCGACCAAATCTTCTTGAACTATTTCTTGCATGATTAGCTAATTTTGTACTGCTTTGTTCCAATAAATAATGGCCTGGTGCTTCAACAAGTGATGCCCCTTGCTCATAAAACGCTGCAAAATTAGTGCAAATCGCTTTAAATGGCAAAAGATACATCAATAAAAATTATTAATAATGATGTAGAACGTGTCTGTGACTGTAAAAAAGAACAGGGTGATCGCAAAAAGCAATCACCCTGTGTGAAGTCAAAAAGCAAATGTGAAGGTTAGTCAATTGCTTCGTCGGCCTCGTAACCGCCCATCTCGCGGACAGCGTTCTTCAGCATAACATACTGCTGGAAGAGGTGGTTAACGGGAATCTCATCCTTGGTGTAGTCATGCATCGGGCTCTTGAGGAAGAAGCTCAGGAAGCGCTGAGTGCCCCAGCGACCAGCACGGCGTGCCAGGTCGATGAGCAGACACAGGTCGAGGCACAAGGGAGCTGCCAAGATGGAGTCACGGCACAGGAAGTTGATCTTGATCTGCATGGGATAGCCCATCCAACCGAAGATGTCGATATTGTCCCAACCTTCCTTATTGTCGTTGCGGGGAGGATAGTAGTTGATGCGTACCTTGTGGAAGTAGTCGCTATACAGGTCGGGCTGATCGTCAGCAACGAGAATTGACTCGAGGGTAGAAAGTTTGCTGACTTCCTTGGTGCGGAAGTTGGCGGGCTCATCGAGTACGAGACCATCACGGTTGCCCAGAATGTTGGTCGAGAACCAACCGCTCAGGCCCAGCATGCGGGTGCCGATGATGGGAGCGAAACCGCTCTTCACCAGGGTTTGGCCGGTCTTGAAGTCCTTACCAGCGATGGGCATTTTGGTTTTCTCTGCCATCTCCCACATAGCGGGGATGTCAACGGTAGTGTTGGGTGCGCCCATGATGAAGGGGCAGCCCTCTGCCAATGCTGCATAAGCATAGCACATCGAGGGAGCGACTTTGTCAACAACATTGTCTTTCATGGCCTGCTCCAGAGCTGCCATGGTGCCATGATACTTCATGTCGGGCTCGACATAAATCTCGGTTGATGCGGCCCACAGCACAACAACGCGGTCAACTCCGGTCTCTTTCTTGAAGTTGCGGATATCTTCGCGAACCTGTTCGGTCATGTCCCAGCGATCCTTGCATTGCTTCACATTGTCGCCATCGAGACGCTTTGCATAGTTCTTATCAAAGGCGGCCTTCATCGGCTTAATCTTCAACAACTCGTCCTTAACGGGCTCAATGTCCTTCTCCTTCAATACCTCAGCATTGATTGCGCTCTCATATGCGTTAGCGGGGAATACGTCCCAAGCTGCAAACACTAGGTCATCGAGGGTGGGCATGGAGACGATATCCTTATAGTGTAAATACTTTTTGTTTTCGCCTGTTCCTACGCGAATCTTGTCATACTGTGTCATGCTGCCGACGGGCTTTGCAAGACCCTTGCGAGCCATCATCACGCCAGTCATGAAGGTGGTGCTCACGGCACCGAGACCTACTACCATGATACCTAATTTGCCGGTAGCGGGCTTAGCGATTTCTTTTGCCATAATACTATTAGTTAATGTTATAAGTTGATATCTAAATTAATATACTGGAAGCCGCCTCATGGGCTTCAATGAGTTTATTAACGGTTTCTCTCGCGAAAAACGCCGCTAAATTACAGCCTTTTTTTGAATTGAAATCTAAAAGAATATGAAATTTCAGTTGCAATCCGTTAAAATTTCGCCATAATATATAAAAGATTGAAAAATCAGCATTTTTATTGCCATAAAGCGTTAAAAAAGTATAATGCTACCTTGGCTGAAAGTCCTCACTTTTTGCTGTTTTTTGTTGGCAATTTGGCGAGTTGCTGCTCGCGCAACATTTTTTTAGATTTCCATGGTTGTGAATGCAATCAGCTGTTCAAGAATGCTTCAGCGGTAGCAATGTCTCCAGCATGATCAACATCGACAATCTTATCAATGCTATAGGCTTTGAGTTTGTGCCCGTTCTCAACAAGTGCCCGCTGGAAGTTGCGCATTCGGCTGATGCCTTGTTCAATGCAGTTGTCAAGTACGGTGAAAGCATGATCGGTCATGGCGTAGATGCCCCCCGAGACAAATTTGGCCCCATCCCAACGTTTGTCGCGAAATGCAGTGATGTTCATTTGCTGGTCTACGTCAACCCATAACGGTTTTTCGTCGTCAACAAAGGGCGTTACGGCCCACATGCCATCATGATCTGTGTCGTGGTCAAAGGCATCAATGTATCCCTTGAAATCATCTTCTCGGAAAATGGTGTCAACTGTTGTCAGGCAGAATTTCCCTTTGGGGATGACTTGACTCAAGTGCCAGAAACTGTGCATTGAGCTTGGGGTGGTCTTCACCACAAGATTAAAGGGGACGGGGAGAACGAGGCTCTCGAGATACTCGCGAACTTCGGTCATGTGCTCATTGACAATGATGCTGATGCTCTGAGCGTTGCAACGCAGCATGATGTTGATGAGGCGGCCTATCATGGGTTCTCCTTGCAGCTCGACAAGAGGTTTGGGCTTGGTGACCCCTTCTTGAGCGAGGCGTGAGCCTTCACCGGCAGCGATAATAGCGTAGTTCATTTATATAATGTGGTATATATTTATGTTTAATTGAATGATGAGAACACATGTGATTGATTACGCATCAATATAATCAAGGACTTGTGTGATGCGCGTAATGGTGTTGGGGTGGGTCTGCTGGTCTTCCTCTTCGGTCCAGCCTTTTCCCTTCAACCACAGCGTTTGGCAACCAAGAGATTCTGCGGGCAGGATATCCTTGCGCAGGCTATCTCCCACGACGAGAACCTCGTTTGGGTTCATCTCTAAAGCGTCAACGCCTAGCTTGAACAGCGTTGGGTTTGGCTTGCGTACACCCACCACGGCACTCTCGATGATGCCTTTGAACAGATGGCGTATTTCGTAATCCCTCAAAACTTCATCAATATTGCCGTAGAAATTGCTCACGAGCATCATCGGGTAGCGGTCATGCAGCTTTTCAAGCATGGGTAATGCTTCGTTGATGCAAGCTCGTGCGGCGTTATCGCAGTAGTCGGCAATCTGGTCAACCCACTTGGTGGCTGTCGTGTCATCGGGCCTCTCAGGCAGATAACTGATCTCAAGTGCAATCTTCTTGCGCAGGAGGGTGTGGAAGTTGTCCTGGGGGAGGATGATTCTCTCACGAGCCAGAGCGCGTTCTCCTTCAACGTAGGCGTTGCGGAAGGTCTCTCGATCAATAGGAACGCAAGCTTGCTGGTAGCCTTCCCATAAGACCTCACTCCAGTGCACACCACGGCTGTCAAGAGTGCCGCCGTAATCAAAGATGATGCCTTTTATCGTCATAATGCTTCAACTAAGGTTGCTCGCCCTTGGTCAAGTCGAGTTTCACGTTATCCCGTCCTCTGTCTTGGAACAATTTCGGGAGCGGATTCTGGTGGGCTTCGTCGTAATGGAGTCGGTGACGACACACGTCGATCGCCATATAGATGGCATGTCGCATTGATGATTCATCAGCGAGACCTTGGCCTGCTATATCATAACCGGTGCCATGGTCGGGGCTCGTGCGTACGATGGGGAGGCCAGCTGTAAAGTTCACACCCTCGTTCATTGCGATTGTTTTGAATGGTGCGAGTCCTTGATCATGGTACATGGCAAGTACGCCGTCAAAACGGCGGTAGTGCCTTGCGCCGAAGAATCCGTCGGCTGCGTAAGGGCCAAAACATTGTACCTTGTCCTCATCAACTGTCTGTTGAATAGCGGGGATGATGATGTCTCGTTCTTCATTACCGAGCATACCGTTTTCTCCACAATGAGGGTTCAAGGATAGAACGGCAATGCGTGGACAACTGATTTCAAAGTCGCGTTTTAACGACGAGTCGAGCATGCGCAATTTTTCGCGTATGCCTTCAATAGAGAGTGCCGTAGGCACTTGAGAAAGAGGAAGATGGGTGGTAGCTAGTGCAATGCGCAGATTGGATGCACATAGAATCATCAACGCCTTGTTTCCATCGCCTGCTGCGCTTTCGAGATACTCGGTGTGTCCTGTAAACTGGAACTGCTCGCTCTGGATGTTGTCCTTGCTGATGGGGGCAGTGACAAGCACGTCAATCAGGCCTGATTTGAGGTCGCGAACAGCAGCCTCGAGAGAGAGGAACGATGCTAGTCCTGCCTGTTTGCTGGGTTGACCCAATTCTATCTTGATGTCCTGGTCGAAGCATTCTACTAGATTGGGCATATTATCCTTGAGATTCTGGGCGCTCTTGGTGTGGTTGATTTGGAATCCAGGGAGATTGCAAGCGTTGCGATGATAGCTTACTACCTTGGTGGATCCATAAATTACTGGAATACAGAGGTCCATCATTTCGGGGACCCCGATGGCTTTCATGACAACCTCAACTCCGATGCCGTTAGTGTCACCGATGGTAATACCAACTTTCAGTCGTTTATTATCTTCATTCATTATTCTATGTCTCGTTTACTATGAAAATAAAACGCAAAATTACAATAAAAATTGTCTGGACTGCAATTTGTGAGAGAGTTTTTGCGTGTTTGTGTTTGGCTCTGGGGCGCGTTAGCTCAGATTGATGGTTGTGAAAAGTGATCACATCGTATTCCTTCACTTGGTAGTATCTTATTCGCAAATTGTGTTAATATAATATGGGGCATTTCGGAAATTATCATAGAATGGATGGTGCATATCGGCATTGCTTTGTCAATAAATATTAATAATAAAATATGGTTCTTTATAGCTGGTGCCTGATGCCTCCATCTGGTAAGATCCTTGATTGTCTCTGATCGCGTTTTCCTGTGAATGTTGATTCATCAATTTCTGCTTGTTGTTTTTAAGTGATTGAACAATATGTGTTTATGTATTAATGCTTTTCTTCTCAATGATGGCATTTTTTATAAGATGAATGATTGTCGTTTGGTCGTGGCTCTCTGAGAACTGGAAATTTTGATAGTTTGTTTTGTGTCAGGTCGATGGGTAATTTTATTTTTTAATTATGGATATTTATAATTATATTTTTGTGCAGAAGCATGGCTCTTTATGAACTCATTTTGTCGATGGCGTTTCTTTTTCCTGGGAGTTCCTTGTTTTTTGTGAGCCAAACTTGCGTATCTCAAGGGAAAGCAGTACTTTTGCAACTTAAATGTTTACGCATAATGCGTGCGTGTGCGCGAAATTGAACATTGCGTTTGACAAGACATACAACAGGTAACTTGCTGTAAATGACTACTGTGATAGTGTCACCAGCTTTGCCCGCTCTCCATTGGTCCACCGTCTCCCCGAGACTCGGTGACCCTTGTTGTTGTCTCAGCTGTACCAGTGCTAAGATGATGGCTATTTTGGAGACGCATCATCGTTGAAGTCTTGTTGGTGTGTAAGATTTTAAACTCTAAAGAACGATGAGACCGTTACATATCATTATGCCGATGGCTGGAGAAGGCTCAAGGTTCGCCAAAGCAGGTTGGACAACGCCTAAACCGCTCATTGAATTACAAGGAGTTCCGCTGTTTCAAAGGGCGATAGGAAGTGTCGCAATTGATGGTGTGGATATGAAATACAGTTTGATTGTGCGTCAAGAGCACATTGACAACCAGCATATTGATGTCCTTATCAAGGAATTGCTGCCTGAAGCACGAGTTTTCTCTGTTCTCAAGACTACTCGGGGCGCTGTTGAGACCTGTTTGGTTGCAGAGAAGGCCATTGAAGATGAGGATGCTATAGTGGTCATGGACTGTGATTTGGAGTTCCGTAGTTCCCGCTACAATGAGCTGGTATCAGATGCTTTGTCTGTTTCTGCCGATCAGGCAGATGGTGGGGCTTTGGTCTCGTTTGAGTCAAATAATCCTCGCTACAGTTATGCGCAAATAGACGCAGACAGTCGAGTGTTACGTACTGCAGAGAAAGAGCCAATTTCAAATCATGCTCTTTGTGGTGCATATTTCTTTGGCAGTGGTAAAGATTTCAAACGTATAGCGCACCAGTTGCTTGAAGATGGCACTCGAGGTAAGGATGAGTTTTATGTGTCTTTGTTGTACAACTACTTGTTGGCAGAGGGCCGTACTGTGCGTCTGGCATCAATGGAAGAGTACTATTCTTACGGCACTCCTGAGGAACTATTGACTTATAGCAGAAAAAGAAAGTAACGGAATTGTGGAAGTCAAATTGATTATTACCGATTTTGATGGTACATTGGTCAATACCTTTCAAGCCAACTACCATGCGTATAGTGAGGCTTTTAGACAGGTTGGACTGGCTTTAAGCGAGCAGCAATACCGCCAGTGCTATGGGTTGCGATTTGATGGTTTCATGGATGCAGTAGGCATAGATGATATTGATACACGCAAACGCATACGTACTATCAAGGGTGCTTGTTATCCTGGTTTCTTTGGCATGTTGCAAGTTAACCAACGTTTACTGGATTTCATCAGGCTCTTCAGGGCAAGTGGCGGTTTGACTGCTGTAGCGTCAACCGCTCGTGGCAAGAATTTGGCTAATGCCTTGAAATACATCGGTGCAACAGGGGATTTTGACATGATTCTTGCTGGTGAGGATGTCAAGGAAGGGAAACCATCACCAGAAATCTATAACACTGTGATGAATAGACTGGGCGTCACAGCGGAAGAAACTTTGATATTTGAGGATTCTACTGTTGGGCTTATGGCTGCTCAGGCTTCAGGAGCCCATTTCATTAAAATAACTGTCTAATTTGTTATCTAAACTATGAAACTAGACATACAAGGTCATTCAGGCTGTGAAATTGTCATTGTTCATGAGGATAACGACTTGTTTATCCACAAGAGTACGCATGATTCCGGCTATGTGCCTCGCTTGGTAAATCAAGCTAATAAGCAGATTGCGGCTTCCAAGATAGAGTATCAGAACATTCGTGTTCCTAAAGTTTTTGAGGTTGAACAAAATGACACTTCAGCTACCATCAAAATGGAATACATTTATTCCCGTAATTATGTTGAACATTTTGAACAAGCTGGCTTTGAGCAGATCAAGTATCTGATAGGCGCAATCAAGTACTTTATTGACTTGGAAATCAATAATTCTCGGATGGAAACCGTGCCTTCTCATATCCTCACGGACAAGATGGCCGATGTTGCCCGCAAAGTGGAGAAAAACGTCCATCTCAAGGATGATGCCGAAGCTCAAGAACTAGTGAGAAGGTCAAGCGCGGTGATGGACCAAGTGGGTAATATGGTTCTACCGGTTGGTATGTGCCATGGGGATTTGACGTTCAGCAATATACTTTTCAACGGAAATAATTATTACTTGATTGATTTCTTGGATTCATTTATTGAGTCACCCTTATTAGATATAGTGAAGATACGTCAAGATACATCCTATCTGTGGTCCACGTTGATGTATAACAAGCCTTTTGACAAGGTGCGTTTGAGTATTATCAGTGAGAAGATTGACGTGGCCATTGATGAGTATTTCTCCGGCAGATACCAGTGGTATCGTGATTATTACATGCCACTGCAACTAATGAATTTCCTCCGCATTCTTCAATATGGTCACGATGATAAAGTGATATCATATCTGAAGAAGGTGATCTCAAGTCAACTTGATTTTATCAATAATACGAAAAACATCTGAAATCATGATGACACTGATAGTACCAATTGCTGCAAGTAATGCAGAATATGAGCATAAGCTGCCTCAACCTTTCCGTTTGGATGACGAGGGTACGATGTTTTGTGTCAAGGCAATAGCAGGCCTGCCGTTGCAGGACATTGATGACATCTATTTTGTAATCTTGCGTGAGCATGACGAGCGCTACATGCTAAGTGAACAGCTCTCCCTGCAGTTCCGTCGAAAGAATCTTTCAAGGGCACATGTGACAATCCTTAAGCAGCCAACTAACAGTCAGGCTGAGACCGTTGCCCGTGCTATTGAAGAAAACAACATCACAGGGATGGTGCTCATCAAGGACGCCGATTGCTATTTCACAACGGATGAGATATTGCCTCAGAATGGTGTCGCTATATATCCATTAGAGGATTTACCGATCGTGGACCCTCAGCACAAGAGCTATGTGGCTGTTGATGATATGTTCTATGTGACAAACATCATTGAAAAGCGTGTTGTAAGTCATTTCTTCAGTGCAGGAGGCTATTGTTTTGAGGATGCGTTAGAATTTTGTCGCTACTATGAACGCCTCAAAGAGTATTCACCGCTGTATCTGTCTCATATTATTTATGCGATGTTGCTTGATAAGAAAATATTCCGTCCTATCTTGATTGAAGACTATCAAGATTGGGGTATGATGCATTTGAATAGTTAAAGGGGTGTGTTCTTAGAGCATTTAATAGAATAATCCAAATTGTCTCGATGAGAATTGTATTTGTAAATCTCCATGGTAACGAGTTTCTTGTAAAGCCGCTGAACAAGTTTATTTTCAAGAAATCGGTTGCGATTAAACATAAATATTTCCTTGACTATCTTCTCTCGCGAGAAGATGTCGAAGTCTGCTCGTTCATCAACAAGAGAGGACTGGCGCTTTCTTATAGAACGCGTAACAAATTCCTGCAATCGTTTCGGTTTTTGGAACACCGAATCACAATGAAGAAGAATGAGATACCCCTGAATAAAGTCAAGGTGTTGAAGAGCGAGGATGAGATACGGCATGATGATATCGTTGTTTTGTATCAGATTTCTGAACCGCAGCTTGATTTTGATAGACGTCCAGATGCTTTTATCGTTGTGAGCCAGCTACATTTTACCCTTGACACTTCGTCAAAGGTTGAGAAGCTTGATCCTGATATGATGTTCAATGAGAGCAATATGCAGAAACGCTTTATCGGGTTTGACGAGCACTTCGGCTGGTTCCACAAGGAATATATGGTGAATCCATTTGTTTTTGCCGACAGATTCAAGGTGGTAAAACCTTTCGCCGAGCGTCAGAATAAGGCTGTTTCAGTCGGTACAATTACCTATCCGGGTTTTGTCGGCAAGTACTATGGCAACAATTGCTTGCAACCTGCTCGAAAGCAGGTCTATGATCATGCAAAGGAGTTGACCCCTTGGGTGGATTGCTTCAATAGTGATTATCTGGAAGAAGTTAAGGCTAGAGCTTCTGCTAGTGACCGAGGGTTGATGGGAGTGCTTAATCGCTTAAATGACAAATTCTTCTTGGGGCATCAGAAGAAGTATTTCTCATTTGACATGGTGGAGAAATTTAACGACTACAAGATGTGTGTCGTTGGAGAGGAAATCGTCGGTTTGCCTGGTATCGGCTTTGTTGAAGGTATGGCCTGCGGGTGCGCCTATTTGGGCCAAACCGTAGGGTATTATGAGGATTATGGCATGAAGGCTGGTGTGCATTATATTGGCTATGATGGCACGCTTGATGACCTGAAAGCTAAAATCAGTTATTATCAGCAACCCGAACACCAGGAGGAACTTGAAACGATAGCTAGAACCGGCTGTGAGTTTGTGCGTTCACATTTCAATGGCCCGGTGGCTGCTAAATCATTGTTGGAGAACCTGCTCGAAGCTCAACGTCGTTGGATGGAAGAGCATCCTAATAAATGATATTCTGATATGGTCTCAATACTTGTTCCTGTATATAACGCAGCTCCTTATTTGCAGGAGTGTGTGGGAAGCCTTACAGGCCAGACCTATACCGATTTGCAGATTGTTCTCATCAATGATGGCTCAACCGATGATTCCTGGGAGGTCATGAAGACTTTGGCAAGCCAGGACAAACGCATTGAGATTTACAGTCAACCCAATTGTGGGGTAGCGGCAACAAGGAATCGCTTGCTTGACAAAGTGCGTGGCGACTTTGTCCTGTTTGTGGACAGTGACGACTGGATAGAGTTGAATACGATTGAGCTACTGATGCGCGAACAGGAAGAAGAAGATTATGACATAGTGGCATATCAGTTGTCTTCACCAATACCGTGCAATGAGTATTATGATAAGGAGCAGATTGTCAAGAAATTTCTTGAGCATAGCACCTTCCGTGGCTCGTTGTGTGATAAATTGGTTAAAGCAGATCTGTACAAGGGTTTGGGAATTGACCCAACTGTCAGCTATGGAGAGGATGCATTATTGATTTGGCAGGTGTTACAGCGTGTCCAAAAGGTATGTGTCCTTGGAAAAGTGCTTTACCATTATCGGGAAAATGAAGATAGCTTGTCGCGCCAGCATTTCAATGGTAAGAAATTTACTGCCTATACAACGTGGGACTATATATCACGTGATACTGAGGAATTATGGCCTCAGTATAAAGACTTGGCAAAGGCTCGTTTTGCATGTGAAATGGCCCAGATATTGCGATTTGGGGCTATGTCTGGATACAGATATGACAATAGTGTGAGACTGCTTCAAGAGGAAGTTCATCGTGATGGACATTTAATCAGAAAAACAAGAATTTCCTCAATAAAAATGAGTCTTCTGGCTTGGTTGGTCTCACACAGTTATTGGCTTACTTGCCGTTTGTCAAGATTTTTAAAGTAATCACCTTTATTAATTTAGTTGCCTTAAAGTAAAATCCGAGTAAGAATTTGGGATTATGCAACCAATTGAATTTATTGCTTATTACTATTATAGTACAGCTTATTATTGCTTATTTTTGGTCATTTGTTGGTTGACCACAATCTACTATGTGGGCTCGAACACTCAAAAGATACTACATTCAGAAGGTAGCCCTTCGCAACTTTTAGCTGTCTTTTTAACTATTGTTGTGTCTTTTTTCCTTGGTTTAAGACAACTCGCGGGTGACTTTGGTGATACCATCGCATATGCTAACAATTATTATTTTATAAACCAATATGCCCCAGTTAGCTTGAAGTCAGAATGGCTCTTTCATAATCTTCAGTTTTTTTCCAAAACAGTTTTGGGACTGAATGTTCATGAGTTTTTTGTTTTGGATTGCTTGATATATTTTGGCTGTATGCTTATCTGCTCTGTCATCTTGTTACGTAAGAATCTATGGCTTGCAATGCTGTTCTTTTTTACTGCGTTCCAGACCTATTCATTTGCAACAAATGGTCTTCGTAATGGGTTAGCTTGTAGTATGGTCCTTTTGGCTATGGCTCTGTTGGCGACGCGTAAGAAGCATTTTATAGCAGTTGTCCTTATGTTGATGGCGTTTTTTATTCATCGTTCTTCTATGTTGCCCACAGCGATGGCGGTTGCATCGTTATTCTTCATCAAAGACACAAAACTTGCGTTGCGCTTCTGGTATGCCTCCATTGTTCTTTCGCTGTTTTCTGGCCGTCTTTTTGAACAATTTTTCGCATCATTGGGTTTTGATGATCGAATGTCTTCTTATACAGCGAATGAGACAGGTGATGTTCTATATAGCGGTTTCCGTTGGGATTTTCTCCTTTACAGTGCATTCCCAGTTTGGATGATTTGGTATGTAACGCAATATCGTAAGTTTAGAAGTCCTGAATATAGCATATTTGCAAATACCTATTTGTTGTGTAATGCTTTTTGGATTTTGGTAATTAGGGCATCTTTTTCTAACCGTTTTGCATATCTATCGTGGTTTATATATCCTATTGTCATCGCCTATCCTTTAATGCGTATGAACTTGTGGAAAAGCCAGGATCGCAGAACAGCAATCATTTTTTTCTTTTATACTGGCTTTACATTCTTTATGTTTTTTGTTTACTATTTCGGGACAACAGGATTCAGGGGATTTGATCAGTATTGGTGGCGTAGATGATTTCTGTGGATTATATCTGCTTGATTTCGTCAAGTAATGATATTTATAACATAAGGCTTTTTGTGTGGACGCTATCAAATTTTCAATATCGTTTTTTTGAGCCTCCTTCTCAGCAATTCTTTCATGTAAAATTGAAATACTCATGCGGATTCTTCATGTAATAACAACGTTGAATACTGGAGGAGCAGAACGCTTAATGGTGGATCTGTTGCCTTTACTTATAGGTAAAGGAAATCAAGTTGAGCTACTCTTGTTTAATGGTTTTATGACACCATTCAAGTTGGAACTGGAAAAACGTGGTGTGATTATTCATGAACTATGCGTAAACGATAAAGGCAGTGATGTATATAATCCAATGCATTTATTCAGGTTACTTCGATATATGAAGGACTATGATATTATTCATACGCATAATACTGCTTGCCAGCTTTATGTTCCTATAGCAAAACTTTTGGCTCGATCACGTGTAAAATTAGTCACAACTGAACATAATACGACCAGTCGTCGTCGGGATTTTTGGTGGTTCCGACCCATAGAGAAGTGGATGTATAGGCAGTATGCAAACATCGTTTGTATAGGGGATGTTTCACGTGAGAATCTTCAAAAGTACTTGAACAAAGAAAGCCGTGCATGTGTGATATATAATGGGATTGATACTCAACGGTTTATTCAACCTATCAAAAATATCTCTCATCAGGAGAATTTTATTATAACCATGGTTGCAGGCTTTAGACCACAGAAGGATCAAGATACTCTATTGCGCTCTTTTACTCATTTGCCTTCTAATTATCAATTGAGATTAGTGGGAGCGGGAGAGCGTGAGTATGAATTAAGATCATTGTGCCAGCAATTAAATCTTACTGATAGGGTGGATTTTATGGGGATTAGGATGGATGTTCCTGAAATTTTGGAACAGAGTGATGTCGTAGTGCTGTCTTCACATTGGGAAGGTCTATCTCTCTCTAGCATAGAGGGGATGGCATCAGGACGGCCGTTTGTGGCAAGCGACGTTGATGGATTGCATGAAATTGTTTTGAATGCTGGCGTCTTGTTCCCTCATGGAGATGATTTGGCTCTAGCTCAATCAATTCAGAAATTGTGTGAGAATCCTGATTATTATCGTAAAGTTGCTGAAGCTTGTCAGAATCGGGCAAAAGAATATGATATCAGCGTAATGGCTGATGCTTATCACCGACTGTATCAAACATTATAAATGCATGGTACCTGATACTTGTATCAAGAAAGAATAAATGGCTACATTAACTGTTTTTACTCCTGCCTATAATAGGGCTCATACTATAGGGCGCACTTACGAGAGTTTGTGCCGTCAGACCTGTAAAGATTTTGAATGGCTGGTCGTGGATGACGGCAGTTCAGATAATACCCGCGAGTTGATTGAGGGGTGGATTGCTGAGGGCAAGATACCCATCCGCTATATCTACCAGCAAAACCAGGGAATGCATGGTGCCCACAACACGGCTTATAGCAACATTAACACACCGCTGAACACCTGCATCGATAGTGATGACTACATGCCTGACGACGCGGTGGAGAAAATTTTGACTTGTTGGCGCGAGCATGGCAGTGAGAAGTTTGCTGGCCTTGTTGGGCTTGATGTTTTTGAGGACGGAAAAATCATTGGCACTAAGTTTCCTGATGATATGACGGCGACTACCCTTCAAGGGTTTTATGCCGCTGGTGGCCGGGGTGATAAGAAATTGGTCTATCGTACTGATGTGATTAATCGTTATCCCGAATATCCATTATTTGAGGGTGAACGTTATGTGGGTTTGGCCTATAAGTACATGTTGATAGATCAAGATTATGAACTGATTACACTCAATGAGCCATTGGTTGTTGTTGAGTATCAACAAGATGGATCCAGCTTTAATATGTATAGGCAATATTGGAACAACCCTAAAGGTGATGCATTCTATAGAAAGACCGAGATGTTGACTACCCGTAGCCTGAAGCGCAAACTGATAGTGTGCACTCATTATGTTTCCAGTAGTATAATTAGCAGGAATAAACATTTTGTGCAAGAAAGCCCAAAGAAGTTCTTGACTATCCTTTCAATTCCGTCTGGTATTGCGCTCTTTTTTTTGATTCGCTACAAGGTTCATAAAGGTTCAAAAATGAAAATCAATCATTAATGGTTCTATTCTTATGATTAGAGTTTTAGAAATCATGCCTCTGAGCTATTCTGCAATGGCTTTCATTGGTGACCAGTTGTCTTTCTTTAAGAAGAATGGGTATGAGATGCATTTAATATGTACACCAGACAAAGACACTTATGGGTTCGTTGAGAAAGAAGAGGCTATATATTTCCCTATGGATATTCCACGGGCAATAAAACCGTTGCGTGATATTAAGAATATGTGGAGAATATTTCGATATGTCCGTAAACACAAGATTGATGTTGTTATTGGACATCAATCCAAAGGGATTCTATATGGTATGTTGCCCAGTAAGTTGGGGGGCGCAAAGTTCCGTATCGTATTGGCTCATGGTGTTCTTGAAGACACCATGACTGGGTTGAAACAGAAAATTTTTGCCACCGAGAACAAACTGATGTCTTCTTTTGCCACTCATGTGCTTTGTGTTAGCCCATCGGTGATGAGAAGAAGGGTGGAACTTGGAATTGACAAGCCTGAGAGGCAGCGTATTCTAGGAAGGGGCACCTGCAATGGTGTTGATGCATTAAAAAAGTTCAATCCGCAGATTATTTCACCCAAAATCGCTGAATTTATTCGTGGAAAATATGGCTTAAAAAAAGATGATTTTGTCGTTGGTTTCTGCGGCAGGCTTGTTCGCGACAAAGGTGTTACTGAATTAGTTGGAGCCATCAAGTTATTGAAAGAACAAACCCCCGAAAAGCAGGTGAAATTGTTTGTAGTAGGAATGCTTGAGAAAAGAGACGCACTGCCAGAAGATACGGTCAATTTTTTGAAAAATTCAGATGATGTGATCTTTACAGGCAGGGTTGATTATTCCGAGATTCAGAATTACTATACCGTAATGGATGCCTTTGTCCTGCCGTCTTATCGGGAAGGATTCCCGACTGTTGTGCTGGAGGCTTCAGCTATGGCTTTGCCGGTTATTGTATCGCGGTCTACAGGTTGCATTGATTCCATCATTGAAAATCAAACAGGCGTTTATTGTGATATCACCCCCGAATCCATTGCAGAAGCTATTTTGACATTCGAGGATAAAGAAAAGGCTCATCAATATGGCCAAGCTGCTCGTCAATTTGTGCTTGAGCATTTTGAACATACCAAGGTCAAGGCTTTAATGCTTGATTTGGTGAATCAGATCACTTCTAAACGAGATTGAGATGTCTCAGACGATATCCATTAAACTTACGCACGAAATAGACAAGGAGCAATGGCAGAAAATCGTCGATGGCTTCAATGAGTCATTTGAGGCGAACGTCACTGTGGAACATCTCCAAAATGGGTGGTACATATCCAATCCCTGGGGCTATGCATATCATGCTCTGGTATTTAATCAGGACAATGAACTGATGGCATTCAATACGTTTGCTCCCATGCGTTATGATCATGGTATCAATGTCGTTGTTAGCGGGAGCACGTTTGTTAGAAAGAAGTTCCGGAAGAATGTAATGATTATGGCCTCGATGTTTAACGCATTGAGGGAACGTGTCGCTCAGGATGGTTTTGACATTCAGGTAGGCGTGCCTAATCATAACTCAGTGAAGTATGCACTCAAGATAAATAAGGAGAGGTTGATAGATGATCTGAGCTATTATGTCTTGCCGGTTTCTTTATCTAAAACCTTAGGCAAACCGCTACCTGGCTTTGTTGACTCATTGTGGCGCGGTGCACTCAAGGTGCACCTAATGCTAAATACTGCAATTTCCGCGGTTTTCAATTCTAAAGAACGTAGACGTCGTTTTTCATGTGACGTCAGCGAAGATAGTTTTGAGAAACGATTCCGTAATCAGACCTACAAAAGGGTGAACATTGGTGAAACCAGGTTTGCCTATAGGGTCTATCATGAAGAGGGCAAACAAGTCGCCTATCTGATGGATTGCCGCAAAAACGGAGAGAAGACCTATCAGTCCCTACTTCAGGCTTGCTGCTATATATGTGCCAAAGAGGCTGTAGATGCCATCCTATACGTTGGATTCATGCATCTGAAACAGTGTTTGCTCGTGAAGTTGCCCAAAAAGATGGTGCCCAAACGACTGCCTCTGGTCTATTATATCTTGAATGAAAAAGATAAAGAAAAGTTCAATGGCATAAATGTTGCAGATAATTGGTGTTTCTCACTCATGTCATTTGATGTGAGGTGAAAAAATGATATAAATAACTAACAATTAAATATATTTTTGTAAGATGGAACTTAGTGGTTTTGTGACCAAGTTTGCGAATTTATTTGAAGAAACAGATCCCACCACGATTACTCCCGATACCGTTTACACCCAACTGGAGGAATGGGATTCGGTGATGGTACTCTTATTGGTCTCGATGGTAGACGAGGAGTATGGTGTGATTGTGGATGTTGAAGAAATGAGCGAAACTGAGACGGTTAAAGACTTGTTTGAGTACGTGAAGTCTCTTCGTTAATAATATAGTCGATTGGTTTAATAGTATGAGCCAGTAGAACCGTATCAAGTATTTGTAAAAGATGAAAAAAGCGTATATCAAACATGTAGCATATTATTTGCCAGAGAGGATAGTCACTAACGAGGATATCGTTAAACTTTTCTCAGAAAAGGCTGTTGAGAAAATCTCAGAAAATGTGGGCATTCAACAGCGTCATCTCACCGCTCCTGGCGAAACTGCATCGGATTTGGCTGTGAAAGCTGCTAATAATCTTTTTGAAGAGAGTGGCATTGATCGGGAGTCAATAGATTTCGTTGTACTGTGCACCCAGTGTGCAGACTATTTCATGCCGTCAACAGCTTGCGTTCTTCAGAATCGCTTAGGACTGAGAAAGGACATTGGTGCCTTCGATATTGATTTGGGGTGCTCAGGATATGTCTATGGTCTTGCTATTGCAAAAGGACTCATAATGGGCGGCCTGGCCACTAATGTGCTGTTACTGACTGCAGACAACGTCACTCGTTATCTTCACCCGCAGGATAAGGGCAACCATATGCTCTTTGGCGATGCCGCTACAGCGACTGTCATTTCCACTGAAGGAAGTGCAGAGATTATGGACTTTGTGCTTGGAACAGATGGTTCAGGAGCAAATAATCTTATTGTTAAATCTGGAGCATCAAGGATGCCGGAGCGTCAGGATGATCTGACTTTTGACAAGAACGGCAGCCCTGTATCATCAGACCATATGTACATGAATGGTGCCCAGATCTTCGTGTTCACTCAGCGAATCGTTCCCAAGCTGGTCAAAGACGTTTTGGCTAAGAACAATCTTAATCAAGAGGACATCAATCTGTTTGTCTTTCATCAGGCCAACCGCTTTATGCTTGATTTCTTGAGAAAGAAACTGGGCGTTCCAGAAGATCGTTTCTGTATCTATTTGGAAAACGTTGGTAACACGGCTTCTAACACCATACCTATTAGCCTTGTAGAAGCTAAAAAGGAGAACAGGGTAAACGGTAAAGTCATGTTGTGTGGCTTTGGCGTCGGTTACTCATGGGCTGGGGTCGTTCTGAATGTGGAATGATACCGAGCTAGTAAAAAGTGTTTTGATTAAACAAAGATTATAAAGAATGGAACTTAATGATTTTATAAGCAAGTTTGCTAATTTATTCGAAGAAACAGATCCCGCCACGATTACTGCAGACACTGTTTATTCCCAGCTTGAGGAGTGGGATTCGGTGATGGTGCTGTTATTGGTTTCTATGGTTGACGAGGAGTATGGTGTCATTGTGGATGTTGAAGAAATGAGCGAAACTGAAACGGTGAACGACTTGTTTGAGTACGTGAAGTCTCTTCGCTGATATCATTGTAACGTGGGTAATATATACATCAGTATATAACTTGATATAGAGTTTGAAACAGATGAAGAAAGCATATATCAAGCATGTGGCTTATTGCTTGCCCGAACAAGTTGTCACTAATGAGGCGATTGTCCAGGATTTTCCTGAGTGGTCTGTAGAGAAGATCACTGAGAAAGTGGGCGTCAAGCAACGTCATGTGGCCGCCGCCGATGAGACAGCAACAGATCTTGCCGAAAGAGCGGCGAATAAATTAATCGAGGAAAACGGCATTGACAGAGCCTCTATTGATTTTGTGATTCTGTGTACTCAGAGTCCCGATTATTTCCTTCCGACTTCTGCTTGCCTGTTACAGGAACGTCTAGGATTGAGAGAAGACATCGGAGCCTTTGACTTTAACCTGGGCTGCTCGGGATTCGTTTATGGCTTGGCAATCGCCAAGGGGTTGATAACCAGTGGAGTAGCTGAAAATGTATTGTTGTTGACCTCCGAGACGTACAACAAGTACCTGCATCCCAAGGATAAGGGAAACCGAACGATTTTCGGAGATGCAGCATCGGCCGCACTGATATCGATAGATGGCTTTGCCGAGGTATGTGATTTTGCATTGGGGACCAATGGCAAGGGCGCAAAAAACCTGATCGTCAAGTCGGGGGCCTCAAGACTCCGGGAGAAGCAGAACGATGTGTCGTTTGACAAGAACGGTAATCCAGTATCGTCAGATCACCTCTATATGAATGGTGCTCAGATTTATGTCTTCACCCAAAGGAACGTTCCCAAGGTTGTCAATGAAGTTCTTGAAAAGAATGGTCTGGGCAAAGAAGATATTGATCTGTTTGTCCTTCATCAAGCCAACCAGTACATGCTTGACTTCTTGAGGAAGAAAATGGGCATTCCAGAGGAGCGCTTCTTTATGTTCATGGAGAATGTAGGAAATACTGTTTCCAGCAGTATCCCTATCTGTCTGGTAGAGGCTCACAAGGAGAACCGCCTGAAAGGTAATGTCCTCTTGTGTGGATTTGGCGTCGGTTATTCTTGGGGCGCCGTGGTATTAAAGATCAACTGATTCCAATTGCATGAACATATTGTCCTTTGACATAGAGGAATGGTTCATTAAAAAGACCTATTTTGGTGGTCGCCCGGAGCGTTATGCTACGTTTGACCATTGTCTGGAGATGATTCTTGACCTTCTAGATGAACGTCAGTTTCAAGCAACGTTCTTTGTTGTAGGCATGATGGCTAAGGAGTTCCCCGAGGTTGTGAAACGTATTCAACAGCGAGGCCATGAGATAGGATGTCATTCCAATATCCATATGTGGATTAATAAGATGAGTTGTGATGAGATGCTGGAGGATACGAGGGTGGCAATTGATAATCTGGAACAATGTATTGGCTATAAGGTGAAAAGCTATCGTGCACCTGCATTCTCAATCGGGAATAATAACAAGTGGGCCTTTGACATTTTAGCTCAGTGTGGCATTGAGAACGACTCGTCAGTTTTTCCTGCCTCTATGGAATTAGGTGGTTTCCAGGGATTTGGGTATCAACAACCTACTTTGATTAAGACTCAGAGTGGCTCAATTAAAGAGTATCCTATAGCCTTGGCACATCTTTGGGGCAAAGAAATTGCGTTCTCGGGTGGCGGCTATTTCCGGCTTTTCCCGTTGTGGTTCGTGAAAAGGCAAATGAGCAAAAATGATTATAACATTTGTTATTTTCACATAGACGACTTGGTCCCGTCAAACAAAAAAATGATGTCGCGCAAAGAATTTGAGAGCTATTACAAAGAATCAGCTACTGTGATTAATCGTTGCAAACGTCATTTTAAATCCAACATTGGTAAAGGTACAGCCTTTGACAGGATGTGCAGCCTTATTCGGTCCCATAATTTCTTGTCAATTGCACAAGCTCAAGAGCTGATAGATTGGGCAAATTGTCCTGTAAAGCAGTGAACCTTAGATATAGAGTTGAAAACACGATTGAAATATTTTTAAATGAATATATATAGGGATTATATCAAGCGGGCGTTGGGTTTTACGATATCTCTTGTTGCTCTGATGTGTTTATCTCCTCTATTGATTGTAGTAGCTGTTTGGCTGCATTTTGCAAATAGGGGAGCCGGAGTTTTCTTCCTTCAAGAACGCCCAGGCAAAGATGGTAAGATTTTCAAGATTATCAAATTCAAGACAATGACCGATGAACGAGATGATGAGGGTAACTTGCTGCCTGATGAGGACCGTCTCACCCGTGTGGGCAAGTTTGTTCGTTCAACAAGTATAGACGAACTTCCCCAACTGGTTAATGTATTGAAGGGAGATATGGCCCTCATTGGGCCAAGGCCATTATTGGTGAGGTATTTGCCATTATATAGTGAAGAACAGGCTCGTCGTCATGAGGTTCGTCCAGGAATCACTGGTTGGGCTCAGTGTCATGGTCGTAATACAATAACATGGACTGAGAAATTTAAGCTTGATGTTTGGTATGTTGACCATTGCACCTTTTTCAATGATGTCAAGGTCATCTTCTCAACAATTAAGAAAGTGATTGGCAGGGATGGAATTTCCCAAGCTGGTCAAGCAACAATGGAAATGTTTAACGGAAATAACTAATGTATCTTTACGGAGCAAGCGGACACGCAAAAGTTATTATTGACATACTGAGTGCAAAGGGTATCAAGGTAGATGCCCTCATTGACGATGATGTAACAATAGATGAGTTGATGTCTATTCCTGTTTTGCATCAATGGGAAGGTCAATCTCCTCTTGTGGTGAGCGTTGGTAATAATATATCACGTAAGCAAATTGTTGAAAGGCTAGGCTCAGAATGTGAGTATGTTACAGCAGTTCATCCCTCAGCAAATATTTCGTCCTATGCTAGAATAGGGGCAGGGACTGTTGTCATGCAGGGCAGCACCATTCAAAGTGGCGCACAAATAGGTAGGCATTGCATTATCAATACAAACTCTTCGATTGATCATGAGTGTATTATAGATGATTATGTTCACATTTCTCCTCAGGCAACATTGTGCGGTAATGTTCATGTAGGTATGGGCGCTTGGATCGGAGCTGCAACCGTTATTATACCAGGAGTAAGAATTGGCCGATGGAGTATAATTGGTGCAGGTAGTGTTGTTGTTAATGATATACCGGATGGCGTTGTCGCATATGGAAACCCTTGCCAGATTAAATCACAGCGGATTGATATCGCTAGTTCGTCCTATGGTTCATCGGTTGTTAAGAGCAAAAAGATTGCTATTTATGGTGCTGGTGGATTGGGCCGAGAAGTAGCTGGAGGTATCAATCGTATCAACAAGGCTTGTAATGAGCATTGGCATTTGGTGGGTTTCTATGATGACAGTATTCCCGTTGGATCACTCGTGTCTCATTATGGTCAAGTGATTGGAAAAATGGATGATCTGAATGCCGTTGATGGTCCATTGGCCTTGGCGATTGCTGTCGGATCCCCCACTTCTCGCAAGCTTATCCATGAAAGGATTCTCAATCCGAACATTTATTTCCCCAATCTTATAGCGCCATCATTTAAAGTGCTTGATCCTGAAACATTCAAAATAGGTCAAGGAAACATTATCCAAAATAGTTGCAGTGTAACCTGTGATGTGACCATAGGAGATTTCAATGTCTTTAATGGTTTTAACGTGATGGGTCACGATGATGTGATAGGTGATTTCAACGTGTTGATGCCTAATGTGCATCTTTCTGGATCGGTCACTATTGGTGACTGCAACCTTCTCGGTGTCGGGAGCATTGTATTGCAGCAGATAAAGATTGGAGATAATATTACCTTGGGTGCTGGAAGTGTACTGATGACAAAGCCTAAGGATGGGTGTACTTATATCGGTGTGCCTGCCAAGAAGTTTGATTTTAAATAATAGTTCAACAAGATAAATGGAAACAAACAGTTATAATCCTTTTTCCCTTGCTGGAAAAACCATATTGGTCACTGGTGCCTCGTCAGGCATTGGGAGGACTACTGCAATTAATTGTTCACGCATGGGCGCCCGTGTCGTTGTTACTGCTCGGGACCAGTCCCGACTTCAGGAGACTATCGATGAAATGGCTCCAGTAGAAGGCGGTCATTGTCAATGCCTTGCTGATTTGACGTGTCAGGAAGATGTTAAGCGCCTGTTGGGCGAGCTGCCTCCCCTGGATGGTGCCGTATTGTGCGCTGGTAATTCGGTAACGCTGCCTTTGCAGTTTGGTACCCGTGAAAAGTATGACAGCATGTTTGAGGTGAATTTCTTCTCTCCTGTAGAGTTGATGCGCCTCATGTATAAGAAAAAGATCCTCAACAAAGGTGCATCGGTGGTACTGATGGCATCTATTGGTGGAACCCACAGTTACATGCCGGGCAATGGTGTGTATGGCGCATCAAAGGCCGCATTAAACAGCGTGATGAAGTATGCTGCACGTGAATATGCCGCTCGCAAGGTGCGTGTTAACAGTGTCTGCCCTGGCATGGTGGATACCCCGTTGATCCACAGGGGTGTCATTACCGATGAGCAGCTTGCCGAGGATGCCAAGAAGTATCCATTGGGCCGATATGGCCGTCCTGAAGATATCGCCAACGGCGTCATCTATCTGCTCAGCGATGCATCAAGTTGGCTCACAGGTCATGACTTGGTCATTGATGGCGGCTTCTCAATCTAATGTTAAAGAATAAGGACTTTTTTTGGCAGTTTATAAAAATATGTGTACTTTTGCCTTTCATTATTATTCATTTTGATGATAAGGTACCTGATAAATTGAATTTATATAACTATGAAAATAGAAGATTTTATTGAAAACTTTGCGGCTCAGTTTGATGAGACGGACCCCGAGGAATTCGTAGCCGACACTGTATTCAAGGAACTTGATGAGTGGTCGTCGCTGACAGCATTGTCTATTATTGCAATGGTTGATGACGAGTATGATGTCATCATCAAGGGTAATGATATTCTCAAATCAGAGACCATCCAGGACCTGTTTGAGATAGTACAAAAGAAACACAAATAGCATCTCATTTCAATTGATGGAATCACGGGTAAAAGAAATTATTGCCCGGGTCTTGAATGTGGACCTTTCCAAAATTACTGATACCCTATCTTCGGGTGATATTCCGGAATGGGATTCAGTAGGTAACCTGGCAATTATCAGTACCATAGAGCAGGAACTTGATGTTGAGTTCCCGCTTGAGGACCTTTTTGACTTGACTTCTGTCGAGTCGATTGTCCAAGAAGTAACCAAACTCCTACATGCTTAAAGCGCTCCACAGCACACTGCTGTGTGACATTGCCAATCATGCGACGGCCACCCCCGACAAGATAGCGCTTGTTGAGGGTGACAATCGGATTACATACGCTCAGTTGGTCTCTAGGATAGAGGCGTGTGCGTTGTTCATGCAATCACTTGGCTTGCAGGTGGGTGACCGTGTCCTGTTGTCGGCCCAGAAAGAGAAGGAATTCATCTATGTCTATTTTGCCGCCCATCTGTTAGGGGTGGTCAATGTGGTGGTGGATTCTGCGGCTCCCCGTGAACGGTTGGACTATATCGTGAACATCGTCAAGCCTGCTGCTTGTTTCGGCGAAACTGGCGTTGTTGCCGGATGCCATATTATCCCGTTCGCTGAAATTCCGTTGGATGATTGTTGCGAAGCTCATTTGAAATCTCCTCGACTACAGGCAACTGATGTAGCCGACGTGATGTTTACCACAGGAACTACAGGTGCGCCCAAGGGTGTCTGCCTTTCTCATGACAATATCTCAGGCTCAGCAAGCAATACCAATGGCTTTATTGGTACAAAAACTGATGATATAGAGGCTCTTGCCTTACCGTTGAGTCATTCTTTCGGCTTGGGCCGACTGCGCTGTGTCCTCTCTGTGGGCGCAACGCTTGTATTGGTCAGCAATTTCGCTAACCTCAAGTCGTTTTTCACTGTGCTTGAGAAAGAGCAAGTGACAGGATTCGGCATGGTTCCCGCTGCATGGCAATACATCAAGCGTTTTAGTGGCAGGCGTATCGCCAAGTTTGCCGATCAGTTGCGTTATATTGAAATCGGTAGTGCTGCAATGCCTGTTGAGGATAAGCGGTTGCTTATGGAGCTCTTCCCCAAGACACGCCTGTGTATGCACTATGGCCTCACCGAGGCATCAAGAGCGTTATTCAGTGAATTCCATGCCAATGCCGCCAACCTTGAAAGCATTGGACGTCCGGCATCGTCTTTAGTCGATGTGCAGATTTGCGGTGAGGATGGTCAACGTTTGAACAATGATGTTGACGGAGAATTATGTGTGCGAGGCAATATGGTGTGTCGTTCCTATTATCTGGACAAGGATAATGAAGAGGCTTTTTACGGAGACTGGTTCCGAACCGGAGACTGGGGCCATCGTGACGAGAACGGTAATTTCTATCTGACAGGCCGCAAAAAGGAACTCATCAACGTTGGAGGAGAAAAAGTCAGTCCTGCAGCCATTGAGGAGGCTATCATGTCGCTTGGCGTGAAAGATTGTGCCTGTGTTGCAGTGAATGACCCCAATGGCGTGCTAGGCGAGGTCCCCAAGGCCTATCTTGTGAAGGGTGAGACCCCAATAGAGATAAACGAAGTCAAGAGTCGTCTGGCTCAACTGTTGCCACCGCATGAGATACCTGTGGAATGGGAATGGATCGAGTGTATCCCGCGCACTTCGTCGGGTAAAATCCAGCGATTGAAACTTAAGCAATAAAGTCCGATAAATAATTTATACATATTATGTCACAGCTGACCATCAATAACGTCCGCATAGCAGGCATGAGTGCCTGTGTGCCGGCAACGGTTGAGGAAAACATCAGCCTGCCCATTTATAAAGATGAGAACGAGGCATTGAAAGTGATCGCCTCGACAGGTATTGAACGGCATCGCAAGGTGGAGCAGGGCACTACCGCCTCGGACTTGACAGTCAAGGCCGTGGAGAAGTTGCTCTCAGATATGGGATGGGAGCCACAGGACGTGGATTGCTTTGCCTATGTCTGCACCTCCAGGGACTATATCGCACCTCAGACGGCGTGCGTCTTGCAGGACCGTCTCAAGTTGCGTAGCGACTGCTGTGTGTTTGACTTGCCGTTTGGCTGCTCAGGGTGGGTCTATGGCATGAGTATCGTCTCATCGTTGATGTCACATGGAACATTCAAACGTGCCGTCCTTGTGGCCGCTGAGACCAATACACAAAACCGTAATCCACGAGATACAGCCGTTCGCCCCTTGTTTGGAGATGCTGCAACAGCTACGGCACTGGAATATGATCCTGAGAGGAGCCGTCCCATGAATTTTATGTACGGCGTTGACGGTAGCGGCTTTGACGCCGTGTGGGCACCTTACGGCGGTATGCGCAATCCTGTGACCGTTGACTCTCTTGAGGAGAAAGAAGTGTCGCCCGGCGTTTTCAGGCGTGGTGTTGACATGATTGTGAATGGCATGGACGTGTTTGGTTTCGCCATCAAGCAGCCACCCCGTTCATTAAAGGAATTGATAGCAACCTTCAATATCGATGTTGAAACCGTTGACCTGCTGTTGCTGCATCAGGCCAACAAGTTTATTGATGAGAAGATACGTAAGGCTGTCAAGATTCCAGCCGAGAAAACCCCCTATTGTCTTGAAGACTTTGGCAATGTCACGAGTGCCTCTATCCCCTTGACCATGGTGTCGCGGTGTCGTGAGAAATTGTCTGGTGGGACTGAGAACCACTGTGTGGCATGCGGATTCGGCGTGGGACTCGCATGGGCTAGCATGGAGTTTTATGCCAGTGATGTTAAAGTGAGTGACATGGTTATTTATTAATTTGACAACTGACTGTGATTATGGATAAATTTATCAATAACAACAAGGAGTATTATTGGGGAGACTGGTACTTCAAAGATCATGTGATGGCGCCAGACTTCAACTATAAAGCGCATAAAAAAGAGCTGTCACCCTATTACCAACAACATGGTTTTAAGGTGTCGATGATGTTTGACGACTATTTTTCGCGGTTGAACGGTGTACACAGTGACAAGTATTTGTCCATGGACGTGTATTACTTTTATGTCATCCCTGCCCTTAATCGTCATGACTTTATTACGCCTTATCTGGATAAGAATATATACAGTGAATTGTTTCCTGATGTCAGGCAACCTGTATCGGTAATCAAGAATATTCATGGCCACTATTATCATGATGGCCAAGAAGTCACGATAGATGATGCTATTACTATTGTTGCTGGATATGATGCCGAGATGATCATCAAGCCTACAGTTGAAACCTGTAATGGCGATGGTGTAGAGGGGATAAAGAATAAAGATGTTGAAAACATCAGAGCATTATTTAACCGTTACTCATTCAACTTTATCGTACAGGAGAAGGCTGTTCAGCATCCTGATATTCAGCGTGTAAACCCATCATCGTTAAACACGATGCGCCTATATACTTATCGTCGTCCTGACGGTAGTTACTCGTTCTTGTACCCGTTCGCATCATTGCGTTTTGGAGATAAAGGAGAGATAAAGGATAATATTTCCAAGGGAGGCGGTTGCTGTCTGATCGATGCCAATGGCGTTGTTGATGACCGTGTGTGCCGATATAAAAGCTTGGAAGTCGCCTCTCTCAAGCAAATCACGGGCATAGAGAATCTCGTTATTCCCAACTATCAGGTTGTGGTTGAAACGTTGCTGAAAATGCACCGTCGTTTACCCTATTTTGATTATGTCGGTTGGGACATCACCGTCCTCCCTGATGGAGAACCGTTACTCATTGAATATAATTTAGCGCCGGCGATTGAGATTCCACAGATGTTGACAGGTCCAATGTTTGGAGAGTATCTTGACGAGGTCATTGAGCGTGCTAAGCGTGTAGAATGCTCAAGAGTCCAGACCTATAAGAAGGTCTTTGACCATGATGCACAGTTTTATCTCCACATGCAGTAATTGGAGAAATACCGATGTAAGAGAAAACGATTACTATTGTGGAAATCCGTAAGGTAGTCAATACATTATATAGGTCATGCAGTTATGTGATCACCCATGAGGGCGAATCCTGGTTGTTGGATTGCGGCGATGTGGAACCATTGCTCCATCTCATTGGTGACGGTACCTTGCGTGGCGTCATGCTGACCCATGGTCATTATGACCACATCTACGGACTGAATATACTGTTGACGATGTTTCCCTCAATGGTCATTTACACTAACGAAGCCGGTAAGGAGGAACTGCTGAGCGATAAAAGGAATTTTTCCAAATACATCAATGACCCCTTCATTCTGCAAAAGCCAGAAAATGTTATCTTGGTTGAAGATGGACAGGGAATAGACTTGTTTGACGGCATTCAGGCCGTTCCCGTCTTCACACCAGGCCACAGCCCATCGTGTGTGACATGGGTTATTGGGGATGCGGTTTTCACAGGCGACAGTTACATCCCTGGCGTAAAGACAGTGACCAATTTCCCTCTCTCGAACCGCGCACAATCAGCTGCCAGTGAGCTTATCATCAAAGACTTGATATCACATCGTGATGTGTATCCGGGTCACGCACCAGAATAGTAAAATCACAACAAAATTCAATTTATATTATGGCAAATAGTAAGATTTTGCTCTGTCTTGCCCACATGAGCGGACAGGAGATGAAGTATATTCAAGAGGCGTTTGACACTAACTGGGTTGTGCCTCTTGGTCCGAATGTGAATGCCTTTGAGAAGGATTTGGAGGCATTGTGCGAGCAAGGTAAACATGTTGTTGTCCTGAGTTCAGGCACTGCTGCAATCCATCTGGCGCTGGTCAATTTGGGCGTCAGTCGTGGTGACGAGGTCATTTGTCAATCAATGACCTTCTCAGCTAGTGCCAATCCTATAGTCTATCAGGGAGCTACGCCAGTGTTCGTCGATAGTGAGGCTGATTCCTGGAACATGGATCCCAATCTGCTGGAAGAGGCCATCAAAGACCGTATTGCCAAGACAGGTCGTAAACCTAAGGCGATTATCCCGGTTTATCTGTACGGAATGCCGGGTATGATTGATGAAATCATGGAGATTGCCAACCGCTATGAGATCCCTGTCATTGAGGATTCGGCCGAGGCGTTCGGTTCCCGTTATAGGAACCAGCTGTGTGGCACATTCGGTGATTACGGCATCATGAGTTTCAACGGTAACAAGATGATTACCACAAGCGGAGGTGGTGCCCTAATCTGTCCAGATGAGGCGACCAAAAGGAAGATCATGTTCTATGCCACCCAGTCCCGTGAGCCCATGCCTTACTATCTGCACAAGGAGATCGGCTATAATTACCGCATGAGCAACATCTGCGCTGGTATCGGTCGTGGACAGATGACCGTGCTTGATGAACATCTGGCCCACCACAGGCACCTGTGTGACCGATATGTCGAATTGTTTGCTGATGTTGACGGTATTACTGTCCATCTCAATCCCGATGAGCGCTATGACAGTAATTACTGGCTTAATACCATCCTGATCGATCCCGCTAAGACAGGTGTTGATTATGAGACTGTACGTCAGCACCTTGAATCTTGTGATATTGAGTCTCGCCCGCTGTGGAAACCCATGCACACTCAGCCTGTTTTTGCTGGTGCCCCAGCTTATGTCAACGGTGTGAGCGAGCATCTGTTTACGATGGGATTGTGCCTTCCCAGCGGTCCATGCGTGAGCGATAGTGATGTGGAGCGTGTCGCTCATGAGATTATCTCTTGCTGCAAGCGCTAATTATTTAAAAGCCTAAAGGATAGTACTATATGAAAATAGTTATTTACGGTGCCGGTGGGTTCGGAAAGGAAGTTGCCTGCTTGATTAGGAGAATTAATGCCAATGGAGGCGACTGGCAGCTGATAGGATTCTTGGATGACACCAAACCAGCTGGCACTGCTGTTTCCCATTATGGCACGGTGCTTGGAGGCATGGATATGCTTCTCCAAGTCGATGAACCTATGGCTGTTGCCTTTGCCATCAATGAGAATAAGACTGTTCGCCGCATCCGTGAGAAGATTACCAATGAACACATCTCTTTTCCAAACCTTATTGACCCGTCAACCTTCTACGTGGACAAGGAGACGGTGACTATAGGTGAAGGAAATATCATCCAAAACGGTTGTATGATCTCTTGTGACGTGGAAATCGGGAACTTTAATCTCATTAATGACCACGTTGTCATCGGGCACGATAATATCATCGGAGACTTTAACGGTCTGATGCCTGGTGCTCATCTCTCAGGAGGCATTACCATCGGTAATGGTAATCTGCTGGGCGTGGCCAGCGTGGTGCTGCAAGGCCTGACCATCGGCAATGGCGTGACTTTGGGCGCAAACAGCGTCCTCATGACTCAGGCTCGTGACAACAGCACCTATATTGGGGTGCAGGCCAAGAAATTTGATTTCTGATTTCTATCTATAGATTATACGGTAATAACCCCCTTAAATTATAGAAAGTAGAATGGGTGTTCTTCAAGTAGCTTATCGATATTTTAAAAGGATTTATAGGGAGGTGACGAAGTTGTCTGCCATTAGTGGCTACAGCAGGTATTATCATTTGTTGGATTATGCATCTGCCTATTTTTTCCATGGCGTACACATCGACCAGTACACCGTGGGAAACCTGTGGCGTTGCAGTAATCCGGAACGAAGTAAACGTATTACCTTGAATCGTCTGTCCCGCCTGTTTCGCAAGTATAACGATTCCAGCTATTTTCATCTGTTCAGGAATAAGGAGGAGTTTAATGTCTATTTTAAGGATTTTGTGCATCGCGGATGGTTGTATATAAAAGACGCACAATTTGATGACTTTAAGTCATTTGTCCAAAAGTACCCATCTGTGATCATAAAGCCCAAAGACGGGATACAAGGTAAAGGCATACGTCGCTTTGTTTATTCCGGAGAGGACGACGTACAACTGCACAGTCTTTTTGATGAATGTGTAGCCGAGGATGCACTTATTGAGGAGACCATTGTCCAACATCATGGCATGAGCTTTGGCAATGCCTCGGTGAACACAATCAGGGTGTTGACAGTGTGCCGTCCAGATGGGAAAGCCAAAGTCATGAAGGCCATCCTCCGTGCAGGCGTCGGTGACTCGATTGTTGATAACACAGCCCTTGGTGGTTACTACTATGAAGTGGATCTTCCGACGGGTGTTGTGGTTTCAAAAGGAATCAATAAAGAAGGTGACCTGTGTGTCATTCATCCGTCTAGCGGAATTGTGATGCTCGGTTTTAAGGTGCCGCATTGGGACAAGGTGATGCAAGCCAGTCTGGATGCTGCCCGCAAAATACCGCAAGTGGCCTTAGTGGGGTGGGATGTCGCGATTACCGAAGAAGGCGTAGAAATCATCGAAGGCAATGACAATGCCGATTATTTGGCCTATGAATTTATAGGAACATCGGGCTTTTATGAGAAAATCACGTTGTTCTTGCAAGAGTAAACTCAGATTTCAGAACAAAAGTGAATTTTTTTGTTATTTAATTCATGTGTTGTTATTGAATTAAGTTTTTTTATATAATTTTGCTGCCCGTAAAATAATTGAGCTCTTTTTACGTTATAAGAGTGATGAACCTTGATCAATTCATAGAGAACTTCGCTGATCTGTTTGATGAAACAGATCCAGATACTATACAGGCCAACACTCAATTCAAGAATTTAGAGGAATGGTCTTCGCTTGTCGCATTGTCGGTTATCGCAATGATTGACGAGGAATATGACGTCGAATTCCGTGGCGACGATATCCGTGGCAGCAGCACTGTCAAGGACCTTTATGACATCGTCGAGACTAGAGTGGAAGAAGAGTGATGGTGACCATCTGCTAAACGACTTGCTGCCCAGAGTATTCTGAAGGCAGGGTGTTTTTGCATTTTTTCTTGTTTTCTAATCCTTACATCATTAATAGCCTGTTACTATGGCAAAACTTACTTTTCATGGAGTGGGAATCAAGGCGATGAGTGCCTGTGTGCCCCCTGATGTCGTCTATAATAAGGATTTGGGATATCTTATCCCTGAGGAAGAAATAGAGAAGACTATCAACAGCATCGGTGTTGCCGAGAGACGTATCGCTGCCGATGATGTGATGGCGAGTGACTTGTGTTATAAGGCTGCGCTCCAGCTTATGGCCGACAATGACATTGATGCCGCAAGCATTGATGTGTTGTTGTTCATGAGCCAGACACCTGATTACAGGATTCCTGCCACCTCGTGCTTGTTGCAGCATCGTCTGGGCTTGCCTCGTGAGACGATGTGCTTGGATATATCCTTAGGTTGTTCCGGTTACCTGTATGCGTTGAGTACTGCGTTCGCCTACGCCTCTATGGAGGGAGTGAACAGGGTCCTTTTGCTGGATGGCGAGACATTCTCCAAGATTGTCAACCGCCGCGACAAGGTGGACTGGCCGCTCTATGGTGACGCTGGAACGGCAACTCTTGTTGAGAAGGGTGACTATGGCGATTCGACTTTCATGCTCTATACCGACGGCAGCGGAGAAGATAAGCTCAAAATCCATGCCGGAATGCGTAATCCGATTACCCCAGAGTCCCTCATTGAACGGGAACAGGAAGACGGCAACATCCGTAACGACCTTGAAGTGTTTATGGATGGTATGGACGTGTTCAATTTTGCCATCAGCAAGGTACCGAAAAGCATCAAGCAACTGCTCAAGGAGACCGGCAAGACCATTGATGATGTGGATTATCTGGTCTTCCATCAGGCAAACCTTTTCATGATGGACTTCTTTGTCAAGAAACTGAAGGTTGATTCCTCACGTGTTCCTTACTGTATCAAGAAGTATGGCAATACCAGCAGCACGTCGGTGCCTCTCACGGTATCCAGTGAGTTGGCTGGCAAACTTGAAGGAGAGCACACGGTGATTATGAGCGCTTTCGGAGCCGGCCTGAGTTGGGGTAGTGCTGTCATGCAGATGCGTGATTGCAAGGTATCGCCCGTCATTGAGTATTGACGACAATGGAGTCACTTCTCGCTTTTCATCATATCGGCATCGCTTGCCACGATATCTCAAAAAGCTCACAGTTCTTTACACTGATGGGCTATGAGGCAAGCCCTGTTACCGATGACCCCATCCAACATGTGCGTATCTGTTTCCTGGAAAAGGAAGGTGCGCCACGTTTGGAATTGTTAGAGCCCCTTGATGAGCAGAGTCCTGTGGCACGCACGCTTGCAACGTCTGGCGTGACTCCCTATCACATCTGTTATGAAGTGACTGACATCACTGCAGCCATTGCAGCGTTGCGCAGTCAGCGTTTCCTGCTGGTGAGCGGCCCCGTTCCCGCGTGTGCGATGGGTAACAAGCAGGTAGCCTTCATGTTCCAAAAGAATACAGGTCTCATAGAGTTGGTTGAAGTTCCCAGGTGATGAGCGAATTGCTGCTGACATACATCGTTCCTGTTTACAACACTGAGCGTTACTTGTCAAGGTGCCTCTCATCAATTATCAGTCAAGGACTTGGTGATGGTGAGTATGAGGTGCTGGTAGTGGATGATGGCTCTACCGACGGCAGTGTCGCTGCAGCCGAAGCCTTTGCGTCCACCCATGCTCAGGTGCATATCATCCGTCAGCAGAACCAAGGCGTGAGTGCCGCTCGCAACCGTGCGCTAGACATGGCACGTGGCCACTATATCCAATTTGTTGACAGTGATGACTACCTAGAGGCCGGGGTCATGGCTCCCCTGTTGTATCGAGCCCTTGATGAACGGATTGACGTGCTCCTGTTCAATTACAAGAGCGTGGATGTTGAGGGAACTCCAATCCCCTCGTCAAAGCGTAATGATCAATATCCATCGACTGCGGTGATGAGCGGCGTGGACTATTTGTCCGGACACTCGATGACGCCTTACATCTGGCGTTTTCTCATTTCCCGCAGTTTCTTTGAAAAGGGGTGTGCCTATTTAGGGGATGAAAAGGGATGGCGTTTTGACACGTCTCTCATCGTCTGTGAAGATGGGTCGTTGATTGCACGTTTCCTCCTTGCCGCCGAACGTGTGGCTCACGACGGTACAGCAGCCTATTACTACGTGAACCGCAGCGATAGTGCTATGCATAGTTCTGATATAAACCATATCCGTCGTCGTCTTTTCAGCCAAGTCAATGCTGCTGCAGCAATTAATGATGCCATTCAGCGCCATGAACTGCATTATGGTAAATCAGCACCCGGGAGTGTTGCTGGCTTGAGGAATGTTTACCTGTTTTTTGCCATGACCAAGGCGTTGACGAGCGGCTGTGTTGATGAGGTGTTGCAGCGCATTCGTCAAGCAGGGCTGTTTCCTTTCCCCTGTGTGGGACCTGAGGCCAACTACTATGGCAAGAAATGGAAAGTCATCCACACTCTGATGATGCGTCCGCGCCTATGGGCATTCTTGAGCAAAGTATATCGCTTGATAAAGAAATAGTGAGCTATGAAGACATTTGTCTTTCGTAATCAGACGGTTGAACCTTTTCTGGGCAGTGACGGCATGACCTATTCAGGTTATGACGACATCAGTCATGTACCTGAAGACGTGGATCGTTATATCTGGTTCTATCAGGTTCCAGTCAATGCCGACAGCATTCAGTTGTCCGAAGAAGTTGCATCCTTTATTGACAAGCTGGACCTGGTGCTGAACCGTGTTGATGTCACCAAGCCGTTCATCATCTTTTCTCTAGAGAACCTGTTCCAGTTGAGGCTCACGGGAAACGAGACTGCTGTAGCCGAGTCGGTTACTGCTTTCAACCGTCACGCCATGCAGCTGTCGATTGAACGAAACAATGTCAAGTGGGTGGACTTCGGCGAATTCACGTCCCGCTATGACGCCTCGACGCTCATGAACTGGAAGTACTATCTCATGTCGCAGATGATGCTGAATCCCAAACTGGCGGATGATTTCCAGCGGTGGTTCCAGCGTCTTGATGAGGAGATGGCGCTCAAACGCAAGAAATGTCTGGTTCTGGACTTGGACAACACCTTGTGGGGTGGGGTGCTCGGCGAGGACGGCATCGACGGCATCAAGTTGGGCGGAGACTATCCAGGTAAGGCCTATTCTTACTGGCAGCAGTCACTGTTGCAGTTGTCCCGCAACGGTGTGATTTTGACGGTGTGCAGCAAGAATAACGAGGCTGATGTGGTCGAAGCGTGGGAGAAAAATCCGCACATGGTATTGAAGCGAGAGCACTTCAGTGCCCTGCGCATCAACTGGCGTGACAAGGCGACCAACCTGCGCGAATTGGCTGATGAACTGAACATTGGTCTTGACAGTATGGTCTTTCTTGATGACAACCCGACAGAGCGTGAACTGGTCAAGCAGATGTTGCCCGAGGTCACTGTCCCTGATTTCCCCGACAAGCCCTATCAATTGATGGTCTTCTTTAAGCAACTGGTAGAGCGTTATTTCCGCATCTATCGAGTGACAGAAGAGGATCGTGCCAAAACGCAGCAGTACCATGCCAACGCTATGCGCAAGGCCGAGATGGGACGATTTGCCGATATGGAGAGTTATCTCTACAGCCTTGACTTGCAGTTGGAAATCATCCCCGCCGATGAGCATAACCTGCCGCGTATCGCACAGATGACCCAGAAGACAAACCAGTTCAACCTCACCACCCAACGCTATTCCGAAGCCGATGTCAAGCAGCGTCTTGACAACGGATGGCACATTTATGGTATGAGCGTGAGTGACCGCTTCGGCGACAATGGCATTACAGGTACCATATTTCTGGAGCCGGTCGATGAAACTACAGTCAATATTGACACGTTGTTGCTGAGTTGCCGCATTCTGGGTAAGGGTATCGAGGACGCTTTTGTTAAGACGGTACTCAATGTGCTGCGCTTGGATGGTTATCGCCATGTGACAGCCGCATACTTGCCTACAGCAAAGAATGGTCAGACGGCCGATTTCTATGATCGCATGGGAATGGCCTGCTCTGCTACCGAAGCTGACGGCACCAAGCGTTATGATTTGGCTTTGGACCATGTCTATGAGATACAGAACTATTATAATATCAAAGTATTATGAATCTGGAAGAGAAAGTATTAGAGATCATGCGTGAGGTCTTTGATCTTGAAGATATCACTATTGACGTATCCCAAAAGAACTGCGCCAAATGGGACTCGTTGCATCACTTGACGTTATCGTCGGAATTGGAAGACGCGTTTGACCTCGACCTGGAACCCGAGGAAATCGCCGAGATGACCGATTTTTCACGTGTCATTGCAATGCTCAAGTCCAAATTGTAATCATCCCCGTGGTCAATTGGATGGCAAGTGGAGAAGCAGCGCATTGCTTATATCGACTTCATGAAGTGCCTGTGCATCATGCTCATCGTGATGTACCACATTGACCATGAGTTTTTCAACTATCTGGCTCCTCATCTGAACGATGCCTTGCAGGCTTTCCGTCTGCCGATGTATTATTTCATTTCGGGCATCTTCTTCAAGCTTTATAGCGGTTATGCCGATTTCACGCGGCGCAAGGTGAACAATATCCTTGTGCCGTTTGTTTTTTTCGTGGTGTTTGCATTTGCCGTACGTCTGTTGGAGTATGGCTTCCGCCTGATTGTGGGCGCTGAGCCTATTGAGGTCAGACTCTCGCAGCTTGTAGAGCCCTTTTATCTGCGATACTGGGAAAACACCACGCCGTTGTGGTTCCTGCTGAGCCTGTTTTGGGTTAATGTCATCTTCTATGCCATGCAACGGTGGATCAAGCCGTTGTGGGGCATCTTGCTGGCGACAGTAGCGTTGTCGGTCGTCGGCTATGAGCTAGGGGGCAACAAGATTGAGCTGCCGCTCATGCTGGATACCTCGTTGGTGGCGTTGCCCTATTTTGTGCTGGGGTGGGGCATTAAACGCATTGGAGCAATAGCTCCGACGAAGTGGGACCGTTGGGGTATCCTGGCCTTGATCGCCGTGGCGATGCCCATCTACTGGTTGAGCGACTTCATGAACCTGCATTTTCAGGTTTTGCCCTCCTACTGGAAGTTGTATGTTTTGCCTTTTGTGGCCATATTGGCGTTGTTCTGGGCGTGCAAGCCGCTGCCTCACATTCCGTTGTTCTGCTATTACGGGCGTTACTCGCTCATCATTTTAGGAACACATCCCTTGATACTGCAGCCCGTCCGCTTCCTGCTCCTGCGTCAGGGCATGGAGAGCGGCGTGGAACTGACGTTGTTTGTTTTTGTCGTGACCATGCTGGTCGAGTTGCCGCTGATTTGGCTACTCAAGACCTGGGCGCCCAGATTTACAGCCCAGGAACCATTCTTTAAACCCGGTTGGAAATTACGTTAATCGCCTTCTCATGAAGCACATCATCCATCTGTTGGCCATCGTGTTGGCCTTTGTTCTGCTGTTGTCGGTCTATGGCGGTCGAGTGGATCCCGTCGTGTGGACCTTGCCGTCGATGCTGACTTTGGCGTTCCCTATCGTGTTGCTACTTGTCATCGTGGTGATGGTCTTGCTTGCAATCTTCAAGCAGTGGCGCGCTGCCGTCATCCTGCTAGGAGCACTACTGCTGTCATGGCCTACAATCAGGCTGATTTCTCCTTTTAATCTTGGTGAGCCCAAGGCTGATCCTGAGAAGACGCAGTTAAAGGTCTTGACGATGAATGTGACTGAGTTTAACTGGCAAAAGGGAAACGAGCCCAGCGAGAACATGCGCTATATCCTTGACCAGGATGCCGATATTGTAGTCATTCAGGAAGGACTGGTCTATTTCTCGTTTGAAAACCTGAGCACTGTCAAGCCGATGCTCAAGGAATTATATAAAAAATACCCCTACCGCAAAAAGGAATATTATGACGTGGGCATTATTTCCAAATATCCTTTTACCGAGGTGAAGTCAGAGGTGTTGTCACAAGATACACTGAATTATTTTATCAAGGCGTGGGATGTGGAGGCGCCTGGCGGAGACCTGCGGGTGGTGAATATGCACCTGAGTTCGTTGCGGTTCACCGCCAACGACAGTCAGGTCATTGAATCAATGAATGTGCCATCAGACCGTAAGAGGCGCATCAAGTCGGTGGCCCAGAAGTTGGGTAATGGTTTTATTTCCCATTCCCGTCAGGCCAAGGCTGTGCGACAACTGCTGGATGAGACCAGTGGCGATGTGCTGGTGATGGGTGACATGAATGACACACCAGGCTCTTTTGCCTATCGCACGGTTTGTGGAGATGACTTGCACGATGCCTGGGCCGACACGGGTTTTGGTCCCATTTACACATTTCATGCCCATCATTTATATGTCAAGATTGACCACATCTTTTATCGAGGAGACATGAAGGTGTTGTCTTGCCGCCGTGACAAGGAAGGCGAGAGTGACCACTATCCCTTGGTAGCGGTATTTGAGCGATAACACACTAAAAGACCCGCTTTCACGTTCTTTTATTATAGGATTAAAAAATATCAATTCAGAATGACGAAAGCAAGATTTATATTACTGATGACAGGTGCCTTGTTGGCGCTTGCATCGTTGTTCTCATCGTGCATTGAGGATGGATTCACCACTTCGTCAAGCGACATACTGGCATTTGATAAAGACACCGTTGCGTTTGACACTGTCATCACCTTGCAGGGCACGGCTACCAAGCAGATGGTGGTCTATAACCACAGCAAGAAACAGGTGAACATCTCTTCCATTAAGGTGGCGGGAGAAGCATCCAAGGGGCACTTCCATCTCAATGTTGACGGCATCCGTGGCGATGAGTTCCAGAATGTGGAGATTCGTGGCAACGATTCCATCTACATCTTTATCGAGGCCTACCTTGACGAGATGGACGATGATGAGCCGACTCTGCTTGAGGATCATTTGGAGTTTGTGACCAATGGCGTGACGCAGAAGGTGTTGCTTAGTGCCTGGGGACAGGACGTTATCCGTATCAACGGTGATACCATCTCGAGCGATATGCGTTTCACGGCAAATAAACCGTATCTGATTTATGACACGATGTTTGTGGCACCGGGTGTGACGTTGACGCTCGATGCAGGAACGACCCTGCTGTTCCATGATAAGGGAGCCTTGCGCTGTGCCGGCCGCATGCTGGCTAATGGCACTGTCGAGGAACCGATTACCTTCCGAGGCGACCGTCTCGATCGCATCGTCGGTGAGAACAGCTTTGACATCATGTCTGGCCAGTGGGGTGGTGTGATTTTCACGCCGCCTACTATGGGCAATGTGTTGAAACATGTCATCATGAAGGGCAGCAGCATCGGCATGCACTGTAGTGCCTATGGCGACACCGTCAATTGTGCGCTCAAGCTCGTGAACTGTGTCTTGACCAATTCAGCCTCGACTTGCCTGGCGACGGCGACCTGCTTTGTTGAAGCCATAGGCACCGAGTTCAGTGATGCTGCCGAGGAGGTAACCTACTTTGCCGGTGGTAAGGTATTGGCAAGCCAGTGTACATTTGCCAACTACTATCTGTTTGGCGTGCCCACGATGCCTCTTGTTAATGTCTTTGACGTTGAGTATTCCAATGGCACCATAGGCAAAATCAAGGCCTACTTTGATAATTGTATCCTTTACGGTCTGGGTGATCTCCCCGAGATCAACGAGGGTGACTTGAAAGACTTCAACGTCTATATGCGCTATTGCCTGTTCAAGAGCCCGGGCAGCAATGACGCACACTTCATCAATTGCATTTGGGAAGGCGAACCGCACTTCCTGACTGTGCGCGACGACTACTTGTTTGATTACCGCTTGGATAACGAGAGCGATGCCATCGGCAAGGGAAATCCTGACCTGTGTCCCGATGAGGCCCGTTATGACCGCTATGGCAACGACCGTTGGGATAAGGGCGCGCTGGACTTGGGCGCCTATGTCTGGGTTTATGTTCCTGATGAAGAAGAGGAATGAGTTTTATAGTGATTAACTTTTTACCTTTAGCCATTAGCTGACAGCTAGTGGCTATTAGGTTTTTATATGATAACTGAAAAGATGGTATATATGAAAAGGATGTTATTTCTTGTGATGCTGGTCATGGGACTGGCTAGTTGTGTTACAGCTCAGGATGATGCAGCTTCGCGTCTGCCGAAGCATGAGTTCCGCGGTGCGTGGATGCACATCATCGGGCAGAAACAGTATGCCCAGATGTCACCTGAGCAGACCCGTCAGTACCTCGTTGAGCAGCTGGACTTGCTGCAGCGTGCTAACTGCAACGCCGTCATTTGGCAAATCCGTCCGCAGGCCGATGCAGCCTACAAGAGTGACTTGGAGCCTTGGACCCGCTGGCTGACGGGTGAGCCCGGCAAAGCGCCCAATCCCGTGTGGGACCCGCTTCAATTCATGATTGATGAGTCTCACAAGCGTGGTATGGAACTCCATGCCTGGATTAACCCCTATCGTGTGACTAGCAGTGAGGAAGACAAGCCCGCGCCGGGTCACATCTATTATGAGCACCCCGAGTGGTTCCTCAAGTATGCCGACGGCAAGCTGTATTTTGACCCGGGCCTGCCCGAGAGCCGTGATTTTATTGATACAGTAGTCAGGGATATCCTCGCGCGTTATGACATTGATGCCCTGCACATGGATGACTATTTCTATCCCTATCCTGTCACGGGTGCAGAGTTCCCCGACACGACGTCCTACAACGAGTATGGCATCGGTTGGGACAAGAACGATTGGCGCCGCCATAATGTCGATTTGCTCATCGAGCAGTTGCACAACACGATCCAGGAGGTAAAGCCCTGGGTGCGCTTCGGCATCAGCCCCTTCGGCATCTGGCGCAACAAGGCCAACGACCCTGATGGCAGCGAGACCAATGGTCTGCAATGCTATGACGCGCTCTATGCTGACTGTCCCAAGTGGACTGCCGAGGGCTGGGTGGACTATATGGCGCCCCAACTCTACTGGGAACTGGAACATAAGGCAGCCAGTGATCTCGTGTTGATGCACTGGTGGAACAACCATGCCAACGGCCGCCACATGTACTATGGCCAGTCAGTTAATAACGTGATGTCCCATCAGGATATCGCCGATGAGGGTGGTGACCCTACCAACCCCACGCAGCTTGACCACAAGATGCGCCTGCAACGTTCCATGGACGATGTGCATGGCGTGACCTGGTGGCCTGGCTATAGCATCACAAGCAATTTCAAGGGCGTGCTCGACTCGCTGGAGAGTAAACAGACCAGCCATCCTGCCCTCATCCCGGCTTATACCTGGCTGGATAACGAGAAGCCTCACCGTGTGCAGGACCTTAACATCAAGAAGGTGAAAGGCAAAAAGTGCCTCGTGTGGCGCGTCCACAGCACCGATGACCCGATGCAGCAGGCAGTGCGCTACGTCATCTACCGCTTCCCCAAGGGCAAGAAAGGCAGTCTCGACAACGCCGATAACATTCTCGCCATCACTGGCGAGACAACCTTCGTGCTGCCTGACGGTGGCAAGGGCAACTGGCAATTTGCTGTCACCGCCCTTGACTGCTGCTGGAACGAGAGCGACCCCGCCTGGAAATAACCAACACCCAGGACATAACGAGAGAAGGAAAACAATAAGTACAATAAATACAATGTTCTGGAAATGAACAATTTGTATTTATTGTACTTATTGTTTTCTTTTTATCTTGTGACGTCGTTGTTGCTTTAGAAAAGGTGAGCGATGTTTTCTGTCATCATCTTTACGCTCATGGCCAGCAGGATGATGCCGAAGAACTTGCGGGAGAACATCATGCCGCCCTCGCCCAAGAGTTTCTGGATCTTGCCGGTGCTCTTGATGACAAGGAACACCCATACCATGTTGATGGCCAGCCCAATGAAGATGTTAACGTCGTCATACATCGCCTTGAGCGAGATGAGCGTCGTCAGCACACCGGCGCCCGCAATCAGCGGGAACACCATCGGCACCATCGTCGCTCCCTTGTTGGGTGTGTTGTTCTTGAAGATTTCCACGTCAAGGATCATCTCCAGCGCCATCAGGAACATCAGGAAACCGCCAGCCGTGGCAAACGAGTGAATATCGCAGTTGAAGATCCTGAGCAACCAGTGGCCGCCATAGTAGAAGCCCACCATCAGCAGGGTAGAGTAGAGGGTGGCTTTAACGGCATCCACGTGTCGCCCCTTATCTCTCAACTGCAGGATAATGGGTATCGAGCCCACGATGTCAATGATACTCAGCAATACCAGTGTTGCACTCAGAATCTGCGTGAAGTTGATTGTTCCCATAATCGAAGGTTTTGTAATTACACTGCAAAGGTACTAAATAGATGTCAGTTTTCAATAGAAATTTTGCCAATGAGAGAAATCTTATTTTCAACCGTAAAAATAACCATTCCAGCATCACTTCAACATCACAAGCGGCTGATTTCTCCCTCGGGCAATTCAGCCGTTTTTCATTAACGTTCTCTCCATGCGGGTTGTCAAGACGTTGTCAATGTGATGTCGTTGTAGTGCGAGCCACTGGCTCGTACGCCCATTCATCGCTTTTTGTCGTTAACAAACGAGCGCAGGTACCTTACATTTGCCTGGATTTTAAAATCCGTACAACCGATAAAATATCAATGACATGATGACACCGATCAACAACCAAAATCCTGCACAGTGTTGTGTTTTAATCAAAATCACAACACATTGTAAATCAGTTTATTGTAAAATAATTAACAGTATTTTAACATTCCCCCCGAATAAATCTTCTCTACTTCGACCTCATTCAAGAAGAGCATAGTCCTCACGAAATGGACCATCAAGTTTTGTCGTTTTATGGTCTCTGCCTTGAGAATTGTATCAAAAACTTTGCTGTTTTCGGTAAAATGCTGTATATTTGCAGCATAGAATACTTTCATACTTTTATTAACATTAAACTTTTACATTATGAAGAAGATTTCTTTGGTTTTGGCAGTTGTTATTATGACTGCTCTGGCTGCTAGTGCCGAACTAAGTCAATCAGTTGTAGCTACCCTGACACATGGTAGCACGATTACTACTTTTGCTGGTGGTAATGCTTTGCGAGACGCACACGAAGCTGCTGTTGATGGTGATGCTATCGTACTCTCGCCTGGAACATTTAATGCTGTGAATATCACTAAGGCAATCACCCTTCGTGGTGCGGGTGCTGCAGCTATCTCGCTTCCCAACTTGCCTGTAGAAGCTGCTGGCTCGACCTATATCACAGGTGACATGAGTATCAATATCGAGTCAACTACCCATACTTTTACAATTGAGGGTTGCCAGTTTAACAACAAGGTTTCTTTTATCAAAGCTCCTGCAACAAGTGTGTTCAAGACTCGAATTGCAGAGGTCCCTGTGTTGAGTAATGATGTGGCTTCAATCAATTTCACTCATTGCATGGTGTTCTTTAAAGATTCTCAGAATAGACTTAACGAACATACCAGCATGTTGAATACTGCTGCTTTCTACGGCTATTACTTCAACCCATTTGTCAACGCTACAAACTGCATGATTACAGGCGATAGGTTGGATTCTTTTTCCGCGAATGGTTCTGTCGCTGGAGGTGGTCAATTAATGAATTGTATCATCCTTTTCCCGTATTTTGCGAGTAACTATGGATTTGATCCTCTGTCTGCAAACTGTGTAGCTTATTATTGTATAGCTTGTTGTAAAAATGCTGGTTCATCTGTAGGCTTGAGAAATTTCTTTATTAATAGTTATAATGGCACAAACAAAGCAATCAATGACCTGACAATGTTTAACTCGGAGAATGCTGTTCCCTCTTATCCCTTCTATATGACTGAAGAAGCTCAAACCCAATATTTGGGCAACGACGGTACTCAGGTTGGTATTCATGGCGGTCCTCTGCCTATGGACCCGATTCCCGATAATCTCTTGGTGACCTCTTGCAATATTGCTTCCAAGACCACCGCTGACGGTAAGCTTTCTGTTGAAATCAAGGTTTCTACCGCTAAGTAATCGAGCGTGTTACCCATGAGAAAACTGTTTATATTATTACTGACTCTGCTGTGCGTGACTGGCGTGGCGCGCGGTCAAGATGAGACGGTCACAGGCTATGACTGTGAATGTCTCATCGACGGCGTTAGCGTCAAGCATGCTACAATGCCGCCCGACGGTGGACAGGCAAGGTGGCAGATTGATGCCGCCGCCATACCGTTGGGACTGCACCAGGTGCAGACGCGCATTGTCCAGCACCTGTCATCAGGCATCACAGCAATGGCAGTCTATGACGCCCTGTGCTTTCGTGTGGCAGACGGCAACAGCCATCAGGTGACAGCGACTTGTCAGGTTGATGGCCATGTTGTTAAGACCTCGACGCTGCCCGCTAACGGAACTGCACAGGCTTGGATGCTGGATTTGTCAGATCTGCCCGAAGGTCTGCACCGCGTCAATGTAAGCATCACCGACAAGGATCGTGATGGCATTGTCACTACCACATCCTATGATGCAATGTGCTATCGTGCAAGCACAGGTAGTCATCATGAAGTGACGGCCAAAATCTATGTTGATGATCAACTCAAAAAGACCTCTACGCTCCCAACAGATGGCTCTTTGCAAACGTTTGTTCTTGATTTGTCTGACTTGCCTGAAGGTCTTCACCAAGTCAGAGTTAACATTGCTGACAAGAACAAGAAAGGTGTTGTTGCCACGGCGGTGTATGATGCGATGTGCTACCGCATGAGCACAGGCAGCCACCACGAGGTGACTGCAACTTGCTATGTCGATGGTGAGTTGATGAAGAAATCATCAGTTCAAGCTAATGGGGCTACTCTTGCTTGGGTGCTCGATTTATCTGAACTTCCTGAGGGAATTCATCAGGTACGAGTTGATATAGCAGACAAGAACAAAGAGGGCTTTGTGGCTACGGCAATCTATGAAGCTACATGCTACCGCATGGCCCATGGTGAGGGACACGATGTCACGGCTACCTGCTATGTCGATGACAAACAAATACTAACCCAAGAGCTTGTTGCTGATGGCGTTGCCAGAACCTGGACGCTTGATATGGCAGACCTTCCCGTAGGATTGCATCGTCTTAAGGTGAGCATTGCCGACAAGAATAAAGAGGGTGTTGTTAGCATAGCCAATTATGATGCAATGTTCTATCGCATCAGCACAGGCGAGACCCATGATGTGACAGCCGTCTGCTATGTCGATGAACAATTGGTAAGCACAACGACCATGCAGACTAACGGTACAGCAAAAACATGGACCCTTGATTTGGCCACTTTGCCTAAGGGAATTCACCACGTCCGTGTAAGTGTTACCGATAAGGACAGTGAGGGTATAGCTACCACAGCAATGTATGATGCCATGTGCTATCGCAGTGTGGGGCGTGTCATTGACTATGAGTACTGGGTCAATGATGATGATTCCAGTCACACCAAGGCAGAACTTGCCGAGCCACAGGCAGAATACACTCTGATCTCGCTTCTGCCCGTGCCCAAACAGGAAATCCGCAGCAAGAAGTTCCACTTTGAGGTCAATGATGGTGAGCCAATGCTGTATGCCCGCAATGACATCCTAGTTCGCTTTAATACCGAGGATGGATCATTCGCTGACGTCAACGGTGAATATGTGGACTATAGTGTTTCAAGATCAATTGATGCCGAATATCTTGAGTCGGGAGATCACAAGAGTATCAACCGACCGAATGAAAATGAGATCAAGTGGTTCAAACTTGATGCAACAAGAGGTGACAGTTTGCGTTTCAATGTTGATAAGGCCTGCTCGCTTCAATTGTTTGCTCCTGACAATCAGGAAGTATTGGCTGTTGATGGTTCAAATACAGTCAAGTGGAATGGTGTTACTGTTTGGAATGCTGGCACTTATTATTTGGCCCTACATGACATGACTGCCACTAACGGCGATATCATCAACCTAGACTATGAACTCATTGACCATTATGCTATTTTGCGTCAAGATGTTAAGGTGGTTGGTAATGGTGGGGCAAGTAATATCAAGTTTGACGGCAATGGTTTTGATTATCTTGATTCATTAAGCCTGGTCAAAGGTGATGAAGTGATTTGGGATTATTACACCAGCCACATTTCCAATTCTCAGATTGATGTCATGTTTGACTTCACTAACTGTGAATTGGGTAAATATGACTTGATTGGTTATTTTGATGGTGATACACGAACGATACCCAATGCCATTGAGGTCGTTGCTGCGGATTCCATCAAGTTGGATTTTAATTTGTCTTGTCCCTCACAGTTCCTTAGAGGCACGTCAACTACCTATACGTTCAAGATAACGAATAACGGTAATTCGACGGCTTATCAAGTGCCACTTGAAATTCAGATTTGCAGCTCAAGGTCAGATGCCATCACTTACGCAAAATTCAGTGATAATATACCTCCTGTCACTGCTGAGTGGCTTGAAGATTTTGAATATACAGAGGAAGACAAAAGGCTTCTTGAACAATTTCAAGCAGAAAAAGGAGACTTGTTGCATTTCATTACTGGATATGACTCTATAAGTAATCAGTTCATTAAAGATGGTTTCTTTATTTTAAATATACCATCTAAATCAACAATTTGTATTACGTTAACACTAAAATCTGATGAGACTATAGAATTATTAGCACAGATGCCATCTAAATGGAACTTCTATATTCCAAATGAAGCAGTTCCTTCATTCAAAAAATCAAATAGAGATTCCCAAAATGATGCATGTTGTTATCGTGATAAAGTTGAGTGCTTTCTGTCTGTAATTGGTGACATCGCTGACTTTGCTTCGATTGCACCACCTGCTGCAATTGCAGCTTGCATTGCATCTTTGGGCACAACAACATTAACTTATGCTTATCAAGTATGGTGTGGAGAACAACAGGGCGGCAAGAATCCTCGTCAAGCAGCTGAAGGGTTATTAGGTAAGGCACTTAATGGTCTTATTGGCTGTATTGCGGGGAAAATTGGAAAAGTTTTTCAAACCGCTTATTGGTTATGGACAAACGGATTCAATATTGCCTCCTTTAAAATAAACGATGAATGTCATACATCATCTTCTGAGAGTATTCCTAATTGCCCTCCTGATCCACCACGTAGAGGTAAATCTTCTCCTGTTGCACCTGCAGATCCGAATGAAATGTTAGGTTATCTGGCTCCATCTGGAAGCAAGTATATCGGTAAGGATGTTACGGATGTCTATTACACCATCTGCTTTGAGAACGATACAATGGCGATGGCTCCAGCCAATGTGATTGTGTTGAGTGACACGCTTGATAGTCGAGTTCACGACTTGAATACGTTTGTTCCCAAGCAAATCAGAATCGGCAATAGAATGGAGATGCTTGACGGAACGCCCAATTTTGTCAAGACTATCGACATGCGACCCGAGATCAACTGTATTGCTCAAGTAGAATGTAATTATGACAGCAATAAGGGTATCGCTACTTGGACATTGTCTTCGCTTGACCCGATGACTTTGGAGCCTGTTACAGACTACAACCAGGGTCTCTTGCCCGTTAACTTTAATGGAAATGGTCAAGGTGAAGTGTCCTACGACATCAGCCTAAAGCAGGGTCTTGCCGAGGGTACTCAAATCACAAATCATGCAGCTATCACGTTTGATAGCAATGATCCAATCATGACTCCTGATTGGGTGAACATCATCGACGGTGTGAAACCATCCAGTCGTGCGATTGATTGTGAGTTGTTGAATGACAGCGTGGCTGCCGTTAGCATCCGAGGTGAGGATGATCGCAGTGGTCCCTGGCAGTATGACATCTATGCGCAGTATGGAGGTGGTGAATGGGTGAAGGCCGCTAGCGAGGTGCCTATTGACCGTGCTGCTCAGGTACGTGTCTATGAGGGCATCGAGCATCACTTTTACGCTGTGCTGACTGACTCGGCAGGCAATGTTGAGGTGAAAGAGCCCGTGCGCGAACTGACGTTCGATTACTTCTCGTCAGATACCGAAACCAACCTAACGCTTAATCTGGCTAAGGGTTGGAACTGGATTTCTCACAACCTGAACTCGCCGCTCTCGGTAGATGTGCTTAAGCCCAATGCCTACCGCATCATGAGTCATAATGGCGAGACCATCAATGACCCGCGCTATGGCTACACGGGCTCTGTGAACCAGATGTCGCCCACCGAACTCTACAAGGTAGAGATGAGCACTGCCGATAACATTCAGTTGTCGGGCAAGCTGTTCAACTCAGCGTTAAAGCCTGTTCCTCTTGTGGCAGGCTGGAATTGGATTGGATACCCGATGCCTGGTGTCATGAGTGTAAACGAGGCTCTTGTATTGCTTGAAGCTGATGAGGATGACTGCATCGTGGGTCAGGACGGTAGTGCTGTCTATAATGATGGCCTGTGGCGCGGTACGCTTACCACGCTTGAGCCCGGTAAGGGTTACCTTTTGAAGGTGAACAGTGACAGACCGCTCCGCTTCAACACGTCCCGCTCCAGTGTGCGTTTGCATGCGCCTGCTGTGGCAGGACAAAACATGGAGTTGCCGTGGACGGTGGATATCTACCGCTATCCCAACGTGACACCTGTCATCGCTGACTTGTGGGATGGCTACACGTTGACCAGCAACGTGGGCTACGCTTTGGCGGCCTTCGTCGGTGACGAGTGCCGTGGCATTGCTACCGAGGTCAATGGCCGATGGATGATGAATGTCTATGGCATAGGTGGCGAGAAGGTGACCTTCAAGGCGCTGGATCGCAGCACTGGACTTGTCCATGATGTGACCGAGATAGAGGCCTTCACAGCTGATCTGCTCGGTACGATGGCACTGCCCGTGCAGTTGCACATAGCAAATGGCTCAGGCTTGAACAATGTCATGTTTGATGATGTTGATGTGGAGCCTACTCTGACCACTGGTCCAGTGACCGTCACTGCGAGTGCTGCGATTGATGAAGTTATGGTTATTAATATGGCAGGAATGACCGTGATGGGATATAGCAATATCCCGAGCGGCTTTACCCTTGACTTGGGCAGTGAGCCTGATGGCGTTTATCTGATTCAGGTTCACACTGGTAGCCATATCTCGACCGCTAAAGTCATGAAACGTTCACGCTAATAATCAGTTGTGATATGAAAAAGAATTATCAATATTTCATAGCCATCGTTGCTGTGATGCTGATGGCAATCTCGGCAAAGGCCGGAAGTCATTGGACGTGTGACAGCTATGCGTTCCGGTATGACATGACGGCATACGTGCAACTGACTGATGGCGGATTCCCGTTACAGGATTATAGTGACTATGAAATCGCTGCCTTTGTTGGCGACGAATGCCGTGGTATTGCCCAAATCGTGGAAGCAACCAAGCCCTACGGTTTGATTCGAATCCGCAGCAATGAAGTCAATGGAGATCATGTGTATTTCAAGGTCTACCGGTTCTCAACCTATGAGGAGATTACCATCTATGATGTAGGTATCGAGTTCGTTTCCCAAGGTATAGAGGGCTTACCTAGTGCCCCTTTATTTCTGGAATTGACTCATCAATTCCTTGTTGGAGATACCAATGGTGACGGTGAGGTGAACATTGCAGACCTGAATGCTTTGATTGATGCCGTTCTGGGCAATGATTACGGTAGGGTGTTTGATGTTAATGGTGATGGTGAGGTGAACATCGCTGACGTCAATGCTCTGATCGACATTATCTTGGCTAAATAGCGTCAAGGAAGCGTAATAGATGAAAATCGGGTGGGGAAGTGAAGTTTCTCCACCCGATTTTGGTTTTTAATATATGTCTTTGCTTTTTGTGCTTGGGAGATGAGGTGTCATGATCTATTTTTGTGGCGAAGGAGTTGAAATTGCATTTTAGCCTTTGTTAACAATCCCGCACCACCCTTTGCGAATATGGAGTGTTTTGCTATATTCTGAAAATCAGTTGATTGTGGGGATTTGCTTCATGATGGGTGATTTGCTTTTTGACGTCTGCTGAAATCTGATGCAAAGGCCTGAAGTCTAAAAACTGCATGGCGGTTTTGTCGTTTAGCGGTTTTTTAGTACCTTTGCCATTTAAATGAGATTGAAACTATAATAATATAACCAAAAACAATGAGCGAGAAAGAGAATACACTGGCTACGAAATACGACCCTAAAGAGGTCGAGGACAAGTGGTATAAGTATTGGGAATCGCACGACCTGTTCAAGAGCGTGCCCGATGAGCGTGAACCCTATTGCATCGTTATCCCGCCCCCCAATGTGACGGGTGTGCTGCACATGGGCCACATGCTGAATAACACCATCCAGGACATCCTCATCCGCCGCGCGCGCATGGAGGGTAAGAACGCCCTGTGGGTGCCTGGAACGGACCATGCTTCGATCGCTACCGAGGCCAAGGTGGTGAAGCGCCTGGCCGAGCAGGGCATCCGCAAGCGTGACCTCACGCGCGACGAGTTCCTCAAGCATGCTTGGGACTGGACGCACGAGCACGGCGGCATCATCCTGCAGCAGCTAAGAAAGCTGGGTGCTTCCTGTGACTGGAGCCGCACTGCCTTTACGATGGACGAGACCCGCAGCAAGAGCGTGTTGAAGGTCTTTGTGGACCTCTATGACAAGGGTTACATCTACCGTGGCCTGCGCATGGTGAACTGGGATCCCAAGGCCCAGACCGCACTGAGCAACGAGGAGGTGATCTACCACGAGGAGAAGAGCCACCTGTATTACCTCAAGTACTATGTGGACGGCCTGGAAACGCTTGAGAACGAGGAGCAGCTGCGTGCCGAGGGCAACATCATCCACAAGGATGAGAAGGGCTACTATGCCGTCGTTGCCACCACGCGCCCCGAGACCATCATGGGCGATACCGCCATGTGCATCAACCCCAAGGACCCCAAGAACCAGTGGCTCAAGGGCCGCAAGGTGATTGTGCCCCTCGTTGGCCGTGTGATCAACGTCATCGAGGACCGCTATGTGGAAATCGAGTTCGGTACTGGTTGCTTGAAGGTGACTCCCGCCCATGATCCCAACGACTACGTCCTGGGTAAGACTCACAACCTGGAGACCATCGACATCTTCAATGCTGATGCTACCATTAGCGAGCAGTCGCCGCTGTACGTCGGCATGGACCGCATGGAGTGCCGCAAGCAGATCGTCATTGACCTGCAGGCCGCCGGGTTGGTCGAGAAGATTGAGGACTATGACAACAAGGTGGGCTATAGTGAGCGCAACAGCGACACCGCCGTTGAGCCGCGCCTGTGTATGCAGTGGTTCTTGAAGATGAAGCACTTTGCCGAAATCGCTCTGCCCTGTGTCAAGAACGACGAACTCAAGTTCCATCCCGCCAAGTACAAGAACATCTACAACGTCTGGTTGGAGGGTATTCAGGACTGGTGTATCTCGCGCCAGTTGTGGTGGGGTCATCGCATTCCTGCCTACTTCCTGCCCACCGAGGACGAGGAGAAGGAGGTTTACGTTGTTGCCCTGAACGAGGAAGAAGCCCTTGAGAAGGCCCGCAAGATTCCCGGCTACGAGAACATCGAGGCCAGCCAGCTGCGTCACGACGAGGACGCGCTCGACACGTGGTTCAGCTCATGGCTGTGGCCCATCTCGCTGTTTGACGGCATCAACAACCCCGGCAACGAGGAAATCAAGTACTACTATCCCACCAACGACCTCGTGACTGCTCCAGATATCATTTTCTTCTGGGTAGCACGTATGATCATGGCGGGTTATGAGTATATGGGTGACATGCCCTTCCGCAACGTTTATTTCACCGGTGTCGTGCGTGATAAGTTGGGCCGCAAGATGTCCAAGTCGTTGGGCAACTCGCCCGATCCGCTGGGCCTCATCGAGAAATTCGGTGCCGACGGTGTACGCATGGGTCTGATGCTGGCTGCTCCTGCCGGTAACGACATCCTGTATGATGACGCGTTGTGTGAGCAGGGCCGTAACTTCAACAACAAGATCTGGAACGCCTTCCGTCTCGTCAAGGGTTGGGAGGTTGCCGATGTCGAGCAGCCCGAGGCCAGCCGTCAGGCTGTAGAGTGGTTCCGCCATCAGCTCAACGATGCCCTGGCGACCGTCAAGGACCACTTCTCGAAGTTCCGCCTGAGCGACGCCATGATGGTGCTCTATCGTCTGTTCTGGGAGGAGTTCTCGGCTTGGTATCTCGAGGCCGTGAAACCCGCCTTCGGCCAGCCGATGGACCGTGCCACGATGAAGGCAACGCTCGAGTTCTTCGACATGTTGCTGCGTCTGCTGCATCCGTTTATGCCGTTTATCACCGAGGAGCTGTGGCAGCATCTCGACGAGCGCAAGGATGGCGAGAGCATCATGTATGCCCTCATTCCCGAGGCCAAAGAGGCTGACCAGGCATTACTCAAGGCGATGGCCGATGTCAAGGAGATCGTGGGTGGCGTGCGTAACGTCCGCAAGCAGAAGAACCTGCCCAACAAGGAGCAGTTGACGCTGCAGGCCGTCGGTGGCTTGAACAATCCGCTGGAGGCCATCATCATCAAGCTTGCCGGACTCGAGAAGATTGAGGCCGTGATCGAGAAGGATCCTACTGCTGCCGCCTTTATGGTCGGTACCGCCGAATTTGCCGTGCCTGTTGCCGGCAGCATCGACGTCGAGGAGGAGATCAAGAAACTTGAGGCCGACCTGGCCTATACGCGCGGCTTCCTTGCCAGTGTCGATAAGAAGCTGAGCAACGAGCGCTTCGTCGCCAACGCCCCCGAGGCTGTTGTCGCCAACGAGCGTAAGAAAAAAGCCGATGCCGAAAGCAAGATTGCCACGATGGAGCAAGCCCTCCAGGCATTGAAGAAGTAAAAAAATTGCGTCCCGTTTGGGGCGCAATTTTTTGATTAGAGATTAGTGATTAGAGAATATAGAGATATGGAGAATACGATTTTGAAACCTGGGGTGCCTGTGGCACTGTGTAGTGACCATGCGGGATTTCCCGTGAAAGAGGCCGTGAAGCGTTGGCTCGAAGGGCAGGGTATTGCCTGTAAAGACTTCGGTACCTATAATGAGGACAGTTGCGACTATCCTGATTTTGCCCATCCCTGCGCTCTGGCTGTTGAGCAAGGTGAGTGCTATCCCGGTATCGCCGTGTGTGGCAGTGGTGAGGGTATTAACATCACGTTGAACAAGCATCAGGGCATCCGTTCAGCGCTGTGCTGGCGTCTGGCGGTCGCACGCCTGGCTCGTCAACACAACGATGCCAACGTCCTGGCTATGCCTGGCCGCTTCGTCACCGACGAGGAGGCTATCGCCATGGTCGAGGCCTTCCTGACTACCCCTTATGAGGGTGGCCGTCACCAACGCCGCATCGACAAGATTCCCGTGAAGTAAACATTACATACAGTGTTGTGATAAAAAGCAGGACTAATGCAACATGGCATCAGTCCTGCTTGCTATAAATGTGGCTTGTGGTCTTTACTTGACGATGACCTTGCGGGAGCGGCCATCGCTGGCGACGATGTAAGTGCCCTTGGGCAGGGAAACACTTGCCGAGGCTGATACTGTTGTCACCAGACTGGCGTCGAGGTCATAGACTTCGAGCGTTTCTTCCATCGGGTTGACAACGTTGATGCCGCCCAAAGTGGGCAAGGCGTTCCACATTGACTGAGCGCGATCGCCTGTTAACAGCAAGTTGATAAGTGCTGTCACGTCACCAATGTTGATTTTGGAATCAAGATTGACGTCGGCTGCAATGCTGTCGAATGGGTCGGGATTGCCGCCGAGCAGGTAATTGATGAGGGTAGTCACGTCAACGATTGTCTGCTTCCCATCGCAGTTCACGTCACCGCGTAATGAGGGCGGTACTTCAAGGCCCATCACCTCGCCTTCCACATTGGCATAGGCGGTCACTCCATCTGTGCTGGCTGTGATGATGCCTTCATAATAACCGTCCACGCTGGTGTCTGCCAATCGCACGTAGAAAGTCTCACCGCTGGCATCAAGCGTGAGCGTTGCTGACCAAGTTTGCTGGTCCAGACTTAACTCAAAGTTGTCGTTAACCGAGACCGTTACGGGCTGGTCATTGTCCTCGGTGATGATGGTGACCTCGCTGATGGAGGATTCGCCGTCGAGTTCAGCGGTCATGCTCTCTATAGCGCCGTTGAAATAGATGTGTGGATCATGTTGAACGGTTGCAGCGGCATAGACAGCGATATCGTCGATATTCACGCGAGCACCAGCTGTCTGCTGGAACTTGAAACGTACGTTATCGGCCAAGTTGAGGCCGTAGGTGTATTTGGTGAGCGTGTGAGTCAGCGCCAACTCGTTGAGCAGCGTCCAAGTGGTGCCGGCATCGGTGCTGTAGAGCACTTGGATAGTGGCATCGGCCTCGGTAGAGCCATAGGTGGCAGCATAGAACGAGATGCCAGATGTGCCTGTGACGTCCTGCCGCATCTCGATTGAAGAGGATGATGTCTTGCCGAATCGGCAGCCGATGCTACCGTTCCAGTGGTCGTTGGTCTGAGCGAAGATGCCCGCATTGTTGAAGTACCAAATGAAGGCTGCACCCTGCACTTCCTTTACCCAATAACCGCCACTCTCGCAACCTTCCCAGTCCTCGATAACGCTGTCACCCGTTGGCGTAATGGGATCGTCGGGGTTGATGGGATCCTCGCCTGGTTGTTGCTTGCCGGCTGTGAGGTTGCAGGTACGACTGACCTCGCTGTTGGAGATGGTGAGGGTTCCAGTGGCGCTCTCGGCCTCACCGCTATAGGTCACGGTAATGGTGGTGCCGTTGTTGACTGCATTGGCAGTGAGGGTAGCGGGCATTACGCTGAAGTCCTGGCCGTTGACGGTCACGTTGAAGTTTTCACTCAAGTTAGCGCCCTTAACCGTGATGGTCTTGCTCACGCTGTAGCCGTCGAGGGCTATGGTACCCACATTGATGTTCTCACCATTGGCTGGTTGTGTCAGAACCGGAGTAGTGACTACCGTGCCGTCGCCGGTCCACGGTTGACCTTGCCTGTTTCCCCAGATGTGCTCTGCCAGCTCGGGATGGTCAATGAAGGGGTTGCGGTTGCCCTGCCATGCGTGGGCATAGCAGTTGCGAGTCGTCTCCTTCTCACTCACTGGGTCCAGACGGTGCCATTCCATCAGCAGTCCGATGGCGTAGGTCGTGAACACAGGGTAGCTGTTGCCCGCAAAGAAGGCGCTGCCACCGGATTGGGTCCAGCCACTGATGACATTGTTGTAGCATGCTGCCATATAGAAATAGGCACGAGCGAAATCACCCTTGTACTCATCGTCTGGCTCAAACACTGTGCCTGAATATCCTGCATGTGTACTAGCTCCCTTGCGACCCTTGGCAACATACTGGCCGTTGGTCAGGCGGGTACCACCCTCGCACACACCGTAGGGGTAGTTGGAGCGCTGGTTGTTGACGTAACCGTCGGTAGGTACAATATTGAAGATGTCGCTGTACTGTGGCAGCTTGCTGCCTCCCCACCAGCTCTTGGGGACACTGTGCTCGCGGTTGATGCAGTCACCGATGGCGCTGTAGCTGCCGCACTTGTTGCTGTAGGTGTACTTGTCATAGGTGCTGTACATATCGATGTAGTAACCACGTTCATCGGTGTCGGTGTCCGCGTAGGCGTCCCACAGGCCGTCATAGCCGATGTTGGTGTGGCTGGTGATGATGTTGTACAGTGCAGTGAGCAGCGCCTGATCGCTCTTGTACAAGGCGTTGTCATAGTAGTCACTGGGACAAGGTTTTGGATCCTTGGCATTTGCCGCACAGGCAAACACTAAGAGTAAGAAGGTCAAAAAGAACTTTTTCATGAATGGTAGTTATTAGTTGTTAATGGTAAAATACTGTGGTATAAAAGAAGCAGCCCTTGGGAAATTCTATCTTATTTTTTCTCAAAGGCTACTTCTGTTTAAGGTCAAAAACTGGCTGGTTTATTTAGAGAGGATGATGTCGGCGACGGAATTGGCGTCGGCGATGGTGATTTCACCGTCCTTGTTCACGTCAGCGCGGCTGAGGGTGTCCTCGTCGGCCGTGCCACCGAGAATCAAATCGTTGACAGCGTTCATGTCAGCGATATTGACCTCGCCGTCATTGTTGACATCACCAACTAGCGGTGATGGTTCAGCCTTGCGGCCATAGATCGTGATGTCGTCGATGTTGACACGGGTACCCGAGGTCTGCACAATGCGGAAACGCACATTGCCTTCCAAGGGAATATCCATGGTGTAGTGCTGCAAGTCGCCTCTTGTGACGGTGAAACTGGCCAACTCGGTCCATGACGAGCCCTTGTCGGTGCTGAAATCCACACGCAACTCGGCATTGGCATCACTACCAAAGCTTGCCGCCCAGACACCGATAGCGCTTGTGCCACCTTCTACATCCTCGACCATGGTGATGGAGCTGGCGTTGGTCTTGCCAAATCGGCAGACGAGTTCGCCATGCCTGTTGGTATCACCCCAGATACCAGCATCGGTGAAGTCCCAGATCCACTGGTGTCCCTCAACCCATTGAGTCCAGTAGCCGCCAGTCGTGCAGCCTTCCCAATCTTCCATGATGCTGTCTCCCAAGACTACGGGAGGATCAGGGTCATCGCCTTGCTTGACGGCGGTCGCTGTGACGGTGAAGGTTACGGATACCTCGCTGTTGCTTAAAGTGATGATATCGTTGAACGTGCCCAGATCGTCGGCAGTAAAGCCAATGACAAATGAGGTGCCATTGTTGACCTCGCTCGGGGTGAAGTAGGTCTTGTCCACATAGAAGTACTCATTGTCTTCCATTGACAGGACAAGATTCTTTGTGAGGCCTTCACCCTTGACGGTGATGGTGTATTCCTGGGGATTACCCTCGACTGTCTCGCCAATATTGATCAACGAACCGTTCTCAGGTGTCGTGATGTTGGCTGTAACCTCTTGGCCACTACCACTCCAAGGCTTGCCCTGCATGTTACCCCAGATGAACTCGGCCAGCTCGGGGTGGTCGATAAATGGGTTGCGGTTTCCCTGAATGCCATAGATGGCCTCGTTGCGCTTCTTTTCCTTCTCGCTGACGGGGTCCAGGCGGGTCCATTCCATGAGCATGTTGATGGTCCAAGTGGAGAACGCCTTGTACTTGTTGGCACCGTAGTTGAGTTGCTCGCTGCCGGGCCAGCTGGGCAGCTCGTTTTTGTAGCAGGTGGCCATGTAGAAGTAAGTGCGCGCAAGGTCGCCCTTGTACTCGTCGTCGGGCTCAAAGACAGTGCCATTGTAGCCCGGGTAAGTGCTTTTGCCCAACTTACCCTTGGCGACATAGCTGCCGTTAGACAATCGCGTGCCGTTAGCGCAGACGCCGTAAGGGTGGTTGCCTCGCTGACTGTTCACATGGATGTCGGTCGGGTAAACGTGAAAGACATCGGTGTTCATGGGTGAGACAGCTCCGCCGAACCAACTGCGGGGAAAACTGTGCTCACGGTTATAACCTTCACCGACAGTCTTGGCCGATGAGCCGTTGTCGCTGGGTCTGTAACGGCAGTTGCTGTAGATGTCGATGATGTAGCCTTGGTCGTCAACATCGGCGATAGCAAAGGCGTTGAGCAGACCGCTGCTATAAGAAACCTCGCGGTGGCTGCGGATGATGTTTCTCAGAGCCATCATCAGCGCCTCGTCACTCTTGCCGAGGGCATTGTTGTAGTAATTGATAGGAGCATCTGCCAGTGCCGACTGGATGGCGAAGATGGCCAGAGCCAGTAATATGGTGATTCTAATGGACTTGTACATATCGGTAGAGGTTAATGAAAGGTGTGGGTGCTTATTTTTTGTCCTTTTTGGTGCGCGGCTCCTTGTCGTCCTTCTTGTTGCGGACTTGTCCGGCGAGCTGGCCACAGGCTGCGGCAATGTCCTCGCCACGGCTGCGGCGGATGGTGCAGGTCACGCCCTTGCTGTTGAGGTAGTCGCGGAAGTAGGTCATGCGCTCATCGCTGCTGGTACGCAGTTTCTCGATGCCGGGAATCGGATGGAAACGAATGAGGTTGACGCGCACGTGCTCGTTGGGGAGCAGTTCGCGCAGCTTTTCGGCATGCTGGATGTCGTCGTTGAACCACTGCCAGCAGATGTATTCCACCGACAGACGGCGCTGGTGTGCAAAGTCGTAGTTACCCAGCAACTCCATGACAGTGTCGATGGGGTAGAGGCGCTCGATGGGCATCATCGATGAACGCTCCTCTTGGACAGCGTTGTGGACGCTCACGGCGATATGGACACTTGTCTGTTCGCACAGAATCTTCAGTTCCGGTCTCTTGCCGACAGTGGAGACGGTGACGCGCTTGGGACTCCATGCCAAGCCCCAAGGCTCGGTGAGGATGGAGATGACACGCAGCACTTCCTCGATGTTGTCGAGGGGTTCGCCCATGCCCATGAAAACGACGTTGGTCAATTTTTCGCTGTCGGGGATGCTCAGCACCTGGTTGATGATTTGGTTGGAGGTGAGGTTGCCGTGGAAACCTTGTTTGCCTGTCATGCAGAAGTAGCAGTTCATGCGGCACCCCTTCTGTGACGAGATACACAGCGTAGCACGGTCGTCCTCGGGAATATAGACTGCCTCGACGGCATGCCCACCACCGGCGTCAAACAGGTATTTTACCGTACCGTCTTCACTGGCTGCGGCTTGGCTGGGCGGGTACAGGCCCACGCAGTAGCGGCTTGCCAGCAGTTCGCGGTTGGCTTTGGAAATGTTGAGCATCTGCTCAAAGTCGTTCACACGCTTCTGGTAAATCCACTGTGCCAGCTGTTTAGCTACAAAACGTGGCATACCCAATGAGGTGACTGCATCTTGCATATCCTCAAGTGTCATGCCAGCCATCGGCTGTAATGTCTTGTCGTTGCTCATAGTCTATTATGTTTTTTGGTTTAACCGACAAAATTACATATAATTATCCAAAATGGCAACAACAACATTTTTTTAATGCGAATTTGGGGCGATTAATAAAACAACTTTCTCTTTTTTGCATCCGCGTTTGATTTTAAGAACAACTCAAAGAATTCTTCTGGGTCATTTGCGTTTATGGTTCAAGCCAAGCCGCAAAAGTTTTAAAAGGAAGACAAGAAAGATAAATCTATTATATTGATAATCAATGAATTGTATTCTTTTCTCTCAGAATCTTAGCGCCTTGGCGTGATGGGACCGCCACAGAGTGGCGGCACAGGGGACTGTGTCGCAGCGGAGGGTATCGTATTTGTAACAGGGGATTAGGGGTTGACGGGTTGGTTGAGCAGCTGGCGCAGGTGGGTCTCGAGGATGTGGAAGCCTGGGGCGACCATGCCGCCGTGTCCGTGTCCGTCAAGCTCGTAGAGGTAGGTGTGTTGGTGGCCGGCGAGTTTCATCATGCGGGCGAGGTACTGGTTCTCGTCGTAGCGGCCGTAGAGTTCCAGCTCTCGGTCGCCGCAGATGAGCACCAGCGGGGGACAGTCGCCACGCACCCAGTAGAGCGGCGCATACTCGTCGATGGTGGGCTGCAGGGGCGGTATGCCCTGCATCTTTCGCACGTTGTAGTGGGTGATGGCCTGGCCGCTAAAGGGGGCATACATCATCACACTATCGGCATCAATACTGTAGGCTGCCAGCCACTTCTTGTCGAGGCACAGCATCATGGAGATGTAGCCGCCTGCCGAATGGCCGGTCACGACAATCTTGCGCGGGTCGCCGCCATACTCAGCGATATGACTGAATACCCATGCCACGGCCTCGGCGGCATCATCGAGGGTTTCCCTGACGGTCACCCGTGGCAAGAGCCTATAGTTGACGCCGACAACGACGAGGTCCTTTTCCTTGAGTTGTGCTGGGATCTCCTTGTTGCCGCCTTCCAAGCCTCCGCCATGGAACCAGACCACGACGGGGCGCTGTGTCGCACCCTCGGGGTGGTAGATATCCAGTTTCAGCCGTTCGAGCGGGTAGGTATCGTTCTTGACGGTATAGGGGATGTCGTTGACCTGCTGGTAGCCCTGGGCCATCACAGTAACCGATGCCATGATCAGGACTAACGATACTAGAGTTTTGGTTATTGCATTCATAACGATTGTGTTTCTTGTTAAATGAGGGTGAGCCAAAAAGCTATTTGACTCACCCTCCAATGCGGATGAAACGCATGATTTTGCGTCTCTACAAATCTAAAATCTTACTTCATGTAAGTGTAACGGTAGTCGGTGGGGGGCACGAGGGTCTCCTTGATGACGCGCGGGATGATCCAGCGGATGAGGTTGAACTCACCACCAGCCTTGTCGTTGGTACCGCTGTCGACCTCGAGGCGGTCGCGGCCCCAAACAGCGCCGGTCAGACCATAAGGTGAGGTCTCGTCACACAGACGGGCGGCCTCGTTGACCTTGTCATCGTCGTAGGGGTAAACCGTCAGCACGGGACCGAAGATTTCCTCTTCCATCGACTTGAAGCGGGGATTGGTGGTCTCGATTACGGTGGGCTCAACGAACCAGCCTTTCTTCTTGTCGCACTTGCCACCGATAACGATCTTGGCATCGTCAGCCTCCTTGGCATAGTCGATATAGCTCTTGCACTTGTCGAACGAAGCCTCGTCGATGACAGCATTGATGAAGTTCATGGGATCCTGGACGTCGCCCATCTTCACCTCCTTGCACATGGCCTTGATGTCCTTCAGCACGTCGGGCCACAGGCTCTTGGGAATGTACATGCGGGAAGCTGCCGAGCACTTCTGGCCCTGGAACTCAAAGGCGCCGCAGAATGCTGCGGTAGCCACGGCCTTCTTGTCAGCGCTGGGGTGAACGAAGATGAAGTCCTTGCCGCCGGTCTCGCCCACGAGGCGGGGGTAGGAGATGTACTTGTCCACGTTCAGGCTGGCCTGCTTCCACAGGCTCTTGAAGGTGGCGGTGCTACCGGTGAAGTGGATGCCGCTGAAGTACTTGCTGCTGGTAGCTACCTCGCCGATAAGGGCGCCGCTGCCGGGCAGGAAGTTGATGACGCCGTCGGGCAGACCAGCTTCCTTGTAGAGCTGCATTAGGTAGTAGTTGCTCAGCAGGGCGGTGGTGGAGGGCTTCCACAGTGCCACGTTACCCATGAGGACGGGTGTCATGCACAGGTTGCTGGCAATTGAGGTGAAGTTGAACGGGGTAACAGCCAGGATAAAGCCCTCGAGGGGACGATACTCGGTGTGGTTGAGTTGGCCGATGCCATCCTTGGGCTGCATGCCGTAGATCTTGCTGGCATAGTGCACGTTGTAGCGGAAGAAGTCGATGGTCTCGCAAGCCGAGTCGATTTCGGCCTGGTAGAAG
>ONLH01000075.1 GCA_900318645.1 uncultured Prevotellaceae bacterium
ATTAATGTTCCATGGCTGTACCAGTCTGGTGGGCGGTCAGGGCACAACCTATAGTGAATCCAACCCGAGGGACGATACCTATGCCCACATCGACGGCGGCCCGAGCAACCCGGGTTACTTCACTGAATGGAAAGAGGCCTATGTTGTGTACACCGAGGAGAACACGACGATGACGTTCTACTGCGACGACCAGCGTGATTCCCGCCCAGGCAGGATATACGACCTGAACGAGGGCATTATTCCTCCCGGTTGGGTAAATGACAACACTTATCAACAGGTGACGCAGGCCGTCTTTGACCCCTCGTTCGCCGATGCCCGCCCGACGAATCTGAACACCAGCGAGGTGACCACGATGATTCGTATGTTCGCTAACTGCAGCCAATTGACGAGCCTCGACGTGAGCAACTTCAACACCGATAAGGTGGCCTATATGGCAGGAATGTTCAATTCCTGCACAAACATAACGAGCCTTGACTTGTGCAGTTTCAACACCTCTAATGTGACCAATATGCTCGAGATGTTCAACGGATGTTCCAGTCTGGAGACCATCAATGTGAGTGATGGTTGGAGCACCGCAGCCTTGAGCGAAGACTATCTGATGTTCATGGACTGCAACAGCCTCGTTGGCGGTGAGGGCACGGCATGGACTGCAACAGCCTCGTTGGCGGTGAGGGCACGGCCTACGATGCCAACCACGTGACTGCCTCCTATGCCCACATCGACGGCGGAGCCGACAATCCGGGCTATTTCACCGATCCCTATGCACCCAAGGCCTATGTCGTGTACACCGAGGATGACAGGACGCTGTCGTTCTACTACGACCACCTGCGCGACACCCGCCAGGGCACGACCTACGACCTGAACACGGGATATAACAAGCCCGATTGGCAAACTGACGCTATCTGTGAGAATGTGACCAAAGTTGTCTTTGACCCGTCGTTCGCCGATGCACGCCCAACGACCACCTTCTCCTGGTTCCATGTTATGAGAGAACTTGAATCCATCTCTGGCCTGCGCTACCTGAATACCAGCGAGGTGACCAATATGGAAGAAATGTTCTGTTACTGTCTTAAATTGACGAGTCTTGACTTGAGCCATTTCAATACCAGTATCGTGTCGAACTCACTAAATATGTTCTATAGATGCAACAGCCTTGTGGGCGGCCAGGGCACGACCTATGATCCCAACCACATTGACAAGACCTATGCCCACATCGATGGTGGCCCCAGCAACCCTGGCTACTTCACCAAGAAGCCTGACCGGGGCGACGTCAATGGTGACGGCAATGTTGACATCAGCGATGTGACAGCCCTGATCGAACTGCTGCTGGGCGGCGGCACCATCAGCAACCCCGTAGCCGACTGCGACCAGGACAGCAAAGTGAACATCAGCGACGTGACCGCTCTGATCAACTACCTGCTCTCCGGCACTTGGAATTAAACTTCATCAAAACCTGAGTTATATCCCTCATGCTCAAATCATGGGCGTGAGGGATATAACTATTCATGAAGCGAAAAAAAGCAGCCCAGCACAATTGTTTGTGATGCGGACGGTAGTTGCGGCAATCATACCTGAAAAGGGACCTGTACCATCGCTTTACATGACGAAGATTGAACATGAACAGCTTGAAATGGGCAAACCGATGACGAAAATTGGTAAAAATTGATTACCTTTGTGGTGAGTATCTCGTAAGATACTCCAAACTGCCTACATTATTTTATTTAACCAATAAATCCTGATAACTATGAGCAACAAACTACTCTTTAGACTCTTCGCCCTCGTGGCGGCGATGATGTGCGCCTTGGGCATGCAGGCTGCTGTCGAGGCCTATGCCAACTACACGCCGTCGAACACGACGCTGACGTTCTACTACGATAACCAGCGTAGCACCCGCACTGGCAAGACCTATGACTTGAACACTGGCATCTCCAATCCCGGTTGGTATTCCGACGGCACCTACACCAGTGTGACCCGAGTGGTCTTTAAATCCCCATTCGTCATTGCCACCCCGACGACCACATACAGCTGGTTTTGTGATATGGAGAATCTTCAATCCATCACCGGAATCGCCTACTTAAACACTAGTGAGGT
>ONLH01000060.1 GCA_900318645.1 uncultured Prevotellaceae bacterium
AGTGTCACACGGGCATCGTCGGGGCTGTCGGACACGTTGACCTCCATGTGGTTCTGGCCTGCATCGATGAAGAACGGCTCAGTCTCGATGACGGGGGATATGGTCGTAAGCACAGGCACCATGACCTGCTCTCCGTCACCATAACGTTCATCGCTGGCCTTGATGCGGAAACCGACAAACGGGATGGTGTCGGGCACCTCCCAGTCGATTTTCACGACTTGGCTGCCCATCGGGTCGAGTGTGAGGTTGAACTTGCGTGTGTCATAGATGCCACCCGAGCGCGGGTCAAAGATCTCGATAACAGCATCACAGGTCGCTACCGCATCTGTCGCATTCTGTACTGTGGCTGCGAGTTGTGTTTTGTCGCCCTGTCGCAGGAATCGCGGCATGTTGGCACGCACCATCAACGGTTTTTGTGTCAGCACTTCTGTCATCCAGCTGGCTCCCACAGTGTTCTTGTCATAGGCAATGCCTTGGACAATCCATGTGGAATTAGCATTGGGCACCTCAAACTCCAGATTGATTTGTCCCTTATCGCTACTGGTGAGCATCGGTCTCCACAGGGCCGTCTTGACGGCGTTCTCACGCAAGACGATATGTTCAAGGTTCGCTACATGGGAGTTTGATTCTTCCTCCATACTGTTGCTGACTTGAACTCCCTGGATGATTTCGGAGGTAGAACCTGTGAAGAGCCTCTTGTCGACATTGGAGAAACCAGCTACGATAACCTCAGACAATTCACCTTCTCTGGAACCATACAACTGCACGCCGTACGCTCTGCCTTCCAGTCCGCTCGATACATCTTCATTATAGGTTCGCGTCACTTTCTTGTCACTGCTGGGAGTGCTGTCAAAGAATGACTGACCATAGGTATATAACTCTGGCAGCAGTGGATAATTTTGCCCTTTGAGGAGGGCTGGACAGAAGGTGACATAGCTCCACCGCGTTCCTCCTAGCGACATACAGGTGATGTTAGGTGTTCTAAAATACCTATCAAAACGGGGATAATACCATGAGTTGTCGGAAATGCTGGCGACAGCCTCGTCATACATGTCGAGCAGCATGGCTCCAGGATGAGGCATGTCTTTCTTATCAGTTAGTGTAAATGTCCAGTGTTCCTTGTCACCAGGGACAAGTTTGTTGCGGAACGAGGTGGCCGTGATTTTCATCGTCTCAGCCTGTTTGGGATTGGCGAGCGTCAATGTCTTTTGCCAATGCTTGGTGTCGTAGATAGTGTGGAACTCGATTATCACGTCATGTTCAGCCTTCTTCACGGGGATAGATAATTCATGAAGACCGCTGTCGTAGTGCAGCCAACCCTCGCCGATGATGTCGTTGCCGGAATAAGCGACATAGTAGATGTGGGCCTGTGGCGTCGAGACGCCGATGGTGATGTGGCCTTTCTGCTTGTTGTCGATGCCTTTACTTAACGACGAAACCCACATCGGGCAATCCTTGACGGGCGATGTTTTGTCGTCCTGACGGTAGATGGTGATGATGCGCTCGATACTGACGTCTTTTATCTCGTCATTTTCATAGGCATCCTTGGTGTGGATATTGAGAGTGTATTGGCCAGAAGGCAAGCTGGTCAGGTCGATGACAGGATTGGCTGTGTTTAAGGTGCCTGATAAGGCGAAGTCGTTTTCTGCCAGTGGGGTGACTTTCCAGTAGCAATCGGTACTGGGATGCTCCTTGTCGGTGGTTTGATACTCGAGTGGCAGCTTGATGGGCTGGTCGTTGAGGTAGGTGTTTTCATTCCTGGCACCCAGTTGGAGGCTGCGATGGGTTCCAATAATGAATGGCATGAAGGCCTCTTGCGTTTCTCCAGCATCGGTGGTGATGGTTGCAGCGACTTGATAGATATAATCTGCACTGCGATAACCTGCACCAGGCTTGACAGACAGGTTATCGACAAATATATCGGGAGTATATTCTATCGTGAAGCGCCCGTGCTGGTCGGTAACTATAGTGGTGTCGGACAGTTGCCTATCAGCATGTTCGACACCGTAACTAAACCAGCGCCACCATGCCCATTCCTCCTTAGTGAGCGTGAGGCGCACCTCGGAGTTTTGAATGGGTACACCGCTATAGGACATCGCCTTGCCACTGATCTTGACGGGTTGTTGAGCGACAAAGCTGCGCCTGAAGTCTGGGAAAGTAATTTCAAACGTCGGCAATTTGTATTCACTCACATCGACGCTATGGTAGCCGATTTCATCTTCATCCTCATCAAAGCGACTTTCCAATGTGATATCAAAAGAGCCGTTTTCACGGTCGGTAGGCACGACAAATGATCCCGCAATGCGTCCGTATTCGTCGGTGATCGCTATCAAGCTGTCAATATCATTGTAGTCATCGTCGTTGAATCCCACCCATATGCGTTTACCGCTGGCTGGTGTACGCTCGTTATTGGCTATCTGGTAAATGATGGCGACCCATTGTACGGTCTCACCGGGTCGATAAACGCCCAGATCAGTGAAAATATGCCCTTGATATTCAACATCGTCATCGTCTTCTCGCGGGATACTGGCCATGTAGTTGTTGGGAGGACCAAAATGGTCTGGCCCGAGGTTGGCAAGATAGTTTTTTCGATAGTCAATGTCAATGCCCTTGGCGTTTTTTTCCTTGTAGGGCATCTTTAGCAGGCCATCGTTGCCGGTCTTGCCCAGGATAAAAGTATCCTCTCCAGTAATCGTCACGCCTGCTACGGGGTGGCCGGTCTTGATATCGACAGCTGCGATGCATCCTTTCTGTCCCCACTTGCCAACAGCAAAGGAAGCGATGTCTGTTACATAGGTCAATTGGTAGTGCCTGATGTCTTTATCGAAGATACTATCATTCTCAATCATGGGACAGATATAGTAATGGCCGTAGGGCAGCGGCGGCAACTTTGCTGTGACATTCTCGACACTAAAAGGAATGGTACCCTGTACACTCACGTGGGTCTGTGACACCAGTCTCATTTCCTCGGCCAAGATGGTGTCTTTCAATTCTTCGGGAGCTCGATAGACGTTAATCCAGAATGAGTTGGCGTTCTTGACCTCGGTGCAGACGACAGAGATGCTGTCACGGCTTGACACCACGGCGGGAGCATCGACTTTCACAACCTGGATTCCTTCTTCAAGCATTAGATTCTTAACCAGAGTGGTGTATGGCGAATTGGGAAAGCGGACTACGTAGTCCTGCAACATGTCATAGTATTGTTTGTCCTCACCGACTTTGTGGGGAATGAGGTCCAGCAAGTAGGCGCAGTGCTCATTGTCGCGGTAGCGCTGGTATAGCTCGTTGAGGTCAATGCCTTGATTGAGACTGGTTGCCAAAAAGTTGGTCGATGCGAAGATTGTAGCCGGCACATTACCCTCAGTTGCTTTGAACCATCTGTTCTTGATGCGGGAGACGAGTGTGGTGTCGCTATTCATATTGAGTGGATACATCAGGCCGATGCTCTTATATGATAAGAACTCCAATAGAGTGGGAACTAAAGTTGCACCCAGTTCATTACAATGGATAATGCCAGGCAATGACGTGACAGGCACCTGTTGCAGGGCATCGGGATTGGCAAACGACTTGTCAACGAGCTCGGCAATCTTCTTGTTGAACTGCTGGCGATTCCACTCACTGATGTCGGTTGGGAGTTCTTCGGTCGGATTGTTGTGAGACCTGTAGGAATAGGAGACATAACGGTTGCGATAACCCTCATAGACCATGGCCTCTAAATGATAAAGTAGGGCCTTGATGTGAGGCTGTTTCTCCTTGGCAATTACAGCTTCCAGCCGATTAATAATATCCTCCACGTTATCCTTGGAAATGAGGCTCTGGGCAAGGCCGTAGCGCACCAGCGCGTCAATAGTCAACTGACCATCGCCAGCATTAAGAGCATTATCCAGATTGTCGAGGGCATGTTTGCTGACGTCCTGTGGAAAGTTAAAGTCAATGATTTCCTCGTCGTTTCCCAATACTTGAAGCGGGATCACCATGACGAGTACTATTAAATGAATAGCAAACAGGCATTTTACTATCATGCCGCGATTGGATATAGACATCTTTTTCATGTTGTGTTCAACTTTTTATACAACGATTTATTTCTTCACTATTGTATTTGCTGATACATTGCCCACATTCCCTACCGCAAAAATATGGGCTCTATTAGGTTGTCTAAAAACAAAGTTAATTGCCATTCATGCGTAACATAATCATCACATCACTGGTCAGATCAACTTTAGCACGACCAAAGCTATTCCCTCCATCGTCAACTGTAATAAGACTCTTACTCATACAATCTTTAAAATGCGGCATCAACCTAGATGAGACGAGATTAATAAGAACTATAACGTGCCCATTGCGGTTCACTCCCAAATACTGTTTTGCGTATTGGTCAAGAGGCATCGGACTGATTAGTCGATATTTTGCTTTATTGATGTCTTCATTCAGAAGATATTTCGCCCTTCCTATTTGAGCATTCTTTAGTTGAATGAACTCACCGCTCAATGATTTATCATACTGTTGCAGCTTTATTAACTCGCTTTCTGGGAGGAAGAAGTCAAGAGAATCAGGTCTGATAACACGTATCGGCTGTGGGCAAGAAATCAGACTAATATCGAGTTCTCCATTGGGTTCCATTTCAATGAAAAGAGAAGAATCATTATAAGAGAACTCCAAAACTGCACCTTTTTCAATATTAATGCTAAAAAAACCATCAAAATCGGAGCGAGTCTGATTATTAACATCCTTTTCTTTGACCAATACGTCGTACATCGGCTCATTGTCTTCAGCAAAAACCACCTTACCCATTATCTTGAGTGGTTCTGCGCATAGTTTTTCTTGAACTTCTATCGATTGTTCTTTATTTGGCAAGAGAGTCGATAGAATCTGTTTTGAATCCTGAATTGAAATTTTACGCTCAGCCAATCCCGCAGCAGCACGGCAACCATCAAGAAAATCCACTACTGAGAATTCTGAAGACAATTGAAATATTAATTTGTTACCATACTCATCTTCTGGCGTATAGGTG
>ONLH01000023.1 GCA_900318645.1 uncultured Prevotellaceae bacterium
CCTGCATGAACTCAAAGAAACGCGTTTCGCCGACGTCCTGCTCTAAATCATACAGAAGCAAGGCACCTTTATTGTACAAGGCATCATAGGCTTCAGGAGCGTCACGGTCAACCTCGTAGATGGGACAAGCATGGCGGGCATTTTCGCGGCAGGCTTCTAGATAACAGTCGAAAACATGCTTGTCGAAATGGCACTTGACATACCACAGCATGCTAAACTCAGCAAAACCTTCGTTGAGCCAATCTTCCCAACTAAACGTCGGCGCTTTGTTCCACCAGAAATGACCCATTTCATGGCCAATAGCAGTTTTGAAGTGCTCATTGAAGCGTTTCGTCGCGAAGGCAATGAAATTTTTGCGGCTGATGCCACCACCACGACGTGGCACAACAAGGAATTTCATATACTCATTGCTGGGATTGGTTTTGAACAAGCGGGTATAGAATTGCAGAGCCTCACTGCATGCGACCAGCGCAGAGTCGGCATCTGCATCGGCAAAGTCGGTATAGACTACTTCGAATGTATGCCCATCACTGGTCATCTTCTTAGATTTAAGTTTTGGTGAGGCCACAATCTGGAGGTCGAAACTCTCCCACGGCTGCGACATTTCCCACTTATCACCCATACGCTCCACAATGCCTGAACCGCTGACCGTGTAGCCTTTGTTGATGGAAACGGAGACGCTTGCCGTGAAGTCACGGCTATTGCTGTTAATGGGGAACCATGCCATGTAATAGCCCAATTGCACCCAGTCCTTTTCCATCGAACTCATCCAAGTGTCCAGGCTGTCGAGATTACAGGTATAGTCAAATGTGATACTGCAAATACTCTTCTTCTTTGGCGCGGTAAGGCGAAGCGGCGCTCCCTGGCGGATGTAGGTGTTAGACGATTTTGCCTTTGTGTCAAATGAGTATGTCAGTTCCTTCTTGCAGGTGACGTGATTGATGGTTGTGTATTTCCAGAGCGTGAAATCAATGCTCTCCCTGCCTTTGAAATCAATTTGTGCCGTCGCTGTCACGGCGAGCGTCTTTTTCTCCACGTCAATGTCAAGCAGAATGTCGTATCGCTTGACGATTGGGGCATTGGTATCCTCCACGACCGTTTTCCTCGGATAAGTAATTTCCCTCTTGTCCTCTGCCTCATGCTTGTAGGTACACATCGAGTCCATAAAGGCCGTCCATCGTGCATCGTTGTGAAGTGTTCTGTAGTCTTCTTCTGTTAAGAAAGTTGTGTAAGCAAATGCATATTGCCTGCCGAATTTCTCCCTGAACAGATTGAAATAGTAGAATGTGCTGTCAGTATCACCAGCTGCCAAAGCTTTGTCAGCTGCTAACCAATAATCCCTGCCCGTCTGTGCCACCACAAATGTTGCTACTGACAGCATTGCCAGCATGAAAATAAATTTCCTGTACAGTTTTGTCTTATTCATAATTTGGTTAATTTTCTTTCTTCTTGGCGTCGAGGTGGTAGGTGAACGAGATGCCGATGTAGTGGTGCAGTCCAGCGCCAGTCGTCCTGGTTGAGGATGTCATCGGCAAAGAGCTTGACGTTGCCCTTGTTCTTCAGGATTTTCCATGTAATGGAAGCATCCCAAAGCAGACGGTTACGGTTCATGCCGCTGGAGGCATAGCCCCGCCGCATGGCCTCGGTGAGGGATGTCTCAAACACAAAGTTGCGGTAGTTGGCCTCGAACTCCATGCCGTAGTTGTTGTTCCACAATGTGGTGTTCTGGATTGGCGACTGCGAAAACCGCAACTGCTCGGCATTGAGTTCGGCAAAGACCCCGGCCTTGATCCAGTTGTGGTCAAACGACACTGTCAGTTTATCCTTGGGATGAACGCTCGTCTGGCGGTTAAGGATGCGCTCCTCGTGAGAGGGCAGCATGGTCAAGTAACCGTAGTATCGTCCACCCATCACTTTCAGGTCGTTCTGCAAGCGGAAGTAGTTGCCCAAGCCATGGTCGTAATTGAGATTCACTTCCCATGTGCGGCTGCCAGGCACCGACTCAGGGCGGCTGGTATAGACGTTGGTCGAAGGGTCATAACTGAGCGTCGTGATGTTGCTGTGGTCTGACGTGTTGTACTTGGCATTGAAGCCGATGGACAGTTGGCGGCTGGGTAGCACTGCCTTATAACTCATCTGGAATTCGTTGGTGTGGCTGTCCTTCAGATAAGGATTACCTTCGGTGATGAACAAGGGGTCGCTCAAGTCACGGTAGCCGATGGTCTGGAGTAGTTCGGGTCGCACGGTCTTGTAACTGTAATTCAACTCAATGTTCATGCCGCTGTTCATTTTCCATGAGAACTTGAACGACGGCTCAATCTTGAAACTGTTCCTGACGGCTGTCGTATCGAGCATCGCACGATGGTAGTCTTGGTGCTCGCGGGCCCAATTCAAGACCGCCTTAGGCAGCAGCTGCACCTGGCCGATGTTGATTGTCGAGCCGGCAGTGACGGTGTGGCCCGTGCTGTGGTAGCGGTTGTTAAACGAGTTGGCGGCATCGGCCATGCCGTCGGTCGTGAATTCACGGTCAATGCGATTGTTGTTATAGTCCAATCGATAGTCCATAGTGAGCATCCACTGCTTGGTGAGCCAGTGCTGATAGGTCATGCTGCCGTTCAATGCGAACTTTGATGAAGGCTCGATGGCATACTGGCTGAGCGTCGATGCGAAATCACTCTGATAGTCAGTGATGGTACGGTCGGTCCACTGCTTGCTCTTGCTGTCGGTGTAGTTCAGTCCTCCAGCAACTTTGAGGGAGCCGTCCTTGAAAAGGTGTGTCCAATTACCAGTAGTCTCGAACAGGGTCTCGTGTCCACGGCTCAGTGAATTCACCTGTTGATTGATGGTGGGAATGTAGCCGTTGCCCGAATTGACCGACTGCTCGGTCTCGCGTCGGTTGGTGGAACGGTCGTTTGTGTATTCAATTTGAGCCCACAAGAAGATATTGTTGGTCGTGTCGGGCCTCCATCGCATCATGCCCAGGATTGTCGGCATCAACTCATGGCTGCGGTCAAAGCCCGTTGTCTTGTTATAACTCTGAGCCTCACCGGGGAAGTAATTCTCGGTTTCGTTGCCCGAACTTTTCCATCGGTCGTCATGTGCCAGTCCTCCACTGATGCTGTAGTAACTTTTCAGCGTCTTATTGCCCTGCTCACGGTTCCAGTTGTGCTGATATCCGCCCGAAATGCCTTGCTCTTGGCCAAAACCGTAACCTGAACTCATTATAGATTGGTTTTGGTAGCGTCTATGTCGTTTGGCGACATTATTGGCGTCACCGAACACCATGACCGGGTCATTCTTGGAGAGACGGTTCATCTGGACCTCGGCCTCATAATGGTCGCGGGTCCTGTAGCCTGCAGTGGCGTCGCCATACCAGCGATCGAGGAAGCCCGGTTTGATGGTCAGGTCCAGCACCATGTCCTCGCTGCCGTCGTCATTGCCAGTATGCTCCTTGAGTTCCGACGCCTTGTTGTAAGCCTTGATGTTCTGCACGGCCTCGGCGGGCAGTTGGCTCACCAGAGCATCACCACCAAAGAGACTCTCGCCATCCATCGTCAGGCGGATGGGCTTACCGTTCCACCACAGTTTGCCATTGGCATCCGTTTCAACGCCAGGCAGTTGTTTGATGAGTTCGTCGAGACGGGCGCCTTCTTGCAGCCTGAAGGCCGACGGGTTGAACACGATGGTATCGCCGTGCATCGTAAATCGTCGGGCATGTCCTGTGACCTCTACCATCTGCAACATCTGTGAGGACATCTTCAACTCGATGGCGCCGATGTCAAGCGTGTCCTTGCGGCTGTCAGTCAGCGCCATGACATTTTTCTTCTTGTTATAATAGCCCAGCATGGACACGGTCAACTCGACACGACCGTTGGTATAGAACGTAAATCGGCCAAGCGAGTCGGCTATCACGGTACTGCCCGAATAGCTGGTTTCATTGATCTGCTTCATGTACTGAACCGTTGCCCCAGGTAAGGTCTCCCGGGTGTCGGTGTCGATGACGCGTCCGCTGATGATATCTGCGTTAGCGAGTAGAGTGCTGAAAATCAGTAGAATAGTGATGATGAGGTGTTTCATAAACGGGTGTAGTTATGGCTGTTTCATGTAGAACCATACATGAAACAATGTGAAATAATGTAGGATTAAAAGTTGATTCTCATTGTAGAGACGCAAAATGTTGCGTCTCCCTTTTGTCACGCCGTTTGAGTGAATTTTATCGGTAGCGAGACGCAACATTTTGCGTCTCTACATAACAACGGTGTGACTGTATCGTTAGTTCTTGGTTTTGTTCTCGAGCAGATCAACCATGCTCTCGAGAAAGAGGAGTTCACTGTCCTTGAGTTTTTTCTTCTCTTTGAGTTGTTTATAGACTGATGCCAGTTGCTGCATGGCGATTTTTAGGTCCATCTGGTCCAGGCCTTCGGTGTCCTTGCACAGTTCGTAGAGTTTGGATAGATAAATGTAGTGTGCACTGCCGTCGTCTTGCAGTTTCTCGACGTAAAAGAGCAGTTTTTGCATCCAACTGTTGGCATTGGTCTTGCCTGATGAGGAAGATGAGCTTGAGGAAGAAAAAGAGTATGAATGGCCATTGCCGTCTGATAAGCCAGAAAGCGCACCCCGGGCCTTTTCCAGCTTTTCCTGAGCTTTTTCTATTGAAGCCTGATATTTTTCCAATCCTTTCTGATAGGCCTCCAAACCTTTTTGATAAGCCTCAACGTCCATTGGGTTGTATTTCTCCATGCCCTCTTGGTATTTCTCCATACCAGCCTGGAATTGCTCCATATACTTGTCGTAATCGTCAGGACTCATGACCACCGAACTGATTCTTATGCCATCGGTTGCTTTAGGCTTGATGGGAGCATAGGTGGTGACGATTCGACCACTGATGCCGTCGTCAACGTCTTCACTCCACTCGAAGGTGTAGGTCGTGCGATGCTGCTTGTCATCGGGGGTTAAAAAGCCCACGGTATAGCAGTGGTCACAGTCCAAGCCCACAGTGATGGCATTCTCGGGGCTGTAATAGAGTCGGTAGCCCTGGAAGGTACCGTCATCGTTGTCATTCCACCACAGGGTATAGATATCTGCAGTGCTGTTGCCATTGACTTGCTCATATACCCGTTTGGCGTTGTTGATCAGGCCCACGTTCTCGCTGTCGATGGTGAACTTGATGACGTCGAGTTGACCTTCCTTGACTCCGGTCTCGGGGTCGGTATATGTGGTGTGCATCTGACTGAGGTCCTCAAGAGGCACGGCATTGATGATGTCGTCGAATGCCTCTTTCAGGCGGTCCTCATAGACATTGGCGCTGGCCGTTGCAGGCACGAGCAGGGCGATGAGCGTCGCGATGATGATATGACTGGTTGTTTTCATAATGCGGGAATATTATTGGTTGTGGGTTGGTTATTCAGATGATTATTCAATTCATTCTCTAACTCTTGCTCGAGGTCGATGAGCACAATGCTGCCGTCCTCGTCCTGCACAGCTCTGTAGCCCATTGCTTCCAGGTCGATAATGAAGGCGCGGCGCTTTAAGTCAGCCAGTTCGCGTTGCAGGCGTGCGTTCTCTTGGGCGAGTTTGGCATTTTCGGCTTGCAGACGACGGGTTGAACGGGCTTGACGGGTTGAACGGGCTGGACGGGACTGAGACGCAAGATTTTGCGTCTCTACAGGTCGGCTGATAGACGTTTCAGGTGATGGTTCCGTCTCATGTAGAGACGCAACATCTTGCGTCTCCCCGTTAGGCGTGGTCTCGTTAGTAGCTATAGGGGGCGTTTCGGGCACAACCGTTGTTGTCGGGCTGTGCAGTGCTACGGTTGCCACGATGGCGGCGGTTATGCAGGCTGCTGCTGCGATGCCCCACCAGCGTCGACCCATCTGCCGTGTCAACGATGGGCGGGACTGCTCTACGGGCGCCAGGTCGCCTTCCATTCCGCTGTCAAAGTAGTCAAACATGGCGCGGTAATCTTCCCACTCGGCGGGCACGTCGGCGCTGCGGAAGTAGTCGGCCAACTGGGCCTCTTCCTCTACGGTGGTCTGCCCGTCCATGAATTTGTCGAGCAGTGCCTCTATTTGTTGATGTGAATACCGTTTCATTGTCTGTCTTTGTTGCGTTGTTGTTGGATTTCGTTGAGTAGTTGCCGTCTTGCCCTTGCCAATAGCGTGTTGACGCTCGTCGTCTGGATTCCCAGGATTTTGGCTATCTCCTCGTTGGTGCGGTGTTCGACTTGCCGTAGCCTGAGGATGGCATGCTGGGTATAGGGCAGGTTGCGGATGCGTTGCCTGAGCCATCGCTCATCTTCGCGCTGCAGCATCAAGTCCAGCGGAGAGGGAACCGTCAGGTCGGCAGCTTGGCGCTCGTCAAGCGGGAGCGGTGACTTGCGGCGCAGCTGGTTCACCGCCAGGTGGCGTGCAATCGTCGAGGCATAGCCCTCGGGATTGTAGAGGCGGGGATCGTCACGCATCTGCCACAAGCGCAGCATCGTCTCCTGGGCGATGTCCTCGGCTGTGTCGCTGTCGGCACCCGCCACGGCGGCTGCCTTCAGTGCCAGTTGCCTGAGCTGTGGTGCTTGTTGGTTAAATGCGTCTATCGTCATCAATTTGTCAAATTGTTGCTTACACTATCATAACACACAAAGGTCCCTTTTTTAAACAGAAACCACCAATTTTTTTTCATCGGTATTTTGGGGGCATTCAATAATTGAAGTGTCCGCTCTTTTTGGATTAACCCTTGCGGGCCGGATGGCTTTGTTTTTATTGTATTGATTGTTTTCCTATTATGGCTTTGTGTGAGGCGTTTAGCGGCGTGATGTGTGCTGGCGGTAGCGATTGGTGAGGAAGACGATGGTGATGAGGGTGCCCAAGATGACGGCAATAATTGAGGCTTCGGGGCCGAAGGCACCGCCGGTGATGATGTCGGGGCCGTTGACGGTTGTCTCTAGGATGGTGTCACCGACTTGCATGCCCGAGACGGCAAGGCCGAAAATGTTGCCTTGGGTGTAGTTCCAGGCCCAATGGATGCCGATCGGCACCCACAGTGTGCCTGACCACTTGTAGGCGGCACCCAGCAGCAAGCCAGCCTCGATGGCGATGGCGAGCGACGACCACCAGGTGGCGTTTTCGTTAGAAATATGCATTAAGCCGAACAGGATGGCTGAGATCAGCAGTGCTACCCAAGTGTTCCACCGTTCGTCAAGCCAACGGAAAATCACGCCGCGGAAGATCATCTCCTCGCCTACGGCTACGGCAAGGAACAGCATGAACATGCTGAACTGCTGTGTGCCTGAGAAGCCGTTCCAGTCTACAGTGGCACATCCTGATGCCGTTATCGTGGAGACAACAAGAGTCATAAAGATGAAGCCCACAAGCAGGCCCAGCAGGGTGTGGGGAATGAGGCGGCGCAGTGACAGATCGGTGGGCCAATGCTTCTCCATCAGCCTGACAAACAAAGCGTAAAGGCCAAGAACAATGGCCGCCCACACGATAGTAAGGCTTGGATGAAAGAATCGGTCAGAGGTATCATATCCTGCTGCCACCATGCCGTAACCGATAGTGGACAGCAGGAATGCAGCGATAAATAGTAGAATCCATTTCCACAGTGGACGTTTTTTGGGGGGAACTGAGGTTGTTGCCATAGTCAAAAATTGTTTTATCCAAAGGACAAAGGTAGCTAATTATTTTGTAATTTTGCGATAATGGAAATCAAGGAATTACAATTTGGTCACCGCAGGGTGTGCCTGTATCAGTTGGTGCAGGGCAGTGCACCGCTGGTCTATTCGATTGATTATCATGAGAATGGACAGTTGTTGCTGGATGCTTGCCGTCAGGTGGACTGCAGTGGTTTTAACTTGGTGACCATCAGTGGGCTGCACTGGAATCAGGAATTGTCGCCGTGGCCTGTCGAAACCGTGGTTTCTAAGGCCGACAACTTCGCAGGCGAGGCTGACCAATGGCTGCCCATGCTGACTGCCGAGGTTGTACCACAGGTCGAGCAACTGCTGGATGCGCCGCCCCTGTGGCGTATGCTGGCGGGATACTCGCTGGCGGGATTATTCGCCGTCTGGACCGCCTTTCACAGCGACCTGTTTACGCGCATCCTATCGGCTTCGGGGTCGATGTGGTATCCTGGCTGGCTGGAGTATGCCCGAGAGCATCGGTTTGCCGCTCCTGTTCAGGGCGTCTATCTCTCGGTGGGTGACAAGGAGAGCACCTCGCGCAATGCCGTGCTGCAGACCGTCGGTGAGCGTACCGAGGCATTGGCTGACCTGATTGCTGAGCGAGGCATTCCGGCCAAGTTTGAACTCAACCCTGGCAACCACTTCAAGAATCCGCCCCTACGCGTCGTTAAGGGCATCAAGTGGCTGCTGGACAATACCTGATACAGAACTTTATCAAATTATAAGGCAAAGTCTTGCAATACATCAATGGCTTATCGTTTTTGTTATTTTTTTGAGGTTTTTGCAGCATTGTAGAACTGCTATTTCGCTGAAAAGTTGTAATTTTGCACCCTCAAAAAAACGACCGCCTTGATGCGCAAGCAAGACAACTATACTTTCCTGACCACGGCTCCGATTCGTCGCGTGATTCCCGCGATGGCGGTGCCCACAATCATCAGTATGCTTGTCACGAGCATCTACAATCTGGTGGATACTTATTTCGTGGGTCTCATCAACACCCAGGCCACCGCTGCCGTCGGCGTAGTGTTCCCCGTGATGGCGATCATCCAGTCCATTGGTTTCATGTTCGGTCAGGGCTCCGGCACCTATATGTCGCGGCACTTGGGAGCAAGGCGACTTGACGAGGCACGCCAGATGGCGGCGACTTCGTTTGTCGGAAGTATAGTCTGTGGTTTGATTATCACCATCTTAGGACTTATTTTCTTGGAGCCGCTATCAGTCGGGCTTGGCTCCACACCCACTATTTTGCCTTATACCATGCAGTTTATGGGTGTCATTCTGTTGGGTGCGCCGTTGATGACAGCTTCGATGGTCATCAACAACCAGATGCGTTTCCAGGGCAATGCCACTCAGGCGATGTATGGCATGATATCGGGTGCTGTGCTTAATGTGGTACTCGTTCCGTTGTTCATGTTCACCTTCGGGTTGGGTATCTTGGGCACTGCTATCGGTACCGTGCTGAGCCAACTGTTTGGTTTCATCGTGTTGTGGGTGATGTCGCGTCGTGGTGAGAATATCCCCATTGAGTTCAAGCTGGCTTCCCGTCGCTGGCATTTCCAGCAAGAGATTCTCAAGGGTGGCACGCCGTCGCTCACGCGACAGGCGCTGGCCAGCATTGCCACGCTGATGCTGAACGTGGCTGCGGGTGTGTATGGCGATGCGGCTATAGCAGGTATGTCGATAGTTTCCAGGTTGGCATTCATCATCTTTGCCATCATCATTGGGGTGGGGCAGGGCTATCAGCCCTTCTGTGGCTTTAATTATGGTGCCGGTTTGTACAAGCGGTTGTTGCGTGGCTTCTACTTCACCATCCTGCTCGATATGGCGGTCTTGTTGGTGATGTGTGGTCCGGCGTTTGTGTATGCCGAGGAATTGGTGGACATTCTGCGTGATGACCTTGAGGTCGTGGCCGTGGGTGCTATCGCCCTGCGATGGCAACTTGTCGCCTTGCCCATGGCAGCCGTTGTCACCGTTTGCAATATGACCTTGCAGACCTGCGGCCAGAGCCTTTCGGCCAACGTTCTCGCCTCTGCCCGCAACGGTATCTTCTTTATCCCTTTGATTCTGATTCTGCCCCATTACCTGGGCCTCTTCGGTGTAGAAATCTGTCAGGCGGTGTGCGACGTCCTTGCATTCCTCCTTGCTATTCCCCTGACGGTACACTTTTTCCGCGCCACGCTACGAAAAAAGCCGTGACAAAGCCACGGCACAGGAAAATCTTCATTAAGTTCTAAACTCTAAACTGCGAGCTTAGCGAGCATCAATACTGCTCGTTCTCGTTGGGGAAGTCACCGCTCTTGACATCGGTGATGTAACTGCCCACGCTGTCGATAATCTGCTCGCCCAGGTTGTTATAGACGCGCAGGAATTTGGGCTTGAACTCGCGGTTCAGGCCCAACATGTCGTGGAGTACCAGCACCTGGCCACTGCATGCACCGCCACCGCCGATGCCGATGGTGGGTACGTTGATGCTCTGGGTAACCTTGGCGGCCAGCGTGGCGGGAATCTTCTCCAGCACAATGCCAAAGCAGCCGATTTCGGCCAGAACCTTAGCGTCGGCGAGCAGGCGTGTAGCCTCGGCCTCGTCCTGGGCACGGGTGGAATAGGTACCGAACTTATTGATGCTCTGAGGCGTCAATCCCAGATGTCCCATCACGGGAATACCTGCCCGCAGGATCATCTCGATGGCGGCACGCATCTCACGTCCACCTTCCAGTTTCACGCCATCGGCCCCGGTTTCCTGCATGATGCGCACAGCGTTGCGCTGGGCCTCCATGGGGTCGCCCTGATAGGTGCCGAAGGGCATATCCACGATGACCATCGCACGCTTGACAGCACGGACTACCGTGCGGCCATAGACGATCATGTCGTCAATGGTGATGGGGATGGTCGTGGCGTTGCCCTGCATGACGTTGGAGGCGCTGTCGCCCACCAGAATGATGTCGATGCCGGCCTGATCCACCAGGGTAGCCATTGTGAAGTCATAGGCGGTAATCATCGCGATTTTCTCTCCCGCCAGACGCATATCGGCAATACGCTTTGTAGTGACCTTGCGGGGGTCGGAAACTGTATAGGTTGACATAATATTCAGTGTCGTTTTTAAATTGTTGTTTTATAAGTGGGTGCAAAAGTACTCGTTTTATAGGCAAATATCAAAATTTTACAGACGATTAAACCAAAAAAAACTTAAATAGTCAATTATATCGGTTTTTATTGCTAATTTTGACGCCAAATAATCAACTATCAATTTTAATTAATCTAGAAAATGAAGAAGTTTTTAATGACTCTTTTGGTGGCAGTATTTGCTGTTGGAGCAATGTCTGCACAAGCCACCAAGGCCCCCAATAAGGCCAAGCAGGAAATTGTTCAGAAGAAACACGAATGTAAAGATCACAAGGACGGTCAGGCTTGCAACAAGCCCGCCGATCAGCAATGCCCCGACTGCAAGGCTAAGGCAGCCGCTGCCCAGAAGCACGAGTGCAAGGAGGGTAAGCAGTGCGACAAGGCCGCTGGCATGAAGCATGAGTGCAAGGAAGGCAAGCAGTGTGACAAGGCCGCTGGCATGAAGCATGAGTGCAAGGAAGGCAAGCAGTGTGACAAGGCTGCTGGCATGAAGCATGAGTGCAAGGAAGGCAAGCAGTGTGACAAGGCTGCTGGCATGAAGCATGAGTGCAAGGAAGGCAAGCAGTGCGACAAGGCTGCTGGCATGAAGCATGAGTGCAAGGAAGGCAAGCAGTGCGACAAGACTGCTGCTGACAAGAAGGATTGCTGCAAGGACAAGAAGATGGAAGGCAAGAAGTGCGACAAGCCCGCCGACCAGCAGTGCCCTGACTGCAAAGAGAAGGCTAAGAAGAACTAATCATTAGGCCCCCGTCAAGGCCAAGGCTTGAATCTACGATTAAGCCTTTAACGCTATCCCTGATTTCAGTTAATGAGGTCAGAGATAGCGTTATTTTTGTACGGATGGTTACTGAAAACAGTAGTGTTATCAGATGGATTGAAATTTAGATTTCTTAAGTAATGATAAAAATGTAAAAGACTTATTTTTATATAGTTAGGTTGTTTAGTGAGCTTGATTTTTTTTAGACTTCATTTTATGCGTTCATTATTTATATAATTTTGTGACAAATGCTTATTACAATTAACTGTAAAAAACTGTCACAAAATGAAAAGATTCTCAACTTTATTCAGTCTTGCCGTTGCCGTGCTCATGATGAGTGCATGGAGCGGTAAAGTTTGGGCACAGGATGCGCTGCCGATGACAGCCGGCACACCGCAGGTGACCCAGGATTTTGACAGCATGTGGGACAGCGATGCCCAGGCAGCGACGCTGAACATGCCACAGGGCTGGCGTATTGAGCGCCAGATGAATGCGCCCCGCACGGTGGGTAGCTATGCCACGGCTGCGACCCAGGTAATGTACACTGGCGGTACCAGCCTGGCCAGCAATGCCAAGAATGGTACCTGGAATTTTGCTTCCAGTAGCGTGCCTAGTGACTGCTCGGTGGGCGGTCTGTCCACCACGGTTGATGGTGGTACACGCTGTATCAACGTGATGACTTGTCTGCACAATGCTGGCGATGAGGCCATCACTAAGCTGACCCTTGGTTATGACATTGAGAAGTACCGCGATGGCGACAACGCCGCTGGCTTTGCAGTGCAACTCTACATCTCGACCGATGGTGTGACGTGGACCAGTGCCGGTGAGGACTTTTATACTTATTTCGCTCCCGATGCCGCCACCCAGGGCGCTGCTGTCGTGCCTATCAGCACCATCGCCATTGACGGCAAGCAGCTCAAGGTGGACCTTGCTGCAGGTAGTGACCTGTACCTGGCATGGAACATCAGTGTAGCTAGCGGTACCAGCCCCAACAAGGCGATGGGCCTGGCTATTGATAATGTGGTGATTGACGCCACCTTTGCCTCGCAGGACCAGTCGTGCTACATCTATGTGGAAGACGTCACCAAGTGGAGTGCCATGTACATGGCTATTGACGGTGGCGCTGCCGAGGCTCCTGCCAGCAGTGCAGTGGTGAACGGTGTGACCTACAAGGTGTGGTCGCTCGACATGGACGGTGCCGACCATGTGCTCCTGTTTACCGACAACATGAGCAATAGCCTGAGCACTAATATCACAGCCAATCGTGACTACTATCTGTGTCTTACTAAGGATGAAGTAACCGAAATAACAGACCCTCAGAACTATGAAGGCTATATTGACCCCTCACGTCCCCCGTTTGTCGCATCGGGCATCTATCTGCGCGGTGAAGTGAACAGCTGGGGTGCTGTGACCGATTGGGAGTTCAGCGACGAGGGCAATGGCACCTATGTGCTCTATGACAAGACGCTGAGCGGCCAGTTCAAGGTGGCTGACTCGGGCTGGACCAGTGCCTGCAACTACGGTAGCAATGGCACGAGTGTTCAGGTTGACGTGCCCTACAACCTTGTGCTGGGTACCAACGACAACATTTCTTGCGGTGGCATCACCTTCGTGTGCAAGCGCATCGTGCTCAACATCAATAACGGTGCCGCCACCTTGTTGCTTGAGAGTGACGATGATGACACGGGTCTGACTGCGGTCTATGTCATCGGTGACAACAACGGCTGGAATTACATGGATGCATCGGGCAAACTGGACCTTGTGGAGGGCAAGACCTTTAAAGGCCAGGTGACGATGCCTGCTGTGGGCGATGGCTACAGTCACTGGCGTATCTACCAACGCCTGGGTATGGGCGGCGTTTGGGGTGCCGAGAGCGACCTCACCGGCGACAACACGAGCGGTACGCTCGTCAAGGGTGCCACTGGTAAGGTATCGACCGCTCCGGGTACTTATGACGTGACCTTCAACCTTGCCACGGGTGAATACACCCTCACGCTGGCAGCCTCCACTCCGACCACGATGACGTTGCAGCCTGCCGACGTCGTGCTCGTTCCCGAGTTGCCCGAGCAAGTCAAGGTACTCTCGCTGAACAACAGTCTTATCTATTATAATGACCAGGATGCTGTGTTCAACGGTATTGCTCAGGCTATGGGCAAGGATGCCAACTGGACCAAGCACACCCTGCTCGGCAAGTCTCTACAGACGCACTGGGAAGAGGGTGATGGCGTGGCCGAGGATGGCAATCCTGGTGCCAAGATGCTTGTACGTAGCGAGGCTTGGAGCCACATTATCCTGCAGGAACAGAGTTCGCTGCCCCGCACCAATATCGAGACCTTCCGTGCCAATGTGAAGCGTTGGGTGGACTACATCCGCGAGTATTGCCCCAACCCCAATGCCATTATTATCGTGCCTGTTAACTGGGCTTACAGTGGTGACTGGGAGAATTACACCGCCTTTAATGCTACGTTCGTCAAGAACTATCAGGATGTTGCCCTTGACTTGGGCGTGACCCTGTGTCCCGTGGGCGTCGCCTATCAGGAGGTGTATGACTTGGAGGGTAGCGCTGGCACCCTCACTTGGTTCCTTGATGACCGTCATCCGACCCTCAAGGCCACTTATATGGCTGCTGCTATGGAATATGGCCTCATCTACGGTGTTGATCCCATGGATATCACATGGGCTCCCAGCGGACTGAGTGCTGCCGATGCTGCATCCATGCGTGGTTATGCCAGCCGTGCCTTGAACGGCTTTACCAACTATGTGGATCACACCGCAGGTCAGGTTCACTACAAGGTTACCGTGCGCGACCAGTTCGGTATGGAAATTGAGGCTCCCGAGCCCGTAGTGATGACTTTGAGCGATGGTGGTGACATCGATGCTGCTGGCATCTTCACCAGCAACGGTACGAATGGTGAGTTTAACGTGACCGCCACGATGGGCACTTTCACCCAGAACGCAACTGTCAAGGTGGCTACTGCCGAGACCGAGGTTGTGACCTATCCCGCTATTGAACTCAATGAAACCACGCTGAGCGCTAGTGAGAACTTTGACTCCATGGGTGATGAGGCAACTGCCTCCCTGCCTGCAGCTTGGCGCATTGACCGCATCCTCACTGCACCGCGCACCGTGGGTCGCTTTGATCAGGCCGACGAGCAGACGATGTACAGTGGCGGTGTGAGCTTGCCCAGCAATGCCAAGAACGGTACCTGGAACTTCGGTGACAATGCCGGTAATGACCGTGCGCTGGGTGGCATCTCGACAGGTGTGGCTAATGGTACACGCTGTGTCAACGTCTATGCCCACCTGCTCAATACTGGCAAGAAGGACATTGAGAATGTCAACATTACCTACAACGTTGAGAAGTATCGCAAGGGCAACAACAGTGCGGGCTTTGCCGTACAGCTCTATTATTCTATCGATGGCCGCAACTGGACGAGCGCAGGTAGTGACTTCTATACCTATTTTGCTCCTGACAGCGAGACGGCAGGCTATGAGACCGTACCAGGCGAAACTGTTCCCGTGAGCGGTGTGCTTGGCACCAAGCTTTCGCGCGGATGCGACCTGTATCTGGCGTGGGATATCAGCGTGGCCAGTGGCGATGCTGCCCAGGGTGCCATGGCGCTGAGTATCGATGATTTCAGCATCAAGGGCGAGCTGCCCAAGATTCCTGCTTCGCAGCATTACATCTTTGTCAACGACTTGACGGGTTGGGATGCCCTTGGTCTGTATGCATGGGGTGACAGCGAGCTCTTCGGAGCTTGGCCTGGAGAAGCCAGCGTGGGTGATTCCATTATCAACGGTTTCAACTACAAGGTTTTCTTGCTCGATACCAATGGCGGCAATTATCACTTGATTTTCAACAACTGGAACAACGGTTTGCAGTTGCCCGACTATGACATTGTAGCTGACCGCGACTACTATTTCACGGTTACTACCCAGTCGGTAGCAATGCGTGGCGACGTGGATATGGACGGCCAGGTGAAGATCAACGACGTGACTGCACTCATCAACTACATGCTTTCGGGTGATGCCTCTGGAATCAGTGTTGAGGCTGCCGACTGCGACCTGGACAACAATGTCAAGATCGGTGATGTGACAACGTTGATCAATTACTTGTTGTCGCAACAGTGGTAAGAAAAGCATTAGGCATTATGCTATGTGAAACAGCCAGGGGGACTCCCTTGGCTGTTTTGTTTGAATGAATAAGATAAATGCTATAATTTGCCACGAAGACACAAAAAGAGCTATTCGTGGCAAAATATAAGCTATAATTTGCCACGAAGTGGTAAAAATCGGCCTTCGTGGCAAATTATGATGGTTTTCTAATGGAAATATGTAGTAGTTATTTAAGCAAAAAGGTCGTCAAGTATCACCTCATTATTAACGATGCCGCTGTGGGTATTGCGTTCAATTCCATAGGTGGTGACAAAGGTCATTTGAACAGATTTCGGTTTGTCATTACATGCCATGAATCGAATTAATTTGTTACGTAGGTTCATTTCGTAGCCTTTATCAATAGAGAAAACCCCCATACTGAATTTCATTTCGCATAGGTTAATGGTGTTGTCCGCTCGATCTATAACGAGATCTATCTGTGCCCCTTGCTCTAAGTTCATAGTGCGCCAAGCATATTCTGTGCTATAGACACCGCTAATGCCCAATTTGTTTTTGATTTGCTCAATGTGACATAGGCAAAGCAATTCAAACGTCAATCCTGCCCATGTATGAAATACTGGAGTACCTTGCATGTGGATCCAGTCAACCTTGTTCTTTTCATTCAAAAAGCGGAAATGAAACAAGGTGAAGAAATCAATGAGTTGGTAAAGCGTGCGATCGCTCCTTGAAGCCATGTAATTCTGGTATTTGCGAATAAAACCGCACCATTCCAGATTCTTCAGAATAGTGGTCAATCCGTTGCCTGAAGGTAATGAGGTTTCAGCAATAATCTCTTTGCGACTCATACCTGATCGTTTCTTGCTCAAGGTCTCAACAACTGTAATGTAATCACTTGAATTCTTAAATAATGCAGAATATAGATTGGAAAACTCATGCACTAACAGACCATTAGATCTAAAAAATAACTCTTGGATATTTTGAGCCAAACTCAATTGTGAGTCCAACATATTCAAGTAATAAGGAATCCCACCAAGAATCATATAACTAACTGCTATGTCATATCTTGACAAGTTGAAGCCCTTTTGTTTTAGGAAAAGCTCACTTTCTCCGAGAGAAAATGGCTGTAAGAATAGTTGGTAGGTCAAGCGGTTATGCAGACCACCATGATTATTGATGAGCCTATCCATCATCCAAGAAGTTGCCGAACCACAGACAACCAAGACGATATCGTGGCGATTAGAAGCCCATGCATTCCAGAAATGTTCCAATGCTGAGACAAATCCCGATCGAGGTGTGTCCATCCAGGGCAATTCATCAAGCATGATGACTTTGCGTTTTTTGGTGGAGAGTTTGATGAGTTCCCTTAAAAGAGAGAACGCATCTATCCAATCTTTAGGAGATTCAGCTTGTCTAGGCAACCCCCACTCCACAAGGTCTTCATAAAAGGATTTGATTTGGCGAGGCATGTTATCATGAGCCAGTCCTGCTGTTTGGAATACGATATCTTCCTCAAAAAACTCATTGATGAGGAAGGTTTTGCCCACGCGGCGGCGACCACAGACGGCCACAAACTCGGCCTTGCTGGAATTGAAAACTCTTTCCAACAGAGCTTTCTCTTTCTCTCTACCGATAATGTTCTGTTTCATGACATCAAAAGTGTTATAATTTGCCACAAAGATATAAAAAAAACTATTCGTGGCAAAATATAAGCTATAATTTGCCACGAAGGGGTAAAAATCGGCCTTCGTGGCAAATTATAGCTTATTGGGTTGGATGTGATTCTGTTGGTGAGGTCTTGAGTCTGACATGCTGGGGGTATAGTTACAAATTTCCTTAATATTGTTCTAAAATGCGTTAATGGGTTGTGCAGTTGGACAAATTGTCGTAATTTCGCACTGTAAAACGAACAGGAGGCACTATTTCACGATGAAAATAGGGAATATAGATTTGGGCGAACGCCCCGTGATGTTGGCACCTATGGAGGATGTTACTGACCAGTCGTTCAGGCTCATCTGCCGTGAGCAGGGGGCTGATTTGGTCTATACTGAATTTGTCAGTGCCGATGCGTTGATCCGCAGCATCGAGCGTTCCTTCCAGAAGATGGCGATAGCTCCCGGCGAGCGTCCTGCAGCGATCCAGATTTATGGTCGCGACGTGGACTCGATGGTCGAGGCAGCACGCATTGCTGCTACCGCCAAGCCTGATTTCATCGATATCAACTGGGGCTGTCCTGTGAAGAAAATTGCTGGTAAAGGAAGTGGTGCCGGCATGTTGCGCAACATCCCGTTGATGCTTGAGATTACTCGGGCAGTGGTCAAGGCCGTTGACTTGCCAGTGACGGTAAAGACACGCCTGGGATGGGACCATAACAGTAAAATCATTGTGGAACTTGCCGAACAGTTGCAGGACTGCGGTATCGCTGCCCTCACGATTCACGGCCGCACACGTTCCCAGATTTATACGGGTGAGGCCGACTGGACCCTCATTGGCGAGGTAAAGAATAACCCTCGCATGAAGATTCCCATCATCGGTAACGGTGACGTGACCACACCGCAGCGGGTGAAGGAGTGCTTTGACCGCTATGGCGTTGACGGCGTGATGGTGGGCAGGGCAAGTATCGGTGCCCCTTGGATTTTCAGAGAAATGAAGCAGTTCTTGCTCACGGGAGAAGTACCGGTAATCAGCAATGAGGAAAAGATGGCATTGGTGCGTCGTCAGATTGATGAGAGCATCGACCGCATCGATGAGTATCGTGGCATTCTGCACATCCGTCGCCATCTGGCTGCCACGCCCCTGTTTAAGGGCATCCGTAACTTCCGCCCGACACGCATCGCCATGCTGCGTGCCGACACGCGTGCCGAGCTTGATAGCATCCTGGATCATATTGAGAAGAATATTTTACCTTATATTGAATATCAAAACGAAGAAAGCATTCATGAAAAGAGTCTTGATTAGTATCATATTGATAGTAAGTGTGTTGCTTTCTGCAAATGCGCAGACTAAACACCATGTGGTCAAGGTGAGTGATTTCAATCGCCTGACTGTCATTGACAACATCAATGTGAACTATTGCTGTAATCCTGACTCAGCCGGACTGGTTGTGTTCAACTGCTCGCAGGAAATTGCTGATGCGCTGATTTTTTCTTATTCCAGCAACGGTCGGTTGAGTATTCAGATGAATGATGACTTTGAGAAATTGAAGAATCTGCCTGTCCTGACGCTTTATTCATCAACGCTTGAGGAGGCCGAAAATGCAGGCGACAGCGTCCTGCGTGTTTCTAAGTTGCCACCACTGAAAAATTTCAAGGTAAGGCTCACCGATAATGGAAAAGTCATCGTGCGAGGAGTGCGTGCATCACAACTTGAGCTGCAGATATTGAGTGGTAAGGGAAAGATTATTGCCGACGGCTCCTGTGATGACTTGTCATTGCGACTGGTGGGAACGGGCGAAATACAGGCCGACAAAGTGAAGGCGACCAATGTCTCGTGTCGCATCATGGGCACGGGGTCGATGGGCTGTGACGTCAATGGTGGCGAGCTCAAGGTGAGTGGCAGCGGCACGGGCAAGGTCTATTACAAGGGCAATCCCAGCAAGGTGTCCGTCCGTAAACTCGGTACCATCAAGGCTATCCCGATGGAATAAAACAAGTGCCGCGTCAGCGGCACTTTGTGTATGGGTCTAGGAGTTCGGTTTTTTATTTTTGTCTGGAGATGAGATATTGGATGAAAAACTGTATCTTTGCATGATTCTTGAAAAATCAATCAACAACATAAACTTAAAAATTACTTTCTTATCATGTTCAGTAAAGAAACTTACATCGGTCGTCGCAACGAGTTAAAGAAGCTCGTGGGCGATGGCGTGGTTTTGCTTTTCGGCAATAACGAGTCACCGTGTAACTATCCCAACAATGCCTATGGTCCATTCCGTCAGGACTCGTCATTCTTGTACTACTTCGGCCAGCAGCGCGATGGGTTGGTGGGTGTAATCGACATTGACAATAACAAGGAAACACTCATTGGCGATGACATCGATATCGAGGATATCGTATGGTATGGCTCGGTGGACAGTGTGGCCGACATGGCAGCCCAGGTGGGCGTGGCCAATTCAGCTCCCATGAAACAGTTGCAGGTCATCTGTGACGAGGCCAAGGCCAAGGGTCGCCGCATCCATTTCCTGCCGCCTTACCGCCACGACACCAAGATCCAGATCATGGACCTGCTGGGCATTCATCCCGATAAGCAAGCCGAGGCCGTCAGCCACGACCTGCGCATGGCAGTCATCAACATGCGTTCGGTCAAGACTGCCGAGGAGATTGCCGAGATGGAGCGTGCCGCCGAGGTGGGCTACCTGATGCACACTACCGCTATGCGCCTCATCAAGCCGGGCGTGACCGAGAAATACATCGGTGGCCAGGTTGACGGTATCGCCTTGAGCTATGGTGCCAAGAACAGTTTTGCCACTATCTTCTCGCAGCATGGCGAGATCATGCACGGCAACCCGTCGATGGCTCCGCTGGAGGCTGGCCGCCTCGCCCTGTGTGACTGCGGTGCCGAGACGATGGAGTTCTACTGCAGCGATAACACGCGCACGATGCCCGTCAACGGTAAGTATGACCAGCGACAGCTGGACATCTATCGTATTGTCGAGGAGTGCCATGACTTGGCTCTTGATATCTCCAAGCCAGGTATGAAATATATGGACGTTCACATGGCTGTCTGCCGCAGGATGACCGAGCGTCTCAAGGAATTGGGCCTGATGAAAGGCGACGTGGACGAGGCCGTAGCTGCAGGAGCTCACGCTATGTTCTTGCCTCATGGCCTGGGTCACATGATGGGTATGGACGTGCATGATATGGAAGGCTTGGGACAGATTTACGTCGGTTTTGACGAGGAGACACGTCCCAACCTGGAGCAGTTCGGTACCAACTGCCTGCGCATGGGTCGCCGCCTGCAGGAAGGTTTCGTTGTGACCGACGAGCCGGGTATCTACTTCATCCCCGCCCTCATCGACGACTGGCGTGCCAGCGGTCATTGCGCCGAGTTCCTCAACTTCGACATGTTGGAGACCTATAAGGACTTTGGCGGTATCCGCATCGAGGACGACATCCTCATCACCGCCGATGGCTGCCGCTTCCTCGGCGAGAAGCGCATCCCCTACCACCCCAAGGATGTAGAGGACTTCATGGCTAGCTAATTAGTAGCCCTACACATATAAGAATTACGCCCTAACTTTGCTGTGATGAAAGTTAGGGCGTAATTTGTAGTTAACGTGAGTTAGACGAAAAAAGTACTGATACTCAACTCTTCCGCTATGTAGAGACGCAAAATCTTGCGTCTCAAGGGTAGCATGTTGGTAATGTCTAACGTTTGGAGACGCAAAATTTTGCGTCTCTACATGTCTCAGCGGCTAACTAGTTGAGTTCAAGAGTTTATTCACGTCGAACTCACGTGTAGTTATAAAGAAGTTGGTAACTCCTGTTGTTTACTTCAGGTCGAAGGATTGGAGGTCGGCGGGGACGAGGATGGGACCTTTGTAGTATTGGGCGGCTTCGGCGGTGTAGGTGGCGGCGCGGGTATCGAGGTGGGTGTCCTCGGTGTGGTAGAGGACGAGGTGCTTCACGCCGAGTTCCTGAGCCAGCATGCCGGCGTCGAGGGCGGTACTGTGGCTCTTCTCGTAGGGGTTGAAGACGAAGCGGTCCTTGTAGAGACAGAAGGCTTCACACATCAGCCAGTCGCAGTCGCGTGCATAAGGTTCACACTGCATACTGTACGGCTCATCGCCCAGGCACACGAGGCGTTGTCCGTCAGGCAATTTGGCCTCAAAGCCGTATTGTTTGACCTTGGTCGAAGCGATGTCAAAGAAGGTCACCTTCATGTCGTCAATGTCAACCGTTTCACCGTCGTGCACCTCGCGCAAAATGATGGTCTGGCCGATGGAATCAAAGATTTTGCGCGGAATCATCAATTCGCCCATCGTGTAGAGTGCATTTTTCACCACATCGTTACAGTAGATGGTGAAAGGCCCCTTGTGCTTGCCCTTAAAGATCATGGGCGAGATCTTACGCATCATCCAGATAGCGCCCAGGATGTGGTCGGTGTGACTGTGGGTAACGAACATGTTGCGGATGCTCTCAAAGGGGATTTTGGCTTTGATAAACTGTTGCAGAATGCCGTTGCCTCCACCACCGTCAACGAGCATACCGCCCTTGGGCGAATGCAGGTAGAAGCAGGTGTTATAGCAGTTGACGCACATGGCGTTGCCAGTGCCTAGCATGGTGATGCGTGATGTGTTGTTGTCGGTAAGACTCATGACTCTGATTTGACTTTGGGGAGTTCAATGCCGAATGTGGTTCCCTTGCCCACCTCCGATTCCTTGATATAGATTTGTCCGTTGTGATACTCCTCGATAATACGCTTGACAAGCGTCAAGCCCAGACCCCAACCACGTTTCTTGGTAGTGAAACCAGGGTTAAATACATTCTTGAAGTTCTTGCGTGCGATGCCCTTGCCGGTGTCCTTCACCAAGATAACGACATTGTTAGGGCTGTCCTCCACGGTGATGTCCAGGCGTCCCTCGCCGTCCATGGCGTCAACAGCGTTCTTGGTCAGGTTTTCCATGACCCAGGCGAACAGCGTCTGACTCAGCATCACGCCGTTGTTGGTCTGGTCGTTGGTGTGGATGTATAGGCTCACGCGCTTGGGTATGCGTGCACGCATGTATTCCAAGCTACTTGTAACGGCCTCGTTGATGGAGACGAGTTCCTTGTCGGGCATGGAGCCGATTTTGGAGAAGCGGTCGGCAATGGTAGAGAGGCGCTTCACGTCCTTATCCATGTCGGTGACGATACTCTTGTCAATGCCCATGGAATCCAACAACTGGGTCCATGCCATCAGCGATGAGATGGGGGTACCCAACTGGTGTGCAGTCTCCTTGGAAAGTCCCACCCACACCTTGTTTTGCTCGGCACGCTTGATGCTCGTCAGCGCAAAGTAGGCGATGGCAAAGAACAGAATCAGCACTGCCAACTGGATGTAGGGGAAGTAGGATAGACGACGCAACAGCGTGGAGTCCTCGTAGTAGAGGTATTGGGTCGTTGTCTTATCGATATTGATGTCAATCTTGTTCTCGCTGTTCTTGAGATGGCGCAACTTCTTGTCAAGGTACTCCAGATTGGCCTTCGATAGTTCAAAGGGGTTGTCAACAGGATCGGGAAGACGAAAGTTGCGGTGGTCCAAGATGTTGTCTTTGTCATCGACCAACAGCACGGGTATGTTGTGGTTGGCCTCGATAATACTCAACAGGAAGTCAACATCGGTGGCACTGCCAATGATGGGATTACCGTTATCATCCACCTCACTGCCGCTGCCCAAGGTAGCCAGTTCACGGGTGGCATTGGCCCAGATTTCCATGCGCTCACGCTCCTGTTCGGCGAGATCCTTAACCAGGTTGTTGGAAATGTAGAGGAACAAAGCTACCAACACCAACGAGATGGCGAGAAATACCACCTTCCAGATGCGACGTGAGTCATATATGTTGCGCAGGTTTGCCATGCGGTAAATCGATTAATGAGTGGGCAAAGTTATAGAATTCCTGTGAATTGGGCAAATTTTGCAGACCGTCAAGTCATTGCGAACGATATGTATGTCGATGAATGCGGATGCCAACTCCTAACTCCTAACTCCTAACTTCTAACTCCTAACTTCTAACTTCTAACTCCCCAAGAATCCAGCGGGCGACGCTATCGGCGGTGTTGGGGCCGATGACCTCGCTGGCAGCGGCTTTGACTTCGGGGAAGGCATTGCCCACGGCGACGCTGTGGTCGGCAGCCTGCATCATGGCGATGTCGTTGCGGTTGTCGCCGAAGACGACCACGCGTTCGGCTCCCACCTCGTGTGCGAGTTTGCGGATGGCGGCAGCCTTGCTAGTCCCAGCGGTGAATATTTCCAGGTAACCCTCGCTTTCGTCGAAGATGTCGTGATAGAGCATCACTTGGCAGGTTGGCACGTGTGCTCGCAGGTCTTCGGCAATATTCTTCAGCACGGCATACTTGTTCAGGGAGAAGATGAGTAGCGCCTCGTCTTGATTGTGGCGGTAATCCTTGTCGTCAAGTATGAACCTCTTTAGGGGCAAGTGCTGGCGTGCCTCAACAAAGCGTGCTTCCTGTTCGGACAGCGGACCGTAGTGGTGGGCATGCAGCATGTTATTACCATGGCGACGGTAGATAAAGGGCTGGCTGTGGTGGCAAACAAACACGTCTACAACAGCATTGATTGTAGCGTCATCAATGACACGGGTGTGCTCATAGCTGGCCGTCAGAGGGTTCCACATCGTTGATCCGCCGATGACGATGAACGGTAACGTGGCGTGCACTTCCTGCATCAGGGGCACTACCGTGGCCGGTGTGCGCGCTGTGGCAATCGTAAAGAGGCCGCCCAGCTCGCCGATGATGCGGTTAAGTATGGCAACAGTTCCCGATGACAGCTGTGAACTGTCATCCAGCAACGTCCCGTCCAGGTCGCTCACGTACAACGTCCTGACCATATTCTTGTCACTGTTTTTCATGGGTGCAAAAGTACTCCTTTTTACCCGAATACTGATTATATTTTTATTTTAATGCTTGTTTTTGATGGTGGTTTGGATGATATTGATTATTTTTGCCCAATAGTAGAACTAACCATATAAAAGTGACGAGATTATGAAGAATACGATGCCTATTGATGGGAAATTTGAGTTAATGGCGCTGCCCTATGCGGCCGATGCGCTGGAGCCGGTTATCAGTGCCAATACGTTGAGTTTTCACCATGGCAAGCACTTGGCTGGCTATGTGAATAACCTGAACGCTGCGTTGCCTGGCAGTGGACTGGAAGGGATGTCAATCGAGCAGATCGTGCTCAATACACCGACCGGGATGCACAACAATGCCGGCCAGATTCTGAACCACAACCTGTATTTCTCTCAGTTCAGGAGTCCTCGGGCTGATAATGCGCCCACGGGAAAGTTGGCCCATGTCATTGAAGTGGAGTTTGGGTCGTTTGAGGCTTTCAAGGAGGTTTTTGCCAAGGCTGGAGCAACACTCTTCGGTTCGGGTTGGGTATGGCTCAGTGCCGACAAGGAGGGCAATCTGAAGATTACCCAGGAGCCTAATGCCGCCAATCCCATCCAGCATGGCCTGCGTCCGTTGATGACGATGGACGTGTGGGAGCATGCCTATTATCTCGACTACCAGAATCGCCGTCCCGACCATCTTGCCGCGCTGTGGCAGATCATTGATTGGGACGTGGTAGCCGCCCGCTACGAAGCGGAATAATACCGATGAAACGGGCGTTTTTGGCATTTTTGGCCCTGCTGTGCATGACGGGTGTCGTGCATGGCAAGGACAAGATCAACATGAGTTGGCAGCAGGCAGTGCTGGCAGCCGTTGACTCATTTCCCGAGCATGGCGGGTACTACACGGGTGGCAAGCCCAATGATCTGTTTGCCAAGACCACTTGGCGCGGCTTGCATGACGCCTACCAGATGACGGCTCGTGACGAGCGTCCCCGCTTTGACCCGATGCTGGCGCAGCCTTCCTTCTGCTCCAGTGCGACCTATGGCGTGCTCATCAAGGCCCTGCTCATCTGGGACAAGAAGCACAAAATCAAACGTGAGGCATGGATTAACATGATGCCGCGTGTAGGCATCGCTGACGAGTTCAACCCTGACGGGGTAGGGCAGGACGACGGTGTGGGTTTCTGGGGGCGTGCCAACGCCAACGGGCCGGGACTGGGCGTGCTGGTGCGCGAATTAGGCGCAGGCTACAGTTTCACCGCCTATCGTGGTGCCAAGAGTGAGCGCAACCGTGAGATGCCCGACGAGCGCTACCTCACCGACGACGAGTGGTGCGCCCTCAACATCTGGCAACGGGCCGTGCCTGGCGACCTGATGAAAATCTTCTGGAATCGTAACGAGAGCCGTGGCAGCGACAGCGGCGCCATCATCGGCTGCAACGATGATAAAACCGCCGACCAGGAGGCGGGCCACAGTGTCATCTTCCTGGGCTGTGAGGGTGACACCGTCACCTATTGGTCCAGCAACGGCCCCGGCAAGCATCCCGAACTCATGGGTTACAGCATCGGTCGTTGTCACAAGAACGATATCCAGCGCGTTGTCTTCACCCGCATCACGCGCCCCGAGCGCTTCAACAACGCAAGAAAAATGGCGCCGACCGATGTCAACGCCTATTTAAGCGACCTCAACGGCAAGCGCCACAGCACTACCGCCGAAATGCTTAAGCAGTTAGGAGTAAAGAATTAAGGGTTAGGAGTGAACATTTCAACTCCCAACCCCTAACTTTTAACTCTTAACACCAGATTCTTAATTGATATTCACCTTGCCGCTACCGGCGATATCCTTGGTGTGGTGCTTTACCGCACCCTTGAGGTTCACGTCACCGCTGCCGGCGATATCGACATTAACATCATCGGCGGTGATGTTGTCGCAATTCACGTTGCCCGAACCGGCGATATCAATGTTGAATTTGGCACAGGTCATCTCTCCGAGATTGATGTCACCGCTACCGGCGATATCGGCTTTGACAGAGGTCTTGACATCCAGTTTGCCGAATTCGATATTGCCCGAGCCGGCGATGTCGAGGACGGCCTTGTCACAGGTCATCTGCACAAGCATGATTTGGCCCGAGCCGGCAAGGTCGGCAATAAACTCACTTGACACGACAGGATTGCTGGCGGTAAACACACCAGAGCCCGCCAAGTCCACGCACTTGATATCCGGTGATGTGACATAAACCTTGACATTCTTGAACGATACCGTAGGCTTTTTAACCGCCTGACGTATGCGCAACTGTCCATCCTTGACATAGACTGTCATCTCTTTGAGGGCCTGCTCGCTGGCCTCAATGCGCACGCTACAGTTTCCGCTACTTTGCTCATAAATCACCTTGAATGCACCACCAATCTCCACTTCATCAAACTGGTTCATTGTGGTCACTTGGTTAATACCCGTCACCTGAGTGGGCGTTCTGTCAACACCGCCGTTCTCACCCAGATTTATACTCATGCACGATGCCATCATCATGGCTACTGTGGCCACCAGGGCCAGATTAAAGAATCTCTTCATCATTTTATAACTGTATTAATTATTGTCTATACTATAGACGCACGAGAGGCCCAAAAAGTTTCAATATTTTTCAAAAAAATGACAAGAATAATGTAAGTAGCTGATAGACATGAAGATAAAAATCGAAAAAAAACAAGGCACGCCCGATTTACCATTGCGGTAACGGGCGTGCCTGTTCGTTCATTGGTGTGCGGCGGCCATCAAGGGCAGCAGCACATCAGGTTGAGCTTACTTCTTCTCCTTGAGCAGGTCGCGGATTTCGCCGAGCAGCTCTTCCTGAGTGGGACCAGCGGGAGCCTCGGGCTCTTCCTTCTTGGGCATGAGCTTGTTCATAGCCTTGATCATCAGGAAGATACAGAATGCGATGATGAGGAAGTCGAGAACGTTCTGCAGGAACAGACCATACTTGATGGTTGCTCCAACAGCCTCAGTAGCAACGCCAGCATTGGCAGCTACAGTGCTGGCTGCATCGGCAACGGCATCAACAGCACCCTCGGCACCTACTGCGCTTGCAGCATTGTCCACCATCTGGGAAACGGGGGGCAGGTGATACTCCAGACCAGAGAGGTCAACACCACCAGTGAGCACACCAATTGCGGGCATCAGCACGTCATCCACCAGCGAGGAAACGATTTTGCCGAAAGCTCCACCGATGATAACACCGACAGCCATGTCCATCACATTGCCCTTCATGGCAAACTCCTTAAACTCTTTAATAAATCCCATAATTTTTCAGTTTTTAAAGATTAATATAAAGACAATAAATTATTAAACATTCTTAAATGAGGCTAGAAAACAGCATTTTGCTATTCTAACACTATCTTATATCGATATTTTTGCTAACTTTGCAGCCGCATAGGCGGCTGTTCTTGGCCAAATGCCAATGCAAAGATAATGATAATTCAAAAAGTGAAGTTATATTTTATTAAAAAATTATTAAAAAATGGAGAAAATTAAAATCGGTATTAATGGTTTCGGACGTATTGGTCGTTTTGTTTTCCGTTCAGCTTTTGAGCCTGAGAACGTTAACGACATCGAGGTAGTAGGTATCAATGACCTGCTGGATGTTGACTACATGGCCTATATGCTCAAGTATGACACCATGCACGGCCGCTTCGACGGTACTGTGGACTATGACCTGGAGAAGAAGGAACTCATCGTCAATGGTCAGCACATCCACATCTACGCCGAGAAGGAAGCCCAGAACATCCCCTGGGGTGAGATTGGTGCCGAGTATATCGTTGAATCGACCGGTTTCTACCTGACCATGGATCGTGCTGAGCAGCACCTCAAGGCTGGTGCCAAGTACGTGGTTCTGTCTGCTCCCAGCAAGAAGGGTGACGACGGTCGCCAGGCCGACATGTTCGTTTGCGGTGTGAACACCGACAAGTATGCTGGCCAGACCATCGTCAGCAACGCCAGCTGCACCACCAACTGCTTGGCTCCCATCGCCAAGGTCCTGAACGACAGCTTCGGTATTGAGAGCGGTCTGATGACCACCGTTCACTCGGTAACCGCTACCCAGCGCACCGTTGACGGTCCCAGCGCTAAGGACTGGCGCGGTGGCCGTGCTGCCTGTGGCAACATCATCCCCAGCTCGACTGGCGCTGCCAAGGCTGTGGGCAAGGTAATCCCCGAGCTCGACGGCAAACTGACCGGTATCTCGATGCGCGTTCCTACCCTCGACGTATCGGTTGTTGACCTCACCGTTAACCTGAAGAACCCCGCTACCAAGGAGGACATCTGCGCTGCCATGAAGAAGGCCAGCGAGGGTGAGCTCAAGGGTATCCTGGGTTACACCGAGGACAAGGTTGTCAGCAGCGACTTCCTGGGTTGCCCGCTGACCTCTATCTTTGACGCCGACGCAGGTGTTTACCTGACCGACAAGTTTGTCAAGGTGGTTTCCTGGTACGACAACGAGATTGGCTACAGCCACAAGATGCTCGACCTCATCAAGGTGATGAAGAAGCACAACGGTTAATCTCCGAAATCTCTAACCGCATTTTCCCTGCAATGTGCCCTCGTGGTGACATTGCGGGGATTTTTTTTAATAAAAAACAATAAAATATTTGGAATATAGACATTCTGTGATGTAACTTTGTAACCAATAAACCGATTTTTATTAACCATCTAAAACAATTCACGACAATGAAGAAATGGAAATGTGTTGTGTGTGGTTACATCCATGAGGGTGACACACCTCCCGAAGAGTGCCCCTTGTGCGGCGTAGGCCCCGAGGACTTTGAGGAAGTGACTGAGTAAACGTCACTGTCCCGCTGGTGGTACCGCGACATCGCCAGGATCAAGATTACAAATTGTTCAACTAACTAATAACTAATTACAAAACAGACAAACTGAAGAATTATGGCTAAGAAATGGATTTGCACCGTGTGTGGTTATGTACATGAGGGTGACACCCCTCCCGAGAAATGTCCGCAGTGTAAACAACCCGCCGAGAAGTTCAAGGAACTCAAGGAGGACGAGGAAGTAACCTATGCCGCCGAGCATGTCATCGGCGTTGCCAAGGGCGTTGACCCCGAAATCCTTGCTGGCTTGAAGGCACACTTCGAGGGCGAATGCTCCGAGGTAGGTATGTATTTGGCAATGTCACGTCAGGCCGACCGCGAGGGTTATCCCGAGGTGGCCGAGGCCTTCAAGCGCTACGCATTTGAGGAGGCCGAGCACGCTGCCAAGTTTGCCGAGCTGCTGGGTGAGGTCGTTTGGGACACCAAGACCAACCTCGAGAAGCGTATGGCTGCCGAGGCAGGCGCATGTGAGGACAAGTTCCGCATCGCCAAGCTCGCCAAGGCTCAGAACCTGGATGCCATCCACGACACCGTTCATGAGATGGCCCGCGACGAGGCTCGTCACGGTCAGGGCTTCACAGGCCTGTACAACCGCTTCTTCAAGAAGTAAGCGATAGCCACATCAACAATAGAACGGGTGCCTGGGGACTCTCCTCAGGCACCTGTTTTGTTGTGTGTTTCACGGTATTTCCCACCAGTTATCTTGTGGGATTGCCTAATCAAGATTCATTCATACCATTGTTGTTACATTAGCACCTTTTTATGATAGTGGGTATTAGTAAATGGTGATCTCGTCAAGCAGGGTTGCGCTGTCGTAGTAGCTGTCGCCGATGTCACCGGTCTCAATGATGATAGTGGCTGTCTTGCCGTGGAACTGGCTGATATCGAAGGTGGAAGTCTGCCATCCGGTCATGTAGACGTCACCGCGGTCAAAGACGATAGTAGGCGATACCAGCGTGGGTGGGTATTGGTCAGCCAATTCATCGATAGCCTTGGAGAAGAGCACCTTGGTCTGGTGGCCGTCGGTGATAGAGATCTTCAAGTAGTCCTGATAGATGCTGCCTACATATTCCAGAAATTCCTCGGACAGGAAGTTCCACTTGATGGACAGGGTGTTCTCACTGGTGACCTTGAACGACTGTGAGATGCGGCCATAGGCCTCGGTATATCCCAATCCCGTTGACACGATGCCCATGTAGTAGCCCTGAGTGGGTTTCAGTGTGCCCAGTTTGGTGATGACTCGGCCGTCACCGTTGGTGTCCCATCCGTTGAGGTTGCCGTATTCAAAGTCACCGTTAATCAGACCCATGTAGAACTTCATGTCCTTGCTGCCGTCCATCAGATAGGAATTGTACCAGGATTCATCATCTTCGGTCTCCGTGAAGTTGAGGTCGGCGATGTAGGCTTGGCCGGTGGTCTTGAGGTCATTGCCCACCATGGCCGAGAAGAACTCGTCGGCTTTGTCCTTGCACGTGCTGGTCAGTACTCTGGCCTTAAAGCCGAGGTAAGTCTTGGCGCCCTTGCTGATGAAGGCATTGGACAGTCGATCGGTCTTCATGCTCTCGCAGGAACCGTTGAACACGATGCTGTTGGGCAGGGTGCCATTGATCTGGTTCCTGATGAACTTGGCGGTCACGGCATAGTAGGTCTTCCAGTCGTCCATGGTGACTATGCGGTAATTGCTGTTGAACAGGTTGTTGATGTCTTGAAACAGAAATTCTGTAAAGTCGCTTACCAACTCTCGCGTGTAAATCAGGTTACCGCCCTTACCATGAGAGTCGATGATGATGATACCATACTTGTTCAAGTCAAGTAACGAGGCTCTGGTGCATTCACTGTTAACCAGGTAGTCCACATGCAGGTTGATGATGCTGTTCTTAAAGATCTTGTCCAGCGAGGGCTGCATGTCAATATCGAATTGGTTCTCATAGGGGGCCCAGATGAGCACATTCTTGTTTTGGATGATGTCGTTGGAAACGGTGTTCGCACTGGCTTGAGAAGGTGCCCGGCGAGGTGCGGGTTTGTCATTGATACCGCGAGTCTGACGTGAAAGGGGTATACCTGGGGTGTTGCGGCGGTCGGTCACGTTGGCGCCTCCCTTGATATTGCTGTTGATGGGGGTCAACAGTACTTCAGATTCCATGCCTGAAATATGGGTGATGGTGATGCATCCGTCCTCGTTGACGGCATTCTTTACTGTGGGAACGGTAGCGAGCCACTTCATGAGTTCTGAAGCCTTCTCATCAACGCTCATGCTGCTCATCTCGGCGAGTTTCTGCTCAATTTGACGGTGGATATCCAGCAGGTTTTTCACATGCTGTGTAGCGTTCTGCTGATCAACCACAGTGAGGGTAAATACCGCCGAGAGACCTTCTACCTCGCCCTCGTCCTCGCTAGTCATGGCCGATACGCGGAAGCGCTTTGTGCCCTCGCTGGCATAGTTGAAAGTGTGCTTCACCGAGTACACATTGTCGCCCTTGATCTCATCGCCATGCTCCAAGTTGCCATCGTCATACATGCTGCACACATCGCCCAACACCTGATTGTTGCCGTCAATCTCGATAATCTTGACGCTTGAGGGGATGAGCCTATCGTTGGGAGCAATGCTGACGGTGATCCACAGTTCAGAGGGAGTGTTGGTGTACAGCACGTCATTATCTACCGTAGGCGTGCCCAGAAAAGTGAGATATTTGTTCCTTGTGATGGTGATGCTGGCTGTCGACTTGTTGCCGCTCTCGTCAACGGCATTCACCAGGATGGTGTTGTCGCCCTGGGCCAGTACCAGGTCGGTGATAGACCAGTTCTCAAGCCCCGTTGCCGTGCCCGATGATCCCATGTTGGAATTATAGTTGACCGACTTGAGCGATTGGTTATCACTCGCGGTACCCGAGATGACTACATTACCCTCGGTGGTAACAAATACATCCTCGCTGGTGGGGTTGAGAATGTGGATGCTCGGCGCCTCGGTATCATATTCCTGATTGGAGTTCACAAACTCGTCCAAGCAGGACTGTAGGCCCGGCACAATCATTACCAGCAGAATTGCACACACGGTTGATTTCACGTTCTTGAATAAATGTAGTAAGTTTGCCATAATCGTTTGGTTTTAATGAGTGAATAATTGTTTGAACGATGCAAAATTAGGGGTGTGTGCAGCCCCTTTCCAAACAATCTCAGGCTTACTGAACGAAAGGCTGGGATTAATGTATGAAATGTTCAAAACAAGAAAAACAGACCCCAAATTGCGCCTGTTTTTCCCATTCTAAGTTGCTATAAAAACAAGAAATCGCCAACCATTGACTGATTAGCGATTTCTTGTACTCCCGCTGGGAATCGAACCCAAATCTAAGGTTTAGGAAACCTCCATTCTATCCATTGAACTACAGGAGCATCATGACATCGGCCGGTGTCATAGCCAAGCCGGCCGATGGTTCATTAGTCATTACTTCCTGGCGGTAGCAAGGGCAGCTTCCTTCTTGTCGCTGCGGCGGGCGATCCAGTAGGCCACGGGCGAAGCGATGAACAGTGAGGAGGCAGTACCGATGATAACACCAAGGATCATCGCGAAGATGAAGCTGCGGATGGATGCACCGCCGAGGAACAGCATGATGAACAGCACGAGCAGCGTCGTGATTGAGGTCATCATGGTTCGTGACAGGGTGCTGCACAACGCCTTGTTGAAGGTGGTGTAGAGATCCTGCTTGGGATAGAGCCTGCGGTACTCACGCACGCGGTCAAATACAACCACAGTATCGTTCACCTGATAACCGATGACGGTCAAGATAGCGGCGATAAAGGTCTGGTCGATCTCCATCGAGAAGGGCAGCAGGCCGTGCAGGTTGTAGAAGCCGATCACGACAAACGAGGTGAATGCTACGGCAGCCAGTGCACCAATCGAGAACGCGATGTTGCGGAAGCGGAACAGGATGTACAGTGCCATGGCAAGCAGTGAGAAGAGTACAGCCCAAACGGCCTCGCGGGTCATGTCGCTCGCGATGCTCGGGCCGACGGTCTCGCTGGACACCACGCCGATGTCCTCATTGGACATACTGAAGTCGGCCTTGCTCATCGAGCCAAGCTCGCTCTTGAGACCCTCATAGAGCTTGCCCATGATCTCGTCGTCAACGCCCTCGCTGGCGTCATCGATCTTATAGTTGGTCGAGATGCGCACCTTGGTGTCGTTGTCGATGGTGATGACCGAGGTGTTGGCACCAGGGAACTGGGCCTCCAACTGGTCCTCCAGAGCCTGGGTCTTGACGGGATGGTCAAATTGTACCACAAAGTTGCGGCCACCCGAGAAGTCGATGCCACGGTTCAGACCGCGAGCGAAGAACAGGATTGCAAAGATGGCGATCAGTGCGAGCACGATAACCGAAGTCTTCTTGGCAGCACCCATGAAGTTGAACTGTACGTTCTCCATCAGGTTGCGGGTGAGGCTGGTGTTGAAGGTCATCTTGTCGAAGGTGCCCTTGTTCACGAAGTGCTCCATCACGAGGCGTGTTGCAAACACGGCAGTGAAGAACGAGCAGCAGATACCGATCACGAGGGTAACGGCAAAACCGCGGATGGGGCCAGAACCCAAGAGAATCAGGATGATACCGGTGATGATGGTGGTCAAGTTAGAGTCAAAGATGGCCGAGAACGCATTCTTGTAACCATCGCTGACGGCTGCCTTGAGGCCCTTACCGGCGCGCAACTCTTCCTTACAACGCTCAAAGATAAGCACGTTGGCGTCCACTGCCATACCGAGGGTCAGTACGATACCTGCGATACCAGGCAGGGTGAGCACGCTCTGGAACGATGCGAGGATACCCATGGTGAAGAACAGGTTGAGCAACAGACCGAGGTTGGCAATTGAACCAGCCTGCCAGCCGTATGCCAGCCACATGAAGAACATCAGGGCGATCAGGGCGATGATGAATGACCAGAAGCCCTTCTCGATAGATTCCTTACCGAGTGACGGACCGATCACACTCTCACTAGCAACATTGACACGTGCTACCATCTTACCGGACTCGAGCACGTTAGCAAGGTCACCAGCCTCCTCGACGGAGAATTTACCGCTGATCTGTGAGCGACCACCATCGATCTGGCTGTTGACGTTGGGGAATGAGTAAACCTGGTCATCGAGGACGATGGCGATAGCCTTGCCGATGTTGTCACCAGTGATGCGGCTCCACTGACGGGCGCCCTCATCGTTCATGGTCATGGAAACGACCTGACCCTGCAGGTTGTCATACTCGCTGGTAGCGCGGGTTACCACGTCACCGTTCAGAACGGGCTGGCCGTTGAGGGTCTTCAGTGCCACGAGCTGGAAGGTCTCGTGTCCACCTTGCATCTTCTCGGGCTTCACGGTCCATGCCAGCTTCAGGTCAGCGGGCAGGATGGTCTTGGCGATGGGCGAGTTGATGATGGCGTTGACTGCAGCGGTGTCAGCAGTGGGAACATAGCCCACAACGGGAGAACCGCCCTGTCCACCGCCGACAAGTGCTTCAAAGCTGGTGAGCTGAGCAAGGGTCATCTCGCCTTCCTTAACGGCGGGAGCGGCCTTGGCTTCAGCAGCCTTGGTGCTGTCGTTGGCGGCAGCCATATCCTCAGTCTTCGTGCTGTCTGCAGCAGCAACAGTGGTGTTGGCCTTAGCCTGGTCACTGAGCTGACGCAAGGGGGCAGCGATGTCGTTGAGGGTATAAGTCAAGTAGAACTCCAGGTTAGCGGCACCCTGCAACAGTTTGCGAACACGCTCAGGCTCTTTCACGCCCGGGAGCTCGAGCAGGATGCGGCCGGTGCTCTGCAGCTTCTGGATATTAGGTTGTACCACACCGAAACGGTCAATACGGTTACGGAGCACCTTGTAGGAGTTGTCCACCATGCTGTTGACCTCATCCTTCAGGATGTTCTCAACCTCATTGTCGTTGGCATTGGGTTTCTCCTTGATGCGCTCGACGTTGCGGAAGATCTGTGCCAAACTGCCCTCAGGAGCCAACTTCTTGTACTCCTTGCAGAAGGAGCCCACGAAGTCCTCTTGAGCGGTCTGGTTCTTGGACACGTTGTCGATGGCCTGGTTAAACTTCTTGTCAGGATTGTTGTTCGCGAGAGCGCGCAAGATGTCAGGCACCGAGATTTGCAGTGTCACGTTCATACCACCCTTCAAGTCAAGGCCGAGGCCCAACTCTTTCTCACGAACTTGCTGGAAAGTGTAATAACCAAGGTACACTTTCTGATTTGCGAGTGAGTCCAGATACTCATTCAATGCAGTCTTATACTTCTCGTTGCTGGTGTCGGGCGTCTTGATGCCGGCAGCGGTGAGAGCCTTTTGCTCTGCCTTGTTCTGATAGTGGTTGCTCACAAAAGTGAACGACAGATAGAACAAGCAAATCAAAATCAATGCATAAGTAAGGACTCTAATAAAACCTTTAGTTTGCATTTGTTGTTTGAATTGTGAATTATTTAATTAATTTTTGTTAAATTTCGCTTCCTTCTTCATTTTCAGCCTGCAAATATACTGCTTTTTCCTGAAGTGGGGCATAAAAAATTCAAGTTTTTGTGTTTCACCTTATTTATTTTAATGTGTAAGGGGGTATTTTGCAGGCATTATTCACCGAAAATGGTGGGTGCCGTGTCTGCAATAATAGCTATTGCACCCATTTTGGGGGTTGCGAAATGTGATGTCGGGTCATACTCGTTTTTTACGGCAGCAGTTCCCCACGAGCGATGATGCAATATTGTCCGCCCACGTTGATGTTGCCATCGGCCTGCAGCGAGGTGGCGATGACCGAGGGGCGTTGCATGGCTTCGCCTTGCAGGAAACGGCACTCGGCGGGAGCGTTAAGGATGCCCTGGCGGTGGAGGTAGTGGGTCAGTGCCCCGTTGGCGGTACCTGTGGCTGACTCCTCAGGGATACCATATAACGGTCCGAAGTTACGCACGTGGGCCGTATAGCCGTCCTCGGTGATGGCAAATGCGTGTACGCCCGTCACGCCGAGCTGTCGGCTCAGGTCAGCCAGTGCGTCCATGTCGGGCTGGAGGGCGTTGAGCGCTTTCGGGTTCATGACGGGCATCATGATGTCGGGCAGACCTGTGGAAATAATTTCTACAGGCAGCTGTGGCCATTCGTCACAATCGGTACCTGCCATGATGTGATGCAGTCGGTCGATGTCGATGGGCTTGTCGATGGCGCGTGGCGTCGCCATCTGCATCATGATTTGTTCACCGACGTTGATTTCAAGGTCGCCGGCAAGGGTGTGATTAATGCACAGCGAGTGATCGGGGATGATACCCTCTTGTCGCAATAGGCCGAAGGTAGCGATTGTCGCGTGACCGCACAGGTCCACCTCGCCTGCAGGTGTGAAATAACGCACGGTGAACTCTTTAGGGCCGTTCTGTTGCACGAATGCTGTCTCGCTGTAGCGCAACTCGGCTGCCACTTGTTGCATCAGTTTTTCGCTGGGGAAGTCCCCGTCCAGCAGCACGACGCCAGCAGGATTGCCTCCGAAGGGTTCATTGGTGAAGGCATCAACAATAAAGTATCTCATGGCTTACTCTACGATAATGGTTCTGGTTGTGAAATTGGAAAAGACGATAATCTGGATGCCCTTCTCGTTCTTGTCGATGGGCTGACCTTGGAGATTGAACCGCGCTACTTCCCGGACGTCCTGGTCGTCGATGGCAATGTGCTCTATACTGTCGGACTCAGGTGCCGACGGCTTGGACAGGATAATCACTTCTCCCTCGGCGCTGCAGCTCATCTGTTCGATGGCAAAGCCCTCTTTGGCGAGCAGGTTGAGTATTCCGCCCACCGTCATCGCATTGCTGCCATAGCCGTCATAGTGGGTCTTGATGCCTGCCGGGACATCGCCTGTCAAGTAGATTTCCTGATAGACTGACGAGTAAATGTGGTCGGCCACCACATTGACATAACTCTTCTGGCCCAATGCCGTGCCGAAGGTCGCCAGCATCATCACCAAACTGATCAAAAACTTGTTCATATTATATTCATTATTAATATCTCACTGCAAAGATAATGAATTCAACGGCTCTACTGCAGTATCACCAGACAAAAACTGCATCTCCCCTCATTCATGTCAATGCCATTGAGCCCTAGCATCTATCCATAAAATGGTCGAAGCATCAATAAAAACAGTTTTTGATTTGTTTTTGAGTTTGACTTGCACTAATTTTGCGGCCACAAAATCAAAACTACCAAAAAATAGATGATTAGCTTTATTGTTAGCCTTGTAGCCCTGGTGCTGGGCTACCTGGTATATGGAGCCATCATGGAGCGCGTGATGCGTCCTGATGACCGTGAGACGCCTGCAATCAGACTTGCTGATGGTGTGGACTATGTGGCATTGCCCACATGGAAAGTGTTTATGATCCAGTTCCTGAACATTGCGGGCACGGGTCCCATCTTCGGTGCCATCATGGGCATGTGGTTCGGTCCTGCGTCCTACTTGTGGATTGTGCTGGGCTGTATCTTTGCTGGTGCGGTGCACGACTTCATGAGCGGCATGCTGTCGCTGCGCCATGACGGAGCCAACCTGCCGACGCTCATCGGCAAGTACTTGGGCAATGGCACACGCGCTGTGATGCTGGTGTTCACCGTGCTGTTGCTGATGATGGTGGGCGCTGTGTTTGTCTATAGCCCTGCCCTCATCCTCAAGGACATGTGGGGCGGTAATGATGCTACCATCTGGTGGATTGTAGCCATTTTTGCCTATTATGTGGTGGCCACGCTGCTGCCCATCGATAAAATCATCGGCCGTGTCTATCCCTTGTTTGCCATTGCTTTGCTGGTGATGGCTGCGGGATTGCTCGTGGGGCTGTTCGTGAAGATGCCTCACCTGCCCGAGTTATGGAACATAGGTGACATGGGACAGTGGACTGGTGGGCAGACCGTAGATGGAAAGGACATTCTGGGCGTGAGTGGCTATCTGCAGAAGAATCCTTGGTTCCCCTGCCTGTTTATCACCATTGCATGTGGTGCTATCAGCGGCTTCCATGCCACGCAGAGCCCCCTGATGGCGCGATGCCTGAAGAGCGAACGCCTGGCGCGCCCCGTCTTCTACGGTGCGATGATCACCGAGGGCATTGTGGCCCTCATTTGGGCGACCGTTTCGTCCTATTTCTTCTACTATGGCGGTTGGAAAGAGGTTGTTGACCCTGAAAAGGTCACCGAGTTTATGGCCCAGGTGCAGCTTGCCGACGGCAAGACCCTCATCCAGTATTTCAACGCTCCGCAGTTGGTGAACCTGGTGTGCAGCAGCTGGCTGGGCATTGTGGGTGGTACGCTGGCCGTGCTGGGCGTTGTAGCGGCCCCCATCACGAGTGGTGACACGGCCTTCCGCAGCGCACGCCTCATCATTGCCGAGGCCTTGCACTTTGAGCAGAAGAGCATGGTGCGTCGCTTGATGATCAGCGTCCCCTTGTTCGTGGCTTCACTGCTGTTGCTCATCTGGCAAATGGAGAATCCTAACGGCTTCAACGTGCTGTGGCAATACTTCGGCTGGTCCAACCAGACGCTCTCGGTCTTCACCCTGTGGATGATTACCGTCTATCTGGCCCGCAACCACAAGGCCTATATCATTACTTTGATTCCCGCCATATTCATGACCGTGGTGTGCATCTCCTTCTTGGTTGCTTCACCTCAGGCATTGGACCACGGGGAATGGACGCCGTGGGCAGTTCTGGCGGTCATCGTGGTGGCTGTCGTGTGGTTCGCCCTCTGGCTGCGTAAGGACCGCACCTCTTCAAGTGAGAGGCTTTAAGCTTTAGGTATTAGGCTTTAGATTATAGGGCATCCGCACTCGTTGTTTCATTGCGAGTGCGGATGTCTTTCTAAAGTTATTTAACAGCAAAGTCAGTTAGGCTTCGAGGCCGCGGTCGATGTTGCGTTTCAGGGCCTCGACGTAGTTGTTGATACGCTCCATCTCACGAGGAATCTGGATGCGCTGCGGGCAATGTTCTACACACTTGCCGCAACCGATGCAATGGTCGGCCTGGCGAAGCTTGGGCACGCTGCGGTCATAGCCGATGAGGAAGGCCTTGCGGGCACGGGCATAATCGGGATCGTTGCGGTCACGGGTGAGATTGCCTTCGGCAATGCACTTGTTGTAGTGGGTGAGCACGCCGGGGATGTCGATGCCGTAGGGGCAGGGCATACAGTACTTGCAGTCGTTGCAGGGGATGGTGTTGTATTCTACGATTTCGTCGGCGATGCCATAGAGGAAATCTTTCTCCTCGTCATTTAACTCTTCCAGCGGGCAATAGGTGCACAGGTTCTCCTTCAAGTGCTCCATATAGGTCATGCCGCTCAGTACCGTGAGTACACCAGGGAACGAGCCGGCGTAGCGGAATGCCCATGAGGCCAGCGTGCGCTCGGGATCGCGGGCTAGGATCTTGCGTGCCACGGGTTGCGGTAGTGAGGCTAGACGTCCTCCCAGCAACGGCTCCATGATGACGGCGGGAATGTTGCGTTTGCTAAGCTCGGCATAGAGGTACTCTGCATTGGTGTTCTCCTCGCTGAAGTCTTTGGCGTGTCTCCAGTCGAGGTAGTTCAACTCAATCTGCACAAAGTCCCATTTGTACTTGTCATGGTTCTCAAGCAGATAGTCAAATACTGCAATCTCGCCATGATAGGAGAAGCCCAGATTGCGGATGACGCCCTTCTCGCGCTGTTCCAGCAGGTAGTCGAGGATGCCGTTGTAGATGTAGCGTTGTCTGAATAGTTCCATCGCCTCTTCACCAGTGCCGCCGCCGATGGAGTGCAGCAACAGGTAGTCGATGTAGTCCACCTGCAACTCCTTGAGGGAGTTCTGGAACATCTCAATGCTGGCGGCACGCGTCTGGGTCTCAGGGGCGAAGTTAGAGAGCTTGGTGGCGATGAAGTACTCGTCACGTTTGTGTCGGCTCAGGGCGATGCCTGTTGCACGTTCACTCAGTCCGCGGCTGTAGGCGGGCGACGTGTCGAAGTAGTTCACGCCGTGCTCGATGGCATAGTCCACTTGCTTGTTGACCATCTCCTGGTCAATCTCGGCATCGTTATCTCGGCCAAAAGGCTTGCCGTTGGTGGCAGGCAGTCGCATCATGCCATAGCCCAGGATAGAGACCTTCTCGTGGGTCTTGGGATTCTCGCGGTAGGTCATCTTGCCGATGGGCGGCTCTTGGACGGGACCTTTCTTGTCATCGCCCGTGGCACAGCTCACGATGACGGGAGCGGCAGCCGTGGCGGTACCCAGTCCCAGGGCCTTGAGGAAGGTGCGGCGTGACAGTTTCTTGCCGCCGTTATTCTCGTTATGCTTATTGTCGTTCATAATGATATTTTTGATAGCAATGTGAGGTGATTAAATCTGACTGTGTACCTCATGGCCCTCAACATAAATAGCACTGAAGGGTCGTGCAGGACATACATACCCGCAGGTACCGCAACCGATGCACATCGCACTGTTGACTGCGGGCACCATGGGCGAAGTCTCATCATCGGGATTGCTGGGCACCATCATGATGGCACCGGCAGGGCAGTGACGGGCACAGTTGCCGCAATTCACGCCATCGGTGAGCACGACGCAGTTGGCCTTGATCCACACGGCATGGCCTATTATCGTGGAAGACTTCTCGGCCACGGTGATGGGTTTGATGGCTCCTGTCGGGCAGACGGTCGAGCACTCGACACACTCGGGGCGGCAGGCACCGCGTTCGAAGCTCAGTTCGGGCTGCATCAGGTGCATCGGGTCGGTAGAGGGTCGCAGCACGCCGTTGGGACACTTGGCAACACACAGCTGGCAGGCCGTGCAGTGCTGGGCAAAATTCTTGGCGCTCACCGATCCGGGAGGCGTCAGGCGCGTGCTGCGCTTGGCAGGTACCTTGTCCTCGATGACGGCGAGTCCGCCGTCCACCTTCTTGCCGGCTTGGGCCAGGGCGATATCGGCACCCACGATGGCCGTTCCCACGAGGAAGGCACGGCGCGTGCCATCGGCTGCCGGTTTTTCCTCTTCAACGGGTTTCACGGGCTGTGGAGCAGGCTTGGGGTGGCCATAGTGAAGCGCCCCGAAGTTACATTTCTCTATACAGTTGCCGCAGGTCACGCAGCGCGTGTAGTCCACCTTATGGGTCTTGAAGTCAATGCAAGAGGCTTTGCAGTTCTTGGTGCACAGGCTGCAAGACTTGCACTTGTCGGCATCAAAATAAACCTTGAACCAAGAGAAGCGAGCCAGTTGAGCCAGGATGGTTCCCACGGGGCAGATAGTGTTGCAATAGGTGCGACCGCCACGCCATGCGAGCACGACGATGACGATAAACGTCGCCAGTGCAATCAGGAAGGTGGGCAGGCTCTTGATCCACACGTCAACGCTGTAGAACGTGTAGCTGTCCATTCGCCCGGCGATGTAGGCGAGCACGTTGTTACCCCACTGATAGATGGGCAGGAGCAGGTTGGTCACCATGCGGCCATAGCTGCTGTAGGGAGCCAGCAGGGCCACCAGCGAGTGGACGCCAGCGACGAAGGCAACGATGAACACAGCCAGCACGCCATAGCGCAGCCAGCGCTTCTCGGGGCTCGCCGTGAAGCGGTTCTTCTTGCGCTTGCCATGAATCCACGACACGATATCCTGGAAGATGCCCAGCGGGCAGATGACCGAGCAGTAGATGCGGCCAAAGATGAGCGTGAGCAATACCAGTGCCACAATAACCACCACGTTTAGCGCCAGCAGTGCGGGCAGGAACTGGATGCGTGCTGTCCATGCCAGGTAGTGGTGCAGTGTGCCGCTCACGTCAAGAAACAATAGCGTCACCATGACCATCATGATGGCCGCGAGCGTAATGCGGATTTTCCTTAACATAGTGAGATAATTTGGGTCAAATAGTGAATGATGATTAGTTGAACGTGCAAAATTAATGAAAAAAAACAGGAAAATGCCATGAATTGCCGCTTTTTTCTTGTCCTGAATAGCTATAAAAAAATGAACACCCCGTTTCCCAACGCGATGTTCATTTAGGATGAATAGTATTAATATTTCCAACTTTAGTGCAAAAGTACTGCCATTAATTGTCCTGAACAAATTATTTCAGGAAAAAAATTGTTATTTAAAGTTAACTGTTTCTAGTAGTGTTAAAAAAATTGGGGACACCATGAAGTGTCCCCAATAAAGAATAATCAGTTTAATCGGTTACTGGTTGTTGTCATCACCTAACAGTAAGTTGATGAGTGCTGTAACGTCGGCGATGGAAACTTTCTCGTCCTTGTTGACATCGGCAGCCAGCAAGTCGGTATTTGTATCATCACCACTCAACAGGTAGTTGATGAGTGCTGTAACGTCGGCAATGCTGACGTCGCCGCTCATGTTCACGTCACCCAAAATGTACTCGGGCTCTTCAGGCTCCCAAGTAGCCTCGTAGCTGATCTCGATATCGTCAATAAAGCAGTACTCCGATGAGCTGCCCGAGGTCTGCTTGAGGCGCAGCATGATAGGCACGTTGGTGGGCAAGTTAGCGATGTTGACCTGAACTGTTGCACCTGCCGCAGCGTAGAATTGGTAAGGATAATCCAGACCCTTCCAGCTCTGGCCGTTGTTGGTGGAGTATTGCGGCGTGATCATGACACCCGTTGATGTGGGGTTGTAGAGGGTGAAGCGCACGACAGCGGGAATCTTATTCAGGTTCTCGGCGGTGTTGAAGTAGCTGCCGTTTCTCAAGGCAGCAACGTGACCATTGCCCACCTGGGCAGTGTCCACCACAGCGCAGTTATAGAAGTCCCAGTGGGCATAGACACCAGCTACACCACGCTCGTTGAGGGTTTCGCCCACGGGCATCATCTCAAAGTCTTCGATGGATACCTTGGACTGGTCTTTAATCACATCAAAGGTGATGATGCTGTCGGCCTGGGCGATGTTGACAAAGGCATACTTGTTCATCTTGCCATCCCATGTGCGCATGTTGGGTTCGGTGATGTTGTTGATGGAAGTGACATTGGAAACACCGGGGAAGGGATCATTGTAACTATCGCTGATTCCACTGAAGTTGGCACGAAGCAGCTCATAGTACATGCGGTTAGGATTGGCATTGACCAGATTATTCTCCCAAACATCGACATTGGAGGAATCGACGCGCCAGATGAGCATGCCAGGGCCAGCCAGGTTCTTATCCCACTTGATGCGCTGGCGGTTCTCGATGATGAAGTACTCACCCTCGTTGGCCGTGTTCAGGCGGTAGCCGGAATTGCTCTTTTCAAGAGCGGGTATCGAAATCGTTCCCTCACCCTCGATGAGCGTGGGCTGTGCAAAGCCCAAAGCGTAGCGCTCAAACAGGCTATAACCCGCAGGATTGCGACCGTTGTTGCTCCTGAAACCGCTGGCCATGACTGACCATGTCATGGGGTGCTTGCTGTTGGTACCTCCGCTGCCGTCGCCATCACTATCGTAGAAGTCGGGCAGACCCAGGCAATGGCTGAACTCATGGCAGATGGTGCCAATACCGGCAACATTGTTGAAATTGGTATAATACTCATTCTCTTCACCCGTCATATTGGTCGAGCAGGCATAGAGCCTGAAGTTCACACCATCAAGAACAGGAGACTCAGTGAAATTCTTCATGTGGGGCCACAGGTAGTCTCTGTTATTGGCAGTGACATCCGAGCCGTGACCGGCAACCATGAAGAACACCATATCGGCAGTGCCATCCTCATCGGTATCATACTGGCTGAAGTCCACATCCGGGTCAAGCGCCTCGAGGGCAGCAAAGAAGATGGAGTCGCACTTGAACTGATGGGCGTCGGTGCAGGCATAGGGTACATCCACGGGACCCAAGATGTCGAAGTGGGGATCGAACTGGTGGAACGAGTTGTCATAGTAGTAATCGCGCACACTGCCCATTGCTTCAACCTTAGTACCATAGGGCAGCGTATAGCCCTGATAGTCATGGCTATTAATCATGGCTTCGTAAAAGTCAATCGGCGTGTAGTTACTGGGTACGTAATTGTCAAACTTCCTGTCAGTGTAGTTGATCAGAATGATCAAGCCGCGGAACTTGTCGTAGTCCATGTGGCCACCGTGACCGATGCCGCGTAGCAGGTCGTTGCGTTGGTTGAGCATGCGTTTGCCACGTTCAACCTGGGTTGGGCTGGTCAGGCACTTGGGCACGTTAGCGAGATAGACATTGTCGGCAGCGGTGCGGCTGTCGCGGGCAATAACGTTGCTGGGCGCCAATTGGTCCCCGTCAAGACGGGCGTAGGTGTAATAACCTGCCTTGTTCTTGACCACAGTGTATCCGTCGCTGGTCGTCAGGTAGTTGAGGAACTCGTCACCATGCAGTACCAAGGTGAGCTTGGTGCCGTCAGGTTGTGTTACCTGGGCGGGTGTCGGATCAGCGGGAACTGCACGTGCAGTTAAACACATCAGTCCCATTACTAAGAGGAATAAACATTTTCTCATGAGTCAATAGTTTTTATTAGTGAGTAATAAGATTTATGAATATTACAGTTATTTGGCCACAAATATAGTGACTTTTTTGGCTTTTCAGCTCTCATTCTTCAGTTTTTTAGGTTTCAGTTCTCAGTTGGCATCTGCATTTCCTCATTCCACACCGCAAACTCATTGAAAAAAAACTAGTCATGTCCGGTAAAAATGTTGCAAATCTGTAACAGTGGCAGGACGTAGGGCCTCGCCTTGGCGTGGCCGCCCCTCCCGCGGCCTAAACTTCACGCAAAGCTGCGAAGTCGCTAAGTTGATTGCTCGCAAGAGGTTCGCAAAAAGCTTGCTGCGCTCGCAGATTAGAGATTAGTGTATGTATTGAATTATGATGATGTTGAATTGAAATTCAATCTTAGATAAAAAGAGGACTTCTATAAACCAGCAGCTGATTTTGGCTATACCACGTTTAGCCTATCAAAAGCTGATTTATAGAAGTCCAGGTTTATTTTTTCAGATAATTATTGTAAAATGAGGTCGATGATCATGTTCACATCGCCGAGGTTGATTTCTCCGTCGCCATTCACATCGGCTGATTTGGTGCTTGGCGTTTCGGTACCGTCTGCCAGGATGATGGCCATCACGGCATTGATGTCACTGATCGAAACCTCGCCGTCCATATTGACATCACCTATGGCATAAGTGGGCTCCCAGAAGTCCTTGTAGTGCAACACGATGTTATCAAGGTAGCAACTGGCCTTGGAACTGCCGGCCGTCTGATTGATGCGTATTAAGAGCGGCTGATCGATAGGCAGGCTAGCCGATGCCTTCATCGATGACGCGGCTTTGACAGTGATGGTACCTTCAATTGGGTGGAACCAATTCTCTCCACCGTCAGAGGAATAGGACAGCCTGAAAGTGGCTGCCACTGAAGTGGGATTGTAAATGGTATATTCCACCAAGTAAGGAATCATGGAAAGCGTAGCCGAGGTTGTTATCTGGCTGGGAGTCTTCATGGCTACAGCCTGACGACCGTCGCATTGGCCTTCCTCGGGACTTTCAACAAAACTCTTGACGAAGTCCCACTTGGTGAATACACCTTGCACCTCTTTTGCCCTTGGATCGGTCGTGAGGGGCATGTTCTCAAAGTCTTCGACCTCGGTGACAATGGAAGTGTCGCGCTCAACGGTGAAGGTAATCATGTTGCCCTCCTCGGTGATATGATCAATGGCATAATCATTGAACATCTTGTTCCAAGTGAGCAGGCTGGGCTTGGTGAAGTTATTGATGCTTGTCACCCCTGCAGCACCGGGGAAAGGATCGTTGTTGCTGTCTTCCCCGATGTAGTTGGCACGTAACAATTCGTAGTACATGTGGTTGGGATCGCAGTTGACCTCGTTCATCCACCACACGCGTTCTTCGGTAGAGTCCACACGGGCGATCATCATACCGTGCCCCGGCAGATACTGGTCCCATTTACCCTGCTGGCGGTTTTCGATCAGGAAGAACTCGTGGGTGTTAGGGGTATTGAGGCGGTAGCCCTGGTTGCTCTCGTCGAGCGGTGGCAGGGTGATTTCAGCGTCCGAGTCGATGACCGTGGGGGTGACAAATCCCAGGGCATAGCGCTCATACAGGCTGTATCCCACAGGATTACGCCCGAAGTTGCTGCCGCTGCCGCCCGCCATGACGGACCATTCACCGGGGTTGCGGCTCTCGCCGCCACTGCCGCTGTAGTCGGTGTCATACAAATCGGGCAATCCCAACACATGACCAAACTCATGGCAGAAGGTGCCGATGCCGTTCACATCGCTCCAGTAGCCTTCCCATCCGGCTATCTCGGTCGAGCAAGCATACAGGCCGAAGTTGACACCATCGTGGGGTGGCGTTTCGTAAAGGTAGAACATGTGCGGCCACAGGTAGTTCTGGTTGTTGCCGCTGTAGTTGGCCGAGAAGCCTGCCACGAGAAAGAAGACCATATCTACTTCTCCGTCCCCATCGGTGTCATAGTCGTTGAAGTCAACTGTGGCATCGATGGAATCGAGGGCGGCATTAAAGATGGCGTCGGCGTTGCTTGTCCCGCGAGGATATGTGCAGGAGTAATTGACGGTGACAGGTCCCACGACATCAAACTTTGGGTCAAACACGTGAGCCGAATTGTCATAGAAATAATCCCTGACGCTGCCAGTCATGTCCACATGGCGGCCATTCAGGGTGTATCCTGTATAGTCGTGGGTGTTGACCATGTCATTATAGAAGTCGGCGGGCGCGGGATTGTTCATCGAGAATTTCTTGTTGTTGTAATTGATGAGGATGATCAGTCCACGGAACTTTTCGTAATCGAAAAGGCCGTCGGCACCCACACGGCGTATGGCACTGTTGCGGGCTCCCATCCGGCGTTGTCCGCTTTGCAGTAAAGTCTGGTCGGTCAATCCCTTGGGGATGCCGGCAAGAGCAATGTTGTCGGCTGCTGTGCGTTGTGCTTGATCCCTAGCTATGCGGTCACCGGGCACTAGACGTCCCTGTTCCATCCGGGCATAGGTGTAGTAGCCCGCGTTGTTTTTCATGACGGTGTAGCCGTCATGAGTGGTGGTGAAATGGAAAAACTCATCTCCGTGTAGTCTGATGGTCAGTGTACTGCCGTCAGGCTGGGCTACCTTCACAGGCGTTGGGTCAGCTGGGATTGCTTGTGCTGACAGACATAGCAACCCTAATACAAACAACAATATTTTTCTCATAGATATAATAAATGAATAATTGGTTATTTCGAGATGATATCGATGATGGCGTTGATGTCGGCGATGTTGATTTCACCGTCTTCGTTCACATCAGCACGCAGACGTGTTGCATCATCGGCCATGCCTCCCAGGATGATGTCGATCACCGCATTGATGTCGGCAATATTGACCTCACCGTCATCGTTGACGTCGCCAGGAATAAATGAGCTCGGGCTGCCTTCCTCTCCGGTATAGTAGAATGTTAAGTTGTCAACATAGGTGGCTGCGTTCTTGTTGCCGCCCACCTGTGAGATGCGGAAGATAGAAGGCTTGCGGTTGCTCAGATTAAGGGTCCAATAACCGACACCGGTTGTCTTGGATGCAATCTCGATGCCGTCACCACCCGAGCAACTGTTGGCCTTGGTCCAGGTGGCACCGCCATCGTTGGAGTACTCCAGTGTGTATTTGGACGTGTAAGCGGTCGAGTTAAACACCTTGAGGCTTGCCTGATAGATGTTGTAATACAGCGGTGTAGTGCTATAGAACTGGCTGGGCAACTTCATCATGATACTGTGCTCGCCTTCGGCCTTGTCCTCGCCAGGGGCACGTACGCCTGACTTGTTAAATGACCAGGTGGCAATGTCGCCCTCTACATTCTGTGCTGTGGTGCTCGAGCTTGCAGGCGCGGTTTCAAAGCCCTCGATCAGCATCTGCAGGGAACTCTCATACATCACATTGAACGAGATGATGCCGTTTTTCTCATTGATGCCATTGATAATGTACTGGTTGGGCTTGCCGCTCCAGGTCTTGAGCGAAGGCTGTGTCTCGTTGGTGATCATCGGGTTACCGGTTGTGCCGGGGAAGGGGTCACTGGCGAGGTCGCCAACGGTGGTGTTACCGGCACGCAAGATCTCAAAGTAGTTGTGCTCGGGGTTGCAATTCACCTCGTTGGCTTCCCAGATGCTAGCGTTGGTGCTATCGACGCGTGTCACGATCATGCCATGGCCAGGCAGGTAGCTGTCCCAGCTGGTCTTCTGCCTGTTCTCGATGGTGAAGAATTGGTTGGCTACAGGTGTGCGCAGGATGTATCCCTCACGAGACTCATTCACGGCCTTGAGCGAGAAGCTACCTTCGTCGGTGATGGTATGGGGCCTTGCCCATCCCAGGGCATAGCGCTCAAAGAAGGTGTATCCCACCGGAGTGCGACCATAGTTGTTGTCGGCACCGCCAGCCATCAAGTCCCATGCACCCGGGTCATGGCTCTCGCCACCACCGTCTGCATAGTCAGTGTCATAGAAGTCGGGCAGACCCAACACATGGCTGAACTCGTGACAGATGGTGCCAATGCCCTCGACGGTTACTGTTGAGGGTGAGTTCTCCCAGCCATAAAGCTCGGTGGAACTGGCATATCGGTCCATCCACTTGCCATCGTAGGAGATATAGGAATAGTAGAGATTGGAAGCATGGGGCCACAGGTAGCCACTGTTGTTGCCGCCGTAACTGGAGGAGTAACCAGCCACGAGGAAGTAAACCATATCTACCCTGCCGTCGTTGTTGTTGTCATATCGGCTGAAATCAACCTCATCGTTGGCGGCTTTCAGTGCAGCCTTGAAGATAGAAGTCGAGTAGCGCTTGCACTGATTGGCGGGACGGGAGGCGCTGTAGGGACCGTAAACATCAAACGGCGGTGCGAAGACTCCGTTAGACTGATCGTTGAAGTAGTCGCGCACGCTGCCAAGAACCGACACGCTGTGACCTGATAACGGCTCAATGAAACCGGTAAAGTTCTCGGTGCTGAACATCTCGGTATAGAAGGACTTGGGGTCTTCGGCAGCAAACTTCTGATCGGTGAAGTCAATCAGGATGACCAGACCGCGGAAGTTGGCAAAGTCAAAGTTTGACAGGTCAACATTCCGTTTTACACGTTGCACCTGAGCCCTCGCTACGGCAGCCTCGTCAACCATGCGTTTACTCAGGTCTGACAAGAAGGCGAGCTCGTCCGCCGAGCGTTCGCCCTCATCATGGGCAAGCACGTCGGTGGCAATAAGGTTCATGCCGTCTCGTTGAGCATAAACGTAAGCCCCCAAGTCGTTGAGTATAATGGTATAACCGTCGGCTGTGGTATTGAAGTGGTAATACTCGTCACCTACAAGATTGATAGTTACAAGAGTTCCGTCGGGCTGTGGCATCTTGATCAATCCGCGATGTGCGGGAATAGCGATAGCCTGCAGACCGACAAGCATAATTGTCAAAAACAACGTGGCTAATTTCCTCATTTTTTCTTTATTTTATTGGTTTTAGTAGTTAACGTTTGGCTTGACAGAATTAGAAGAATTAATCTCCAGTCGATATAGACAGACTGATATCGGTAAGTCTAAACAAGCCCGCAAAGATACATTATATTTTAGTTTTTTCGGCCAAAAATGAGAAAAATGTGCAGTGCTTTAATGATTTCGTGTTTTTTCTGCTATCGTTTTCAAACTTTTTAAGTAATTTTGTTTCCTAATCTGTTGACACAATGGTTTTGTCAGTTTCCGGCACATTGATGTTTTGGTGACTGGCAATGTGGTTTGTGTTGTATGGAAATTACATGCGTTGGCATGCTGAAGAAGACAAGTTTCATGATTTTCATAAATAAGGCGGGCCGAGGTTTTTCTGAATAGGTACGGCCCGTTAAAAAAGATGTTTTAAGGTTTACAACTGGTGGCTGTGTCGTGACGACAGGGCCACCTTATTCATTTCGAAGCATCTAGCGGTATGGCAGAAAATGCAATGTTCCACGAATTGTTGACAATTCATGCTATTTATGAACAATTCACCCATTTTAACGGACTTTTTCAATGTTTTTTGAGCAAAAAATCGTTTCTTTGCACCCGTGAAACATTTTGTGCCGTTAGTGACATGCGATGAATCGACGTCCGCTAACAGGCAAAAAGTTTGGTTACACGAATGGAGATTCATTGCGTTCGTGTCAATTTGTTTTAATCATTGCAATTCGCATATATAGATTTAAGGACTGATAACCAATTTAATGGGAAAAATCATAGCAATAGCCAATCAGAAGGGTGGGGTGGGAAAGACCACCACATCCATTAACTTGTCGGCAGCACTGGCCGAGAGCGGTCAGCGTGTGCTGCTCATCGATGCCGACCCTCAGGCAAATGCCACCTCTGGACTGGGGATTGATCCGAAGGATATGTCCTCGACCATCTATGAGTGTCTGGTTGATGACTATCCGATGGGCAGTGCCACGGTCGATACTTGTGTTAACGGCCTCAAACTGCTGGGCTCAAGGATAGACCTGGTGGGTGCTGAGTTGGAACTTGTCGAGAAGCAGGGTCGTGAGCGCGTGCTCAGCAATGCCATCGGCAAGGTCAAGGGGGATTATGATTATATCATCATTGACTGTAGCCCCTCTTTGGGACTGATTACCGTCAATGCGCTCACCGCAGCCGACAGTGTCATCATTCCTGTTCAGGCCGAGTATTATGCTCTGGAAGGCATCAGCAAGCTGCTCAATACCATCCGTATCATCAAGAGCAGGCTGAATTCGGGATTGCGTATCGAGGGCTTCCTGCTCACGATGTATGACGCACGCCTGCGTCTTGCCAACGAGATCTTTGAGGAATTGAAGGGGCACTTCGGTGATATGGTGTTCAACACGGTGATTCCGCGCAATATCCGCATCAGCGAGGCTCCAAGCCATGGCATACCTGTCACCCAGTATGATCCCACATGCAGGGGCGCGACGAGCCACATCCAACTGGCACAAGAAATCATCGCCCGCAACAAATAATTTATGTCAACTATAGTAATAACGATTGAAAGAATATGAAACGTAGCGCTTTAGGCAAAGGCCTTGACTCACTGATCTCGATGGATGATATCCAGACGGGCGGCTCATCGGCCATCAACGAGATTCCCATCAGCCAGATTAACCCTAACCCCGACCAGCCCCGCCAGAATTTTGACGAGGTGGCCCTTGAGGAACTGGCAACCAGTATCAGGGAGCTTGGCATCATCCAGCCGTTGACACTACGCAGTGTCGGTGAGAATGCTTACCAGATCATTTCGGGTGAGCGACGTTACCGCGCAGCTTTGCTGGCGGGATTGGAGACGGTGCCGGCCTATATCCGCACGGCCAACGACAGCGAGGTGACTGAGATGGCGCTGATTGAGAACATCCAGCGCGAGGACTTGAACGCCATCGAGATTGCACTCACCTTCCGTAAACTCATCGACCAGTACAAGCTCACTCAGGAAAGGCTCAGCGAGCGCATCGGCAAGAAGCGCGCTACCATTGCCAATTTCCTGAGGCTGTTGAAGTTGCCCGCCGAGGTACAGTTGGGCCTGCATGACCACACCCTGGACATGGGCCACGCCCGTGCCCTCTTGTCGCTTGATGATCCCAAGCTGCAGTTGAAACTGTATAATGAGACGATTAAGAAGGGCTTGTCGGTAAGGCAGGTCGAGCAGCGGGCCAAGCAGATGCAGCAGGCTGCTGACGATGAGCGCAGCATGCAGCAGGGGCAGAAATCCGTGAACATCAAGGATTATGCAATCCTGCAGAAGCATCTGTCGTCGGCCTTCGGTGTGCCAGTGAAGTTTTCCTGCGACCGTTCGGGAAAGGGTAAAATCACTTTCCCCTTTACCACCGAGGAGGAATTGGAAAAGATTATCGGCATCTTTGACCAGTTGAAAAACGCTTGAAAAAATACCTGATGGAGAAGGGCTTGACGACATATCGCAATCGATTCTGGCAGCTGGCGGCAACCTTGTTGCTGTGCCTTTTGTGGCATGGCAGCACGGCAATGGCCCAAGAGCCTGTAGTCGGCATCAACCAGGAAGATAGCGTCGTCAAAGTCGCTCCGGTGGTGTCGCATCACGTGCGCAAGCCCGTCATCATTGATGACACAGTCCGCCTGGAGGGCAACCCTGTGCGTGTGGTCAATGCCGCTGGCGATACCATCACCTTTGCATCGATCGACTCCATCCGTGGCATCGAGGGCGTGGAAATCCTCATGGACAGCACTGCGTCGCCCACCCTGGGACAGGTGAGGGTATTCAATCCCGACCCGCAGCGGGCCCTGTGGCTGTCGGCCCTGTGCCCTGGATTGGGACAGATCTATAATCGTCGCTACTGGAAGCTGCCGATTGTTGTGGGTGCCTTTGTGGGACTGACTTATGGCGCATCGTGGAACAACCGCATGTACAAGGACTATTCCAAGGGCTACCGGGACGTGATGGACAGTGACCCCGACACGCGCAGCTACATGGACTTCTTCCCGCCGACGGTCAAGGAAAGTGACTTGGATAAGGCATGGCTGCAGAAGGTGATGAAAAACAAGCGCGACTACTATCGGCGATATCGTGAGATCTGCGTCATCGCGATGGTGGGTGTGTACTTGATTAATGTTGTTGACGCCTATGTTGACGCCTCGCTGGCACACTTCGACATCTCGCCCGATTTGTCCCTGGATGTGACGCCTGCCGCCATCGACAACACGGCAATCGGGGGGCGCCTGCCCTCCTTGGGCCTGCAGTGCGCCATCAGTTTTTAGTGAACATAACAAAACAGAATAAGATATGATAAAACATCGACTCTTGACATTGCTTCTCACAACAGCGCTTGCTGCCATCACCATGGCGGCAGGACCGCGTGAGAAACACAACATCCTCTCGTTGAAGAACTCTATTACCGACGATGACATCGTCTTCCCCGAGAGTTTTGATACTGATGTACACCAGATGATGACCAACTGGTACCTTCAGAATTATACGGTACTGGATGCCGACGTGGAGAACAAGAATCCTGGTGAGGTGGGAGAGGAAACCTATATCAGGCGATTGGCTCAGATTCCGTCGGTCATTGAGTTGCCTTACAATCAGGTGGTTCGCAAGCACATAGAGCGCTACGTCTATCGCAGCCGCACGCTCGTCGAGCAGATGCTGGGCATGAGTTTGTATTACATGCCCATCTTTGAACAGGCCCTTGAGAAGGAGGGATTGCCGTTGGAACTCAAGTACTTGCCCATCGTCGAGAGTGCCCTTGACCCCAATGCGACATCCCGCGTGGGTGCCGCCGGTCTGTGGCAATTCATGATCGGTACGGGCAAGGGCCTGGGACTCGAGGTGAACTCGCTCGTCGATGAGCGTCGTGACCCTTACCGCTCCAGCGAGATGGCGGCCAAGTATCTGAAGAACCTGTATCAGATTTATGACGACTGGTCACTCGCCATCGCTGCCTATAACTGTGGTCCTGGCAACGTCAACAAGGCCATCCATCGTAACGGTGGCAAGGGCGACTTTTGGGACATCTATGAGTACCTGCCCCGCGAGACGCGCGGTTATGTGCCGGCATTCATCGCTGCCAACTATGCGATGACCTACTACAAGCAGCACAACATCAGCCCGTCATTGGCTCGCAAGCCGCTCATCACCGACACCGTCAGTGTGAACCGTCGCATCCACTTCTCACAGATTTCTCAGGTGCTCAACATCCCCATTGAGGAAATCCGCACCCTCAATCCGCAGTTCCGTGCCGACGTCATCCCTGGCGACAACCATCCCTACATGCTCGTGTTGCCCTCCCAGCAGATTTATAGCTTTATCCTGAGTGAGGATTCCATCGACAATTATCGTGAGGACCTGTATGCCCACAGGCCCATTGTGGAGCCTGGTGGCGAAACGCCGACTACCGAGGAGTACCTCAGTGGACTCACTTCCACGGGCGAGGTGCGTACCATCAACCACAAGGTGGGGCGCGGCGAGACGCTCTCGACCATCGCGTCCAAGTATGGCATGACTACCGATGAGCTGATGGCGCTCAACGGAATGAGCAGCGAGCGGGTGCGTCGTGGCGACAACCTCAAGGTCAAGGCTCCCGCCCACAACAATGCCAGTGCCGACAACGATGACATGGTGGCTATGCGCACCGATGTTCAGGGCGAAGCGTCAGAGGAGGATATGGCCATGAGTGAGCAGGCACAGTTTGATGAGGTCAAGAACATCGAGCGTGAGGCTGCCACCAAGGCTCCCTACAAGGGTTCCTATACCGCTGGCTCCAACCAGGAGACCACCAGGAAATCCAGTGTCAAGAGCGACGACCAGACGGCAAGACAGCGTGCCTCACGCAGCAATAACCGCGACTGGCATGACCGCAACAACAAGTACAACAAGAGCAAGAGTGACCGCAAGTCCAGCAGTCGCAACGAGAATACTGCTCACAGTTCGCGCAGCAGTAAGCACAAGAAATCGTCCAAGCCTCAGCAACCCACCGAGGTGACTGTCCAGAAGGGCGAATCGTTGACCAAGATTGCCGAGAAGACAGGTGTGTCGGTCAAGGACCTCGAGCGAGCTAACGGCATTGAGAACGGCAACAAGATCAAAGCCGGTGAGAAAATCAAGATTCCCACCAAGGCCGAGGCCAAGGCTGCTGCCAACGAGAAGAAATCCGGCAGCAAGTCTGGCAAGAGCAGTAAGTCCGAAAAGGGTGGAAAGGGCAGCAAGTCCTCAGGAAAGTCGTCAAAAGCGTCAAAAGACTCTTCGAGCAAGTCCAGTAAATCAGGCAAGAGCTCCAAGAAGTCCAAGAAGAAATAACAATAATGTGCGTTAGCTGGTGAGGTCCACGATGACCTCACGGGCAATCAACAAACCGGCCGCGGCAGGAACAAATGCGTTACTGCCCGGCTGTTTTTTCCCATCCACATAGACGGGTACATCGGGGTTCCAGCGCGGTTCCTCCTCGCTATAGACGCACTTGAAGTGGTGGATACCCTCGCGGTGTAGCAGCTTGCGCAACATGCGGGCCAGCGGGTCGATGCGCGTCGCGTCAAAGTCCGCCACGCGGAAGGCCATCGGATCCATTTTGTAGGCAGCACCCATTGAGCAGATGTGGGTCACCCCCAGGCGCAGGCATCGCCGGGCAATCTCCATCTTCGCCGTAATCGTGTCCAGGCTATCGACTACGTAGTCAAAGCATGTCATGTCGATTTCATCGGCGTTTTCAGGCAGGTAGAACATCTTGTGGACCGTCACCTTGCACTGCGGATTGATGTCGCGCACGCGCTCGGCAGCCACATCCACCTTCGAGCGTCCGATCGTGCTGTGCAGCGCAAAAATCTGGCGGTTGATGTTCGTCACGCTGATTGTGTCATCGTCAATCAAGTCCAGCGCACCCACGCCGCTACGCGCCAGTGCCTCCACCACATAACCGCCCACGCCGCCGATGCCGAACACCGCCACGCGGCTACGCGCCAGCCGTTCCATCGCCTCCGCACCCAGCAACAATTCCGTGCGTGCAAACGGACTCTCTTTTACACGATTCTCTTCAGGATTCTCCATGCCGATTGTCATTTTTCGCCCGCAAAAGTACTAAAAACCAAGCCCCATCATGGTGAAAATCACCATAAAAAACATTCAAATACAAAAAAAATGTGATTTTTTTGCCCCCAATTCAAAATTTTGACGTACCTTTGCACCCGCTCTGACGCCCAGATGGCGGAATCGGTAGACGCGTTGGTCTCAAACACCAATGGGGTAACACCCGTGCCGGTTCGACCCCGGCTCCTTGAAATTAAAGACTTTAGCGATTTTCTATTTCTCGGTTTTCCCCACATTTTCCCCACATCTGCAAAGAATCTTGCAAAAATTTTTCTTTTCCCCACACATTTTCTTCACATTTCCCATCTTTCCCCACCAAGACCACAACAACAACCCCAACCACTTCAACTTCATTAAATCCAATTAAACAGTTTTCAATGTTTATCTAATTGACTGAACCATCTCTACCCTATATTCGGTGAGAACTATAGTTCTTTTTAGGACGACCTAGAGTACAGATGATCTCTTGTCAAAAAACAGAAAAAGCCTTGTTCTTTTGACGTAAAATGTGTATTTTTGATTTTTAAATTATATTTTAATTATTTCTTATTCTAAATATGATAGAGAAAAGAATATTGGACCTAATAAATCAAGACCATGCATTACTTGAAAGCATGTTGAGAGGAGATAATTATGGTGCAAATCATTGCAATCTGCCGATTAATTATCGTCATTTTGAAAGTATCACATTAAGACTTTTTGATTATGTTGATACAATTCCTTCAGATTCGTTTAGTATTGAAGAATATAAACGAATTTGCGATATTAAACGAGCTATGAGAATTGATATGATGTGTCAAAAGAAGGAGCCAGTAATCAAACAACTGATGGCATATGTAGATGAAGTCATTTCGATACTTCGTTCTAAAACTGATTGACTTATTCCTATTTCAACTGGAAGCTAACGTTTCGTCCTTAAGTAAACACACGCTTAACAAGCAGAGTAGCGGGAATAGTTTGATGATTCAAGATAAATACACTATCTTTGCCTTTTGAAGAGGAAGGAGGAACAATATGCCCAGCAATAGAAAAGCTCTGCTACGATACAGAGTGCTTGACAAATGTCTCAGTGACCAGCATAACATTTACTACATCGACGACCTCGTGGATGAAGTAAATCACGCGCTGGAGGTTGCAGCTATTCTGCCGGTCTCCAAGCGACAAATTTATGCCGATCTTGATTTCATGAAGAGCACCGATGGCTGGGAGGCTCCTATCATATCCGTTCAGGATGGCAAACGGAAACACATCAAGTATTCTCGTGATTTCTCAATCATGGAGACCCCCATCACTGAGATGGAGATGGAACAGTTGGAGACGCTCATCACCTCGTTGTCAAGGCTCCAGGGCATACCAATGTACGACTGGGTGGATGATCTGCTGGCTCAGTTGCGGCCTCGCTTCGGTGGTGGCGGCAATGAGGCTAGTCTTATCGGTTTTGAACAAAACCGTGATCTGGCAGGATTGCGTTACCTGTCTTACCTAATCAATTACACAATCAGGCACCAGGTTGTGGTGATTGACTATCATCCTTTCGGAAAGGAGAAAGTGCAGTGGATGATACATCCTTATTACCTCAAGCAGTACAATAATCGCTGGTTCCTGTTAGGGTATAACCCATTATATGACGACTTGTCGATTGTGGCTTTGGACAGGATTGAAGGTCTCGAGCCTATCGAGAGACCCTTTAAAGAGAACCAATATATCAACTTCGACAACTACTTCCGCAATATCATTGGCGTTTCGCTTGAGGAAGAAAGAACGGTAGAACAAGTCATGTTGAAGTTCACTCCTAATCGTCTGCCCTATGTCCTCTCAAAGCCGCTCCATCACTCCCAGATGATAGAGAGCCGACGTGAGGGCATCATCTCCATTCGTGTAATTCCGAATAAGGAACTGATTTCTGAGCTGATTTGGTTTGGCAATGACGTGGAAGTACTGGCTCCAGATAGTCTGCGAGACCAGATCAAACAAAAAATTGCACAAATGCATGAAATATATTTTGGTGTGAAGAGTGACTTCACAACTGGCTCATAACTTTGCAGCCGAAAACCAAAAACACAAAAGACTATGCGTACAGCAAACAACACCAACAACTACACCGTAGAGGGCCTCGTTGCCAAGTATTGTAACTTCGTAAAGGAGAACACTCGAAAATACAAGGAGTATATTCCTCCTTATGAAGATGAGAATGGTTATGATATTGAAGTTCCAGTATCTGATATTGATGCTAGTCCAGACCAACAATTGGTAGTTACTTTATACAATAAGGTTGCTGGTAATAATTCAGATAAAGAAATCTTGTCTGTATTATCTGAATACTCTGATCATTTCTATAAGGGTGTTCTGAATGATGACGAATTTGCATTCTTATGCGTGCATTTTCCAGAAGTAATTGAATATGAGTTTACTCATAGAACTGACTGGTATTGCCCTTATATTCATATGCGTCTCGAAGATCAGTACGAAAAATTAGAGAATCTAATCAAAGAAAGGGTTCCTTTTAAAGAAGGCCAGACTGTTTTCATTCCAGATGCTGGTTATTGCGACCTTGCAGTGCGCTTTAAGGGCTGTGTTGTTAAAGGCTATACAAGTATCATATCGGGCAGCAGATATAAGAAGGATATGGACATCGTATGGGCATTGGGGCAAATCCGACTCTATGCTGCCGGTATTCAATCAGAAATCGTTCCTTATATCAATTTGAATGAGGAGTTTAATGATTCTCATGTGCAAGACAACAATCTTGTTGACTTAGTCGTTTGTCTCTCTTTTTCAAATGGATACGACAAACTATATAATCTGCTCAAAAAGAGTGGTCAGATGTTCCTTTTTGCCAAGCGAGACGATTTGGTCGACTATGCTAGGTATAAAGAATTCCGATATAAAAAGATGGGCGAAGATTTTAATGAGTGGGAGGAGAAATGGGCTTTGACACGAAAGGAATTCCTCAATAAGCTCATTAAATCCCGTGCCATACATTCTTTAGTATCATATAATGACAAAGATACGGTTCTTGATGTTTCAGTTGACTGTATCCTTCTTCATATTGAGAAGAAGAATCATTCAACTGTTGATGTAGAAAGCATCAATAGGGGCGTTATTGTCAAAGTCAATCCTTCTGTTTTAGATGCCAATTTACTTTGGCCTGGCTATTATCTTGCTAATCGTCCAAAAGAAGGAAAGCCTTTGTCTAGTTTGGTTAAATTATTCAACACACAGGATGAGGTTGTTGAACAGTACTGGGCTCGTGAAGATAAGGGTATTAAATTGTCTGGTGATTTACTCGTGCTGTCTCCGAGAGATTTTGGAAACAAGTATGCTGATGCTTGTATGAACGAAAAGGATTTGACGAAACTTTCAGACCCAATGTTTGAAGGTTGGGAACCACGCATGTTAAGCATTCATCACCCAGGTGTTTGTGTGCTTGGCAATACTAAGAAATTTCTCGTGGGTTATGTCAATGATGATCCGACAAACAAGTTCGTATGTGTAGGTATTGTGCCATACCTTATACCAAAGCGTAATATTGATGTACGCTACATCGCAGCGTTACTATTGTCTCCAGAGGTAAAAGAGCAGATTCTCACGGTTTGTGATGGTTCCATAACTGCAGAAACTATGTCATTGATTCTTGACAGAATCATCGTACCCAAGCATACACCTAAGGAGCGTATTCAGTTCCTTGCTGATACAAATTACGAAGCATTGATGTCCACCAAACAAGAGTTAAAGAAAAATCATGAGGACTACAAAAAAGCCGTCAGGATGCGTAAGCATGCTTTGACTCAAACATTGTCCTCTATGAAATCCTGCTTTTCATCATTAGACAAGTTTCGGCAGCATAATGGCGGCAAATTATCTGACGAAGATAAGATTACTCCGATCACTGATGATACAGTTAAAGATTCGTTTGATTACTTATCATTACAATTTTCTGAAATGATGCCTATTATAGAACATATTGCTGATGTCGAATACTCTTTTCAAAATCCAGAAAAGATTGATCCCGAGAAGTTCATAGAAGACTATATCGCAAAACACGTAGGAGGTTGGCATAATTTCAAGCCCATAATGAACTGGGAAACGGGTCACAATCATTATAAATCAGATCTCGTTGATCCTATTACCCAAGAAATAGTTGCTAAAAAAGGTGATGTGATTTGGAGTTTGATTTTCCCAAAAGATGCCTTGGAGCGCGTTTTGGGCAACATTATCATGAATGCCCAGAGTCATGCTTTCATTGACAAATCACGTAAGGATTACAAGTTGCGTTTCTCTTGTTATTCAGACGGAACATTGTTGGTTGTGAAGATTGAGAACAATGGAACCCCAATTCCGGCAGATCAAGACGTCTCTTCTTTGTTGGAATATGGTGTGTCTTCCAAACTTCACCAAGACGGTCATAATGGCATTGGGTGCAGTGAAATTGATGATATCATGCGACGCTATGATGGTAAATTAGAATTAGTATCATCTCCGAATGAGGAATTTACGGTGAAGTACATCCTCTCGTTCAAATCTAATATTTTAGGAAGTTTTTAATTCAAAATAGAAATGAGAAATTATGATTTAATCCAAGTATTATGGGTTGAAGATGATGGTTCCATCATCAACCAGTACAAGAAAGATGCTTATTATGCTAATCTAGAACTAGTTTCTTATCCTTGTTGGGACGATGCAAGAGAGGCTCTAGAGAATGAATATGACCGATGGTCTGCAATTATCCTTGATGCCAAATGTAAGCATCATCGTGATAGTTCAGATAGTGCTGTAGTTTTTCTACGTGAAGCTCTAAAGGATATTTCAGTGCTCGCAGAGAAGAAACAAAGTGTTATCCCCTGGTATGTGTTAACTGGAGGTGACACAACTGAAGTTTCCGATAGCATTAACGATGAAAGATTAAGATGGGATAGTGATTGGACAAGGAGTAGCAACAAAAAATACTATTCAAAGAATACTGATACAGGGATGCTCTATGATCGTATTAGGACTCATGCTAGGTATTCATATTGTCTTCAAATACATAAATTGTATCGCAATGTTTTTGAGGCTATAGAAGAGTGCAAAATTGACGATGCTGCTTATAATGCCCTTGAGGACTTGTTGATTCCCGTCCATTTTCCTAATGCGATTGAAGCTAAAGACTATAATGATAAATATCAGAAAGCGAGGGATGTACTGGAATATATCTTCCGTTCCATGTCTACCTTTGGGATTCTTCCTAATTGGGGCAAACAAGTAAACCTCACTGCGTCCAGTCTCCTCCTTGACAATATGGATTTCAAGAATAAAGATGACTCACCCATAGTGACGAGTAGAGCCCGCATTCTTCCCAAGGAATTATCACGTATTATGAAAGTGATGGTGAATATCATTCCACCATTCTGCCATTCGGATAGTGGTATCGAAGACAATGTTCGCAAAAAAGAGTACATTAACTCCGTTGATAATTCTACATTCTTGCTAAAGAGTTTCACTCTTCAATTCTGTGACTTAATCCTCTGGTACCGCAACTATCTGCGAGAACATCCTGATAAGGAGGAGAATGCTAAAAACTGGGAAGTCATGGATGAAAAACAACTAAAGCGAAGATAATAATTTTTGAGGAATAGGCAATGTGGTGCCAGCATTGCCTATTTCTTAGATTATTTGTACATTTGCAAACTTAACAATAGGCAAAATGGCAGAGGATCAGAACATAGAATACAAGAAATCTTGGCGTGACGAGTATCTGAAGTGGATTTGCGGCTTTGCCAATGCGCAAGGTGGCAAACTTTATATCGGCATCGATGATGATAAGCGGATTGTAGGCGTTGAAAATTCACATCGTTTGCTGGAAGATATACCCAATAAGATCGCCACAACCATGGGCATTGTTTGTGATGTGAATCTGCGCAAAAAAGACGGGAAAGAGTATATTGAAATCATTGTCGAACCAAGCAATGTGCCTATTGCTTACAAAGGCGAATACCACACTCGAAGTGGTGCCACCAAACAACAGTTGAGAGGAACCGCATTACAGCTTTTTATTCTTAAGAAGATGGGTATGAGCTGGGACGATATTCCTCATCCAAGTGCAACTATTGAATGTATTGATGAGGAAGCTGTCAAGTATTTTGTTGAAAAAGCGATTGACGCAGAGCGTCTTTCTCCCTCTGCTCGAAAAGACTCAGTGGAAAAAGTGCTCCACAACCTTGAGCTTATTGATGATGAAAATCATCTTAAGAATGCAGCCATCTTGTTGTTTGGCAAGAAGCCACAGCACTTTTTCGGGGGTGTTGAATTCAAAATTGGACGGTTTGTCCATGACAACACAGACTTAATCATTCAAGATGTTGTAACTGGTAATATCTTGCAAATGGCCGATGAAGTGATTAGCATCCTGCGTTCGAAATACCTGATTTCTCCGATTCATTATGAAGGAATGGTTAGGAAAGAGCCATTGGAGATTCCCGATTCAGTTTTACGTGAGGCAATATATAATGCAATCGTTCACAAGGATTATTCTGGCGTATCTATCCAGATGAAAGTTTGGAATGACCGCATTGAACTTTGGAACGATGGAACGCTGCCCGAAGGATACACGATAGAAACATTGCTGAGTGAGCACTCGTCAAAGGCCAGAAATAAAAACATAGCTAACGTGTTCTATATGGCTGGTTTTATCGAGACTTGGGGTCGCGGTATTGACAAGATACGTAATGGGCTGAAAGATGCTCATCTACCAGAACCAAGTTTCCAAGAGTATTGTGGAGGTTTGCGGGTAACAATTCCTAGAGCTAAATTATTAAGCGACTTGTTATATTATGACACTCAAAAACTGAGTGCTCGTCAAAAGAAGATCTTAAATATGATACGCAAGGACATTATGATGTCCGGGAATATGCTATCTGCCCGGTTAGGTGTATCTTTGTCAACTGTTAGACGAGATATTAAAGCTTTGACTAAGATGGGGGTTCTACAATATGCTGGATCAAGTAAAGATGGACATTGGGAGATTTTAAAAGAAATTGGTACTAAGTAGTGACACTCAAAATGACACTCAAAATGACACTCAAAGTGATACTCAAAATGATACTCTAAATATCACTCTAATGAATTTTCTAAATAGAAAACCTAACATTGCATAGAATATGTTTGTTGTGAAGTGTCACTGCACAACAAGGCGCTACCTTTGCCATCGGAAACCAAAACGAGATTGCAATGGTAGAGAACAACTTCACATTTGACCCCAACAACAAAGAGCAGCAGAAGGCTTTCGAGCTTGTAAAGAACACAAATAGCAGCTTGTTTATCACAGGAAAGGCCGGTACTGGAAAAACAACTTTTATCAAGCGTATTCAACAAGAGATCAATAAGAACTTCTTGGTGTTAGCTCCGACAGGAATTGCTGCTCTCAAGGTCGAAGGACAGACCATTCATTCCGTTTTCCGCTTTCCGTTTGGTACCATTACGCCCGATACTATATTATGGGGTGATTATAGGAAGATGCCTGAATTGTATCAAAGGTCTATAGCGCTTATGAGAAATGTTGATACCATTATCGTTGATGAAGTGTCAATGGTAAGGTGTGACCTTGTTGATGCGATGGACAGAATACTGCGCTGGGTAATGACCACAAATCAACCTTTTGGAGGTAAACAGGTCATCTTTGTTGGTGACTTGTGCCAATTGCCACCAGTAACTCGAAAATATGATTTGGATATCCTCTCTAGATATTATGGTGGGGGTACTCCGTTTTTCTATAAAGCACAAGTAATCAGAAGAATGAACTTGCCAAAAATTGAGTTTTCTAAGGTTTATCGCCAAACAGATATTAAGTTCATCAACTTGCTCAATAAGATGCGAACCGGCGAGACCACAAACACCGATTTAGAGTTATTGAATCAACATATTGGCACTCCAGATGATAGTGATGATTTCTTCATCACCTTAGCCACCGTTAATAGGAAAGCCGATGCAATCAATTCACAAAAGCTTGCTGCTCTTGATGGAGAAGAGTATAGCTACGATGGAGTAGTAACTGGCAATTTCAAGATTGAGGATTGCCCGGCTCCCGAGTCATTGAATCTGAAGGTAGGTGCTCAGGTCATTATCTGCCGCAACAAGTGCGTCAAAGGATGTGTGAATGGCACTATTGCAAAGGTCGTAGCCTTGGGTGATGATCATATCAAGATAATTCTTGAGGATGGGCGCGAAGAATTTGTGGAGAAAACTACCTGGACTAAGAACGAGAAGGTACTTAACGAAGAAAATGGCAAACTCGAAGAACGAGAGGTGGGCAGTTTCCTTCAGTACCCCTTGAAACTCGCTTGGGCCATTACCATCCACAAGTCTCAAGGCATGACCTTTGATCGTATGCACTTTGATTTATCTGGGGGTGTATTCGCCTCAGGCCAGACCTATGTTGCCATCAGTCGTATGCGCTCATTAGATGGCTTGACCTTAAGCAGTCCAATTAAGCCAAGAGACATTAAGGTGAATCACGAAGTGAGCGAATTCTACAAGTCGCTCAACGACTATAACGTGATTGATACGGAGTTGGTAACAGGTGCGACTATTAAGCATTGCTTGGATACGAAAGACTACAATGGTGCAGTTCGTTACTGTTTACAGAAGACTATCGATCAGACACATCAAGGAGACTATCGCAGTGCTGTCTTGATGGCGAAGATGATGTTTGATGTCATGCTTGATGATGACTGTTTATTAGGCTTGACAAACAACGAGAAAGTCGTCAACATTGCCACTACGACATGCAGTTTCTTAAATGCAGTGATTTGTCTCTATGGCAATCGCTTCGAGTTGGCTATCAATTATGCAGACAAGGTTCTAGCACATCGAATGTGTATCGATGCTCTTTTCGTTAAAGCACGCGCCCTCTACGCACTTGGCAAGTATGAAGAAGCATACGATGTCAATTTTGAGATTGGTATGGCTTCCAGCAAGACTGTCGAAGGAGAAGTCAAGGATCAGAAACAATACTTGTTTGAGGCTAAAGTCAACGAGAAGCTTGGTCAAAGTAATGTAGACCTCTGCAAAAAGCTACTCAAGTTGTGTCCAGTATGCTTTGGAGCCTATGCAATGATGCGCCGTGAGGCTATTAAGAACGGCAGAATCATAGAAGAGTCTGGGCGATTATACAATGCCTTCAACGATGCGTCGATAAGCGATGATGATTTCATTGAGCAACTCGCCCAAGCAGATAGTCGTGAACTTGCGAAGTTCAACAAAAAAGTGTGTCGTATCTCTGATATGTGACTATTGACTTCATTTTGAGCGAGCGATGAGATCAAGAAATAACAGAAGAGCATTTCCGCGACTCTCGATAGGTATCACTAAGTAATCGTTATGTGGTCATTAAGTATCTCCTTTGGCGGGCCTTTAGTATCTAAAATCTCTGTATGCCTCGCCATCTACTTCGGCTGCAATACCTTGGCAACCACAAATTACAAAATGGTTTTTGTGACAAAATATAGATACAATCGGAAAATAATGTATTTTTGCAGGACAAGCTTACTTAATTGATTTTTAATAATGATATCGAATTATTAATGAGAGAATAATTATATCGGCTTAGCTTTAAATTTGAGTATTCGATATATAAAATTCCATATATTACCATTTGATTATGAAAGCAATTATATTTACCATCTCATCTGCTATTGTGTTATTGTCAGCTTGTGGCGGACGTGCAGGTTCAAACTTCGACCCGCGTGACACTGTGAATGTTCCTGAAGGATTAACTGGAGAGGACAGCATCGCCTATATCGAGAACGCCATTTTGAAAAGCCCAATTTCCGCTGCTGATTTGCTCAGTCTTGCTGAAGTTCATACGGTTCAAGATAGGCTTTTTCATTGCTATGAAGAAGCGGGATGTCCCGTTTATGACCCTTACTCTAGAGGAGATCATCAAACCGAAAGGCGTGATTCTGCAGCAATGTCCCTGGCCAACCGGCTCATCCGTATGGCTGATCTTGTCAATCTCAATGGCGATGCCAACGACAAGCTGCAGTGGGCTGTAGCCGTCAATGTCGCCATTGATTCGTATCATGTAGCTGTCCCATCGTTACCGATTGACTCAGTGGTTTTCGATATCAATCGTGTCGTAAGCAAGTTCTCGAATGATACACAATCTGAATTGAACTTCAGATGGTATGTTAAAGCTACTGTTGACTATTACCGAACGATTGAGGCTTATCGGCAGTGGCTATCTGAGGTGCCGTCCAATATCAAATCTTTGATACATAATGAATATGTCGCATGGCACAATTTTAATGAAGCCCGTTTTGCCTTTTGGCGCGACGTGTCCTACAACCAGGAATGGTACAGTATGAAACCAATGGAAATAGAAGGCTATTATGAGAATCTTTCGGCAAACCGACGTGCTGAATTGGAAGAAGAACGCAGTATTATCTTAGAAGGCAAGCCATATTTTCAGAAAGGCAAGACAGTAGCATCGTCACAATGGGAGAAATGGATTACCGACCATTCCGTTCCAGAGGATATTGAATACTTGAGAAATGAGTTTTGGAAAGACAGAATACCAAGCGATAGTATCGTAAACAATCGAGTCAACACTTTGAAGTCCACTTTCTCTCAATGGATGGAAGCACATAAGGCCATCGCAAAAGCATTACCGCAAGAACAAAGCAAGTGGTATGATAATATGACCTTAGATATTTTCTGCCGTTTAGTTGGGAGACTTAACAATATCATTCCATTAGAGGAATTGTAACCGCCTTATTTCGCGGATAAAGTATGATGCATCTTCCATTAGATTCATATCTATAAATGGATTAGCAAACCGCGAAAGTCGAGATCATGCTTGAGTGCTTCTTCCATGGCATAGATGTCTGTATCGATTTGTTTTAATCTATCTGCAATTTCGTCATCATTGTGCCTGTCATCCAGCAATGTTCTCAACTTCATCATTGCCTTTCCGTACTCTATGCCATAGTGAAGAGTTATCTCATCAATAGGCATCTGAAGGTTTGCAATGCGCGACCAGGAATAGCCATAAAGGACTTTCCCACATTGTTCGTATCTTTGAATATCATGTTGACATTCCGCTATTTGCTCTTCTCTTGTTTTATTCATATTGTTACCTTTTATCAAAGCATTAACTAATTATTTCCCAGAAGCCGCCTTTATCTGGACCGACTCTGCGAAGGTACTTGCCACGCATGGCTTCAATATTGCGATAAATTGAAGTTTCACTGATACCTAACATTTTTGCCAAATCTGCTCTTGAGATATATGGGTCTTCCATCATCAGTTCCAGTATCCTGATTCGATTTTGTGTCAACTTTTCACCTAATGAAGTAGCTTTTTCTATCAACTTTTCTGTTAACTTACCTTGGTTTTCTGCTACCTTTTCTGCTACCCCACTTTGATTTTCTGCTACCTTTTCACCGTTTACAGTTACTTTTTCTGCCACTTTGGGTACGGTAATCTTCAAGATGAAGTCGTCGGTGCGGAAGGAAAGGGCAGATGTGCCGTTGGCTTCAAGTTCTCTATAGATGCGGTCAACGCCCTCACCATATTCCTTGACGTAGTGATAAGCCTTTAGGAAAGCGGCAATCTTCGGGTTACGGGAGAAATGGGTGTTGCGGATGTTGGTAGGCTTCACCATTCCAGGCAGTTTACCAGGTGATTCAAACACAAGTCGGTCGTCAAACATTTTGATTTGAATCTCGGTCCCCTTGATGCTGTAAGCCCGATGGCAAACGCTGTTCACCGTCATCTCTTGAATGACGAATTCGGGATAATCGCGGCGCGTCACGAACTGAGCATGTTGTCCCAGGAATGTGTGTTCCCTAACCTGGGTCTCTATGAACTCTATGGTTCTCCTGACTTGGTTCAGGATGGTACCCTCAAAAGTCACATCCTTGATGACGTTCATCTCAGCACCCACCTTTTCATCGACACCCTCGTATCTGATGAAACGAGTGCGGGCACGAGGAAAGAACTGCTGGGGATTCTTGCCGAATAGCAGAATGCAAGCCGTGCTGACATCTTCCTCGCCCTGCTTATTGGTCGTTACGAAGCCATTGTTCTCTCGCAAGTATTCCAATGGGGTCTTGCTATATCCGACCAGCCTGGTATATTCAGCAACGGCATCCATGTCGATGTCATCAACGGTGGCACCATAGACAGCCGTATCCTCATAGAAACGCTCACCTTTGTCGTACATCAGCTGCACACGCTCATCAAACGATAGCTTCCGACTCTTGTCACCCACACGCATAAACGCTTCATCCGCCTGGTTGGTGTGCAGATACATACTGGCAGGGATTTCCATCAGCAAAATATGGTTCTTATTCCCATCCTTGTCCCTGCAAGGCAAGTAGGAACAGGTCACGGGAATCGACGGATTGCAGAAGTCAAACGGAACACGAAGCAGCTCATTGAGCTTTTCCGTATGCTGGTCAACACCCTCAAGCGCCCTAGTTTTATCCGACACACCGATGGCAAGTACACCGCCGTCAGCGTTTGCCATTGCCACGATGGGCACAGCCAAAGCCTTCGGGTCAATCTGAATGCTCTTGCAATCAAACGTCTGGTCCTCCTTGCGAGTCGTTATTTCTTGTATGGTCATATATTAGTATCTTTATCTTTCAATTTAAAGAGGTGTTTTGTATCGATATAATTTTGCAAAAACACATTCATCATTATATAATACGACTAGCTTAACAATATACCTCTCGCCCTAAGAAAATCTTTAGCAATTGAACCTAATGATTCAACCTCTTGTTCAATCGTTAACTCCATTTTTTGTTTTTCTTCATCAGAAAGCAGAGCAGAATTTTCCTCCAATTCTAATTTTCTTATTGCTTTACAGTATTCTAAAGCTCCTTTAAACTCGCTTTCCGAGATTACTGATGGTAAATTAAAAATACCTGAAAACAAAACCCCTAATAATTTTGCTCCTCCTTGTGAATTTAAGAGCATAGCACTCTTGTAATGAAGTATTTTGTTATTGTCTATCATATTTCAAAATAACCATTTAATATTTCTGTTTCTTTGGAATCACACCGCGAACTCCACCTTTTGGATTCTCCACGTCGCCTTTATAACGAGGAATTAGGTGCATGTGGCAGTGAAAAACGGATTGGCCGGCGGCTTCGTTAATGTTTATGCCGACGTTATAACCATCAGGGTGGAAGCGCTCGTCTATCTTTTGTTTGACGTATTGCAGCATTACATTCATGGCCTCGCGCTCATGATTAGTGAGGTCGAAGTATGAGGCCACATGACGTTTGGGTATAATCAACGCATGACCAGGTGAAACCGGGTAGCCGTCATGGAATGCGACACAAGTCGCCGTTTCGCAGATGATTTCCACCCTGCGAGACAGACGACAGAATGGGCATTTCTCGCCTTCGACTCGTGGGAGTTTGTTGAAATGGTTATATTGGTAGAGTTCGTAACTCTTGTTAGCAACAAGGCTCTTGAACGGCAATTTGACATTACACTGATAGGTGTATTGCTTGTGAATCGCATGGAGCCTAAAACCTTCTTCAACCAAGTCACGACGTACTGCAAAATAAGCGGTTCCTTTAGGTGATAGCAGGTTTGTCACGTTCATCATTACTTCTGCCTGGGCATAAGGCTCAAGGACGTTAAGCACATAGTTGCAAATGATGGTATCAAACTTGCCCACTGGAAAGTCAGGACGGTAATAGTAGTCGTAGCCTGTCACATCATATCCCAGTTTGCAAAGTTCGTCTGTGTCGTAGCCGAAGCCACACCCGAAGTCGAGTATCTTTCCTTTCAACAAGTCATTTTGCAAGAGATATCTGGTTGGCACAGAAAAGTCACTGCGCTTAATTGCTGTCAGATAGGGATGATTTATCTTCTCTGGTTCCATGGGTATCAATATTTCCAAGTCTCAAAACCCATGTTGAGGGCTATTTGACTCATTGGGTTAAACGTCCTTTCGTATAATTCATGGAATCTCTCATCGCTCATTTCAGCCAATTCCCTTGGGGTATAACCCAATGAAATGTAATCCTCCATGACTTGTGGCCTCTTATTGGCATTTACCATCAACCGCAATGATCGATGTTGCATTAAAGCCAATTTGGGCAGATAGAAGTCCAGATCGGGTAGTTTATTACTTTTTGATGAGTTGATGCTGTCATCTGAAGGAATCAAGTTCCACAACAAGTCGTGTGACACAAAACTCCACGGAATAAAGTGATCCAGCTCATAGTCCGATGAATAGAGTTCTTTGTCCGTATAAATGCAATGAATGGGACCACCAAGATTGATTACAGTATCCCAATAATTATGCTGCTTTGTCAAAGCGTTTCTGACTTCGGGCTTAATCAACTTATTGGGAATGGCTGGAACATTAGGATTACGGACTTGCAAGAATAACGTCAAATTCCAGTAAGCAAAATCCAATAATATATTGTAATGGCCATGCAGATAAGCATCCCAAATGGGATTAAGCTCGATATAGAACCCGCCATCCTCTTTATGTAACGAATACAGGCAACCGTTTTCAAAGCCTTGAGAGCGTTTTACCATATCCTTGTCATCACTGGTATCAATCCACGGGCGAAGGAAACGATAAGGCACATTTAACGTAAGTGTTCTCAATAAACATTGAATTTGTCTATCTTCAAGCCTCTCTTTCAGTGCCTCGATAATTGACTCTGTATTTGCATCAATCGGAATCCGGGTAATCCTATGCAATTCCGTAACAATGTCAAATAGCGAGTCACTTTTACCAAACGACAAGCGGAAATAATGAATTGGATACCACGCATTAGCGACCATACGAATCACAATATCCCACACATCCATTCGCAGATTGCCCGACCTGGCATGTATCTGCAAGATCGATACAAACCAGAAATATTTATATGTAGCCACCGTCTTAGAGAAAACCTTTCCAAGACAGTTCGTCGTTAATATTTCCGACTGGGGTATCTGCATACTTTTAATATGCTATATTCTTAATGATATAATAGTTATTAGATAACACATGATGATCTTTACATATAGTTACAAATTGATCAATTATCTCATTCACGAACCTATGGGCGAATTTCCCTTGTCCTAATCCCTAACTAATTCTTATACTTGTTTATAAATTAATCACCTTATTATTCATTCTCTTCACTCGTTTAAATAGAATACCAAATTATTCGGTTCTCGAAGTTTCTCAAATTCATCAGAATCAAGCATGTCATCAAATGGTCTAAAAGAATACCTCAAATCATTAGCATTATCGTTTGGCAGGGAAACAGGGTGACCACCATTCCAAAATTCTAAATTACCTTTCTTTGTTTTAACTCTTATTGAAATTGTCTCCTCTGCATCATTGGTAAAAAACAAGATAGAATTTGCATCATTTAATGTATTAGTATTCTGAAGATTGAAATAAATACATTTTCCAGATACGGTATTAGGTTTTCCAAATTTGTAGGTTGAACCTATATAGGCATCTATGTTTTTTTTCTTTACGAGTTCCAAAATCATGTTATCCCAGAACTTTTCAATTGTTTCGTTATCGTATTCATTGTCTGAAATGTTAAGCTGAATTTTTCCAGAGTTATAATAAAGTTTCTTGGCATTTAAAATCACTGGTGTTTTTAGACCTTCTTGACTTAACACGGAATTAATAGTCTCTTTGTTGCCTGTTATTGCAGAACATAACTGACTATCATTGCTGAAAAGTGCAACATATTGAAGCCTATCGTCATTCGTTGGGAAAACACTAGATATGGTAACCATACAATCTTCACGCGATACTTTTGATTGTAATATAAAGTTACAAGTTGGCACTATAAGATTCTCATGAAGAACATGGTCGTCAAATAGCCGATTAAATGTCGAATCTAACATAGACATTTTCTCATTAACTATTGTCGATACCTCTTGCATCTTCTGAGTATAGTCTAAACCATTTGTGTCCCAATTATGATTTTTTATGTATAATTTTTCTTTTTTATCTGGATAATGTCCTAATACTGAATGGCCAAAGAAACATATTTTCAAAACCTCTGTGAGTTCAAATTCGACATAGTGAGATGAACGAAGCCTAACAGATCTTTTATTGTTGAGGTAATTAATACTATGATTTAGGATCGGTTTGGTGCCTAATACATAGTCAACCAAGATATTCGTATCAAGGAAGATATCAATCTTAAATTTGTCGTTGACAAAATGTTGCATGTTAGTTCAATTGGTCGCCAATAATCTGTTTGACAAATTTTTCATCTATGACATCACCTTCCTTAAGTTCTTTTGCTGCACTTTGTAGAAGTCTAAAGCAACATTTCATAATGAAGCGAGGTGACCCCTGGAGTGTTGTATCACGTGTATTAAGGATTGCCTTTATAGCATCCTCTGTAAATGGATATAATTCATCCTTATTGAAGCCTTCCATTCTTGCTAAACCAAGATAATTGCCAATTACAACTTTGCTTGCCTCCAAGTCATAGGGAGACAAATCTATTATACGGTCTCCTATTCTGTCAGCCAAAGGAGGTACTAATTTTTCTATTTTTTTTAAAGCTATTGCGTTCATGGCAAAAACAGAGCACCAGTTTTTTTCATTGTCAATAAGTGATCGAAGATTTCGCAAATAATTGTCTATATCTTTATCACTTATTCTGCCTGATGCCAGTTCCTCGAATTCATCGACCAAGATGATAAAGTCAGTTGCTCCCAAATATTCTTTAGCAATCTGTACAATGGCATGGAGAATGTAAAATTCTCGTTTACTTATATTCTTTACATCGCCTGTCACCATATGATCCCATGCCTGCGACACGCTAAGACTATCAGTAACTACTTCATAAAAATACTCGGCTACAGATGCTGTTTTAAATTCTTCCATGAAGCAATTCACCAAGTAAGATCTGAGCAACCTGTTCACATCTTTCTGCTGAGCAGATTTAGCACCAGTTAACAATTTTTCAAGAAGGTATTTATAACTAATTTCGGTGCTATCCCAATTGAAATTGAAGGCATCTTCAACAGGAACTCCTGCTAATGAAAAAAGGTCGACAGTATTACCACCTTTCAATTTGATCACTTCAGTTAGAAAGGTCTCTTTACGAGTCTTGTTTTCGCCAGCTTCTGTTTTGGACATATATTTTATAAATCCATCCCATAAATAGCGCCTAAAGTTCTCTATGCCTATTTGAGACATTACTGCGCCAATCAGCTCAGACAAAGTACCTCCAGGATTGTCTATATATACAACATATGGAAAGAATTGTTCTGTTTTAATTGCTGAAAACAGATATTTTATATACATTAGTGTTTGTGTCTTACCACTACCAAATTCACCACGAATTATAAGGCTTAAATAGTCAGGTGATTTGTTATTTCCTGCCTTTTCAAGAGCATCCTGCATATAGGTGACAATTTCTTGTGCCGTTTTTGTATATGCAGGAGACAACTTGCTTGTGATTTCCTCACTTTCTCCAATATAAGCAATACCAGATTTTGGGAACGGATTATACTCCAATCCAAATTTCTTTTTTAAGTCTGAGCTTATATTACTGACTTTCTTGATTTCAGAAATTAAGTTATTACTTTCCATATTATAAAATTTTTAATATATGCGACATATATGTGTTACCTACAATAGGAAACAATTTTATCTCATCCGGGTCAACAGTTAAAAACGAAGCCTTTTGCAATCGAAAGGAATAATTATTTGAAGTACATTCTCTCAAAATACATGTTTTTATTTCATTGAGTGAAAAACCATATTCTTTGATTATATTCCACTCAATGTCTGGAATATAATATACTGTACCACACATCTTCTCCTGTATATAATTGCAGACAGAAAAGTCTTTTGGCATTGGATGCGTTAGATTACACACATAGATGTTTTTATATACGAGGTTATTCGTTTTAATACTAAATCCGGAAGCTAAGCATTTATTAAGCGCCCCTAATGTCTCACCCCACTTTGTATATACATCCCAAAACCGCATAGTGTCTTGATGGGTGTCCCCGATACAATATAGTTCTTGCTTATCAATTCGAGCAAAACGATTAAAGAAACGCTGTCCTTCCTTGAATGCAAATAATATGACAGGACACCCACTTATAGGAGTAAACATTTGATGAAAATCAGAGAATCGAAAGTATGACCAATAAATACCTCTAAACACATCTTTATCCTCTTTTGTCAACTCCATTGTTTCACTGGAAAATAATTTGCCAGCCTTTGCAATATTGGTCGACTTATCAATTAAGTCAAAGTTCTTTAGGGCATTTACTATTTCTAATAGATTCCGATTTGTCCATTTTTTCCCACTTTTTGATTTCAGATTATCTAAAACACAGATTCTAAATAATTCTGGTATCGTTAAGGGACGGTTTTCTTTATGGTAAATGGTATATATAGTTTTTATATCCTCTAAATAGTACACAAAAGAATAACTCCATCCCTTTCCCTCCTTTTCGGGAGATGGATTGAAAACCTTACAGTTCATTCCTTTGGTATCAAAGTCTAATATCATTAACTTAATTGTAATATATTCTCAGATAATTCTACATTATGGCGTGTCTTTATCTTCCACCTATGCCCTCTTGAGCGTATCTTGTCGATGCGATATTCAGAGAATCCCACAGATAAAGCGATATCACCCAAGAACTGGGTTGTTGGTATATATGCGCCATAAGGTGCCGAGTCTCCAAGAATTAAGTAAGCCCTACTTTTGGGTTTTAAAACGCGTCGCATTTCTTTAAGCACATAGAACATATCTTCAAAATAGTGCATCATGAGAATATGAAAGCTTTTCTTTCCTTGACGTTCACTACTGTACTTTTGTAAGTACATATAACGTGGCTCAAGTTCTTTCATCAGCCTCTTGTTCTCAGTCGCAAACTCTGAATTCCGAAACACATCAATATCAAAGTCACAATCTCTATAATGGGTTGTTGCCCCTGTTACAAGTTCTTTACGAACAGTTTCAGTGATGTCATGCCAATCTTTAGTCATCTCAAAGAAATGAGTATGTACCTTTGAGACCTCTCCGTAATCTAAATTATTAAGATAGGGCGGAGACGTTATACAGAGATCACACAAACAATCGTCTATATTGATATTCTTCTTTCGAGAATCAGCCTTGAATACTTTTGCATAACGGTTGTGGTGAGGCATAGATTCTAAATCAGACAACATCTGATTAACAATAGAAGAAAATTTTCCCCACGCATCACCTGAATTCACTATTGTTTTTGATCTAACAATATAAGGCACTGCAATCGGATGCAATGCGGATTTATGCAACGTTTGACTCAAAGCCAAATTCAAGAACAATTCATATTTCTCATCATTGATCAATCGAATAGCATTTCTAATTAAATAGAGAATTTTTAATGTTTCCTTATCATACAAGGATTCTAATAACTCGTGAGCTTCAGATAACACATCATCAGATAACACATTTCTAGTCACGTAATCGTTAACACTACGCATGTATTCTTGACAACGATCACTATCAACATCCCAGTTAAGTTTTGCATTAATAATATTACACATCAATTGTTGACTCTCATTGCCCACCGATTGGATTTCTCTTTTTTGTGCAGCTACTAATGTTGTGCCACACCCCGCGAAAGGCTCAAAAATGCAAGAGGGATGCTCTCCTATCTCGTCAACAATCAAGTCAACAAGTTTATAAGAGAAACCTGCAGTAAACTTGTACCAATTATGGATGGCACTATTTGCGTTATCTTTAGCAGACCCTATATTCGCAATTGGAATATTCATAGTTTGTAGTCTTTTTACCTAAGACGGTTGCCTCTTAATTAATCCTAAACTCTCACCCCTAAATTATCAGCTATTAGGAAAAGTGTTTCAAGACGAGGCTGGCAAACATTGGTGCACCATTTTGACACGGTGGTAGGGGCACAGCCTAACTGCTCTGCCAGCCATTTGTTGGTTCTTTTTTTCTCGGCAAGAACCACTTTTATGCGATTGATGTCCTTTTCCATCATGATGTCTGTAAGTTTTGTCGCAAAGGTAACCATTTTCATCGAAAAAAAGGTGCAGAATATCACTTAAATTAGCAAAGATTTCACTTAATTGCTCTCCTGACCACTTTTTTGACTGAGAAAATGGCGGTTTGGTATGTGCTTGTGCGATATATAAAGTATAAAATCGAGCAAAGGGAAGGGAGTTTATAAAAACTCTTAGCCTAATAAGAGTTAACTTTCATTAACACTTTGGGCTGTCTCTCCTGAAGGAGTTCCTAAGGAGAGCAAGCTCAGGAAAAAGAGGGTACAATACTCGTCATGGGATGCCCCTTTAGGTCTTGATGTGTATATCATTATGTCATATTTGTGAGACATTAATATATGTGCCCTTTTTACTTGAACATTTGGAGGGGTGTAGTTCCATGATAATCAGTGAAACTCATCCTTGATGTGGTTTAATGGGTTGATTCTCTGTGATATTGGGTGATTCTCTGTCAGTATTGATGGTGGTGGGCGCTATCTGGATTTGGGCACAAGGTGCTGGCAATTAATTGATTGCGGCACCTTTTTTGTTTTTTCTTGCGGTGGGGCGATGCATACTGGGAATATAGGTGTCTTTATCGTATCGATCACCTTTTTTTCTACAATATATGGTCAAAATAATTGTCTGGTTTTCAGTTTTTGAGCGGTGGGAGATGGTTCTTGATGGTTTTTTCTATACTTTTGCAGTGGAATAGTTTGTGGATTCCGGCTTCTGTGATTGATTGACAGTTGAGATGAGGATGAATTGGCATTCTTTGAAAGAACAATACGCGCGTTTCAAGCGCTGGCAACGTGAGCCGATGCGATACGTCCAGGGTGAGGATGAACACCGTTGCAACAACTGCGGGTTCACCTTCACGGGCCACTATTGCCCTACATGCTCTCAACGGGCAAGTTTGGGGCGCATCGGGTGGCACAGCGTGCGCCAGAGCGTGATGGACATGTGGGGCTTGGGATCGCGTTCGCGTTCTGTCCTGTACAGCGTGTGGCAGTTGCTGTTTCGCACTGGTTACTTCATCAGTGACTACATCAGTGGCAAGCGCCAGGTGAGTTTTCCACCCGTGAAGATGCTGTTCATTCTCGCAGTAGCTTATGCGCTCATCTTCCATTGGTTGTTACCTGAATTTAAGGGCCTCGGATATGGTCTGGATTTCCACGAACTTGGCTTTACTGTGGATGAGGGGAATGACATGACAAATGTGTCAAAGCCGTTTTATGAATGGTATGAAACGCATTTCAGTTGGTCCATGCTGATCCTGTCCTTCTGCGCTATCTTCCCCACCTGGGTCGTGTTCCGCTACTCGCCGCGCCACACGCGGCACACGCTGCCCGAGGGGTTCTTTATCCAGGTTCTTTTTGCCTGCCTGGAAGTGGCCCTCTTTCTGCTGATGTTGCCGTGCTGGTTCATTTTTAAGCAGATATCAGTGCTCTCGGTCATATACGTCGTCGTGACGGCTTACTATATCATCGGTTACAAGCAGTTGTTCGGCTATGGCTTGTGGGGCACCGTGTGGCGTCTGTTATTCGTCTTTGGCTTTGTGTATTGTGCAGCATTACTGCTGATGCATGTGGCGTTCTATTTGGGGCTTGCCCGCGATGTGCAGGTAGCAGAATATAAATTACCTGCCAAAAGCTTTATGGCTGGCTTCTATATCTTCTTCGGAGTCCTGATTATAGTTGTGGGCTACTTCATCAACCGCATCGTCACGCGCAAGTCCAGACAACAGCCCTGATCAACATCTTGAATAAAAAAAGCAACGGACCTAGCCCCTGTGGAGTTCATGCTTTTTTTGACTCTCAAATGATGCGATTTTTGCATCTGTTTGAGTGTCTTTTTTTGTAGTGAGTGGGTGAGAAGTCTGGGTGCTTCAAGTAGGTCGTTTTTCAAATAACGGGCGGGAAATTTTGATATGTTTTAGAATTTTAGCAATTTTGCAGCCTGATTGAGTATTTTTAACCATCATGTTAGTTATTTAATCTGATTTTAGCCACAAAGTTGACAAAAATGCGAAAATATTATCATTTTGCTTTTATTATACTGATGATTTTTGGCCTGCTGGCCTCATGCTCGCAGGACGAGAAAAGATATCGAGTCGGGGTGTCGCAGTGCTCTGATGACATCTGGCGCGACAAGCAGAACTCGGAATTGCAGATTGGCGCCTATTTCCACGATAACGTGGATTTGTGCTTTGCTGCGGCATACGATAGCGATGAGCGACAGATACAGCAGATTGACAGCCTTGTCGAGACTGGAATTGACCTGCTGATTGTGGCTCCTAACCAGGTTTCGACGATTTCACCCGCCATTGACCGGGCCTACGATAAAGGCATTCCGGTGATTGTATTTGAGCGCAAGACCAATACCAAGAAATACACGGCCTATATGGGTGCCGACAACTATGAGATGGGGCATCTGATGGGCGAGTATGTCGCTACACGGCTGCATGAACATGGCCGGATCATTGAGGTGATGGGATTGAAAGGTTCCTCGCCTGCCATTGAACGCCACAACGGATTCAGGGAAGCCATTGCCCAGCATCCTGGCATCCAAGTGATTGCGACTTTGCAGGGCGACTGGACCGAACCGACAGCCTATAACACGGTCAAGCAATGGCTCAACAAGAATAAGGGAGAGAAGATTGACTTGGTATTTGGCATGAACGACCGTACTGCGATGGGTGCCCGCAAGGCCTTTGAGCAGGCAGGCGTTGTGCTGCCGCTGTTCTGCGGCATCGATGGTCTTCCTGGCGAGAACGGCGGCATCCGCCTGGTGCAGGATTCGCTGCTGGATGCATCCTACATCTATCCCACCCACGGCGACCAGTTGCTGCAATTGGCGGTAGATATCCTTGAAGGGAAGCCCTATGAGAAGGAGACCAAACTCATGTCGGCGCTTGTGACTCAGGACAATGCCCGCGTGCTGCTGATGGAGAGCGAGGAAATCATGCGCCAGTCGCGCAACCTGGAGCAACTGCATGAGAAAGCAAGCAAATACCTGGATCAATTGGGCAATCAACGCATGCTCACGTTTGTCGCTCTAGCTGCAATATTCCTGCTGCTGGCCCTGCTTGTCGGCATCTACATGTACTACCTGCAGCGTGCCCGCATCCAGGATGAACGAACCAAGATGGAGCGCGAGCAGCTGGATTTCTATGCCCAGGTGAGCCACGAGCTGCGCACGCCGTTGACACTCATCCAGGGCCCTCTGGACCAGTTGTTAAGGACCAACGACTTCCGTACTGCAAGCGACAATGCGCGTGAACTCTTCACTATCGTTCGCCGCAATACTCATCACCTCACCGGTCTCGTCAACAAGATGCTGGATGCCCAAGTGGGCGGCACTATCACCGACGTCAATGCCCATGTAGAGACGCAAAATCTTGCGTCTCCTGAATCGGCTGGAAATGTCAAGCCCGACGAGGATGCGCCCACGGTGCTCATCGTCGATGACAATGCCGATATCCGCACCTATCTGAAGTCCATCCTTCAGGGCAAATACCGCGTGCTGGAGGCCGAGGACGGCAAATCGGGACTGGACATGGCACGTGAGCATGTGCCCGACCTCATCGTGTCGGACGTGATGATGCCCGTGATGAACGGCTTGGAATTCTGCCAACAGGTGAAAAAGGACGGCATCTCCAGCCATATTCCCGTTATCCTGCTCACGGCAAGGGCGCTGGAAAAACATCAGATTGAGGGTTATGAAAGCGGAGCCGACGCCTATATCACCAAGCCCTTCTCCCCGGAACTGCTGCTGGCTCGCATCGACAACCTGCTGCAAAGCCGCCATCAGCTCAAGGACCTGTGGGCCATGAAACCTGCCGCCGAGACCGTTGCCGCCACACCGCCCGAAGCTACTGTAGTCGCTACAACACCCATCGAGGACGCCTTCATTTCCCAATTCAAGGGTATCGTGGAGGAACGTCTGGCCGACAGCAACCTGAGTGTCGAAGATCTTGCGACAGCCATGGGGTTGAGCCGCGTTCAGCTCTATCGCAAGGTCAAGGCCTTGACAGGCAGTTCTCCAGTTGACCTGCTGCGCAAGGCAAGACTCGCCCAAGCCCAAAGGTTATTGCAAGAGTCAACGCTCTCGGTCAGCGAGATTGCTTATCAGGTGGGATTTGCCTCCCCGTCCTACTTCACCAAGTGCTACAAGGACGAGTTCGGCACTGTGCCGGGTGAGGCGCGCAAGTCCTGATTCCGTTAATTTATACCTTATAAATACAACTATTTACAGAATACCCTTTGATAACTGAGGGAAAAACACTACATTTGCACATTCTCCCATGTGGGGGAGGAAAGACATTGTGGGATTTATTATTGAGTTACTGACTCTTTTCGGACCAAACTGCGACCTTGGATTACTGGAATAGAGAGTTCAGGACACCACCATTTATAGGCATAAGAATGGTGTGGACCGACGTTTCATCTATTCCAACGGTTGTCGCAGACCTGGTTCGAAAGTGAAACGACGCGAGTCCACACCTTTTGCTATTTCTACAGCACAAAGGTAGCGCATTGACACTGATTATTGCTTGAAAAAATCGTTCTTTGGCTAAAAAAAATGATACATTGAAACATATTTGCAAGTAAAAGAACGAAAACTGATAGTCCCTCATGTATCAATAATTTAACTTTGCCAAAAAATGACATAAACTATCATTATTAACCAAAACCAACAGAACAATGAACGTACTGAAAAGATTTCTACTCAGCTTCATGCTCATGTTGACGTGTACCCTAGTGTATGCTCAAACAGAAATCACAGGCACCGTCGTTGACGAGACTGGAGAGACCGTCATCGGCGCCACTGTGGTTGAGAAAGGTACCAGCAACGGTACAGTGACCGACTTTGATGGTAACTTCGTCATCAAGGTAAATCCCGGAACCATTCTGGTGGTATCCTACATCGGTTATGAAAAGATGGAGGTTGCCGCCGAGAATGGTATGACCATCACCCTCAAGGACAACGCCGTCGAGCTCAAGGAACTTGTGGTGACCGGTTATCAGGTACAGCGCAAGGCTGACTTGACCGGCGCCGTGGCTGTGATGGACATGAAGGGTCCGATCAGCGACAGCGACCCCAACATGCTCAACTCGATGCAGGGCAAGCTCTCGGGTGTGGACATCGTGACCGATGCCGCTCCCGGTGGTGGCAGCTCCACCATCCGCGTGCGCGGTATGAGCACCGTCAACGCCTGTGACCCCTTGTATGTCATCGATGGTGTCGCCACCAACGAGAACCTGAACTCCCTGAACTCGGCCGATATCGAGTCCATTCAGGTCTTGAAAGACGCCTCCTCGGCTTCTATCTACGGTAGCCGTGCTGCCAACGGTGTCATCATCATCACCACCAAGAAGGGCAAGGACGGCCGCATGGCCATCAACGTCAACTACAATGCAGCTTTGCAGACTGTAGTCAAGACGTTTGACGTGCTGAATGCCGCTCAATGGGGCCAAGCCTACTGGCAGGCCGCCAAGAACGACGGTATCGCCCCCTCGGCAGCCGCTGCCCTGTATGGCACCGGCGCAACGCCCCAACTGGTATCATCGGTCAATGGCATCAATACTGCCGACACCGACTGGCAGAAAGCCGTTTACAGCAACGCATGGACCCACAACATCACCGCCAGCATCAGTAATGGCAGTGAGAAGGGTTCCTACCTGTTCTCGGGCAGCTACATCAACCAGAACGGTCTGATGGACCGCACGTTCTACAAGCGCCTGAGCGGTCGTGTAAACTCTACCTACAACTTCAACCAGTACCTGCGTGTAGGTGAGAACTTGATGATAGCCAAGTGGGACAACCGTGGTGCCGACACCAACGGTGACCGTGGCATCCCCTACAGCGCCATGCGTCAGCATCCCGCCATTCCCATCTATTCGGCCGATGGCGTATTTGCCGATCCTGTTGCCATGTTGGGCAGCGATATCGACAACCCCGTGCAGACCCTTTACAATGCGCGCGACAACCAGAACTCGTCATGGCGCATCTTCGGTAACGCCTATGTTGACATCATGCCCATCAAGGGCCTGACCTTGAAGAGCAACATCGGTATTGAGCACGTCCAGTTCCTGAACAAGACGCTCACCCGCAATGTGCGTCCCAGCGACATCTCGGCCAACCGTGCCGTGAGCCGCAGCTACGGCCAGGGCGACACCTGGACTTGGACTAATACCGCCAACTACCTGCTCGACATCAACGGTGTTCACCACTTCACCTTCCTGGCAGGTACCGAGGCTATCAAGTATGTGTTTGAGGACGTGGCAGCCACCCGCAAGGACTATGCCTTTGAGGATGTGGATTACATGCAGATCGGTGCCGGTTCGGGTACGATGACCAACGGCGGTGGCAAGCAGGAGTGGGCATTGTTCTCGCTCTTCGGCAAGATTGACTACAACTATGCCGACCGCTACCTGTTGTCAGCCACCCTGCGCCGCGACCAGACTTCGCGCCTGTCCAAGAAGAACAATTCAGGCATCTTCCCCGCCTTCTCGGCCGCTTGGCGTATCTCGGAGGAGGCATTCTGGCCCAAAAACCACACCATCGACAACGTCAAGCTGCGTGCCGCATGGGGACAGAATGGTAACTCCGCTATTTCCAACAACTATGCTGCATATTCGACCTACGTCTATGACATGGGCAACGGTGCATACGACCTGAACGGCACCAACACCGGTGTTGTGAGCGGTATCAAGGTGCTCACCACCGGTAATCCCGACCTCAAGTGGGAGACCACGACCCAGACCAACATCGGTATTGATGCCTACCTGTTCAACAACACGGTAAGCCTCTCGGCCGACTACTATTGGAAGGACACCAAGGACATGATCACCATTCCTCCCGTGCTCTCAGTTGCCGGTGAGAATGCTGCCAAGTTTGTCAACACCGGTGAGATGAAGAACCACGGTTTCGAGTTGAACCTGGGTTACCACTCGCCCTCTTACGGCGACTTCTCTTGGGAAGGCAACTACAACTTCTCGCTGTATCGCAACAAGCTGGTGAAGTATAATGATAAGGTGAGCGTCATCGGTGGTGACTTCCGTCTCATCGAGGGCAAGCCCATGGGCGTTTACTATGGCTATGTGAGCGACGGCATCTTCCAGAATGCTGATCAGGTGAGCAACCATGCCATCCAGGAGGGTAAGGACATCGGTCGCCTCATCTTCCGCGACATCAACGGCGACGGTTACGTGAATGACCAGGACCGCTGCATCATCGGTGACCCCAATCCCGACTTTGCAATGGGTCTGACACTCGCATTTTATTACAAGAACTGGTCGCTCTCGACCTTCTTCTCGGGCGAGTTTGGATTTGACATTTATAATGGTACGCGCAAGCAGACCGAGTTCATGACCTATGGTAACCTGTACACCAACCGTGGTACTGCTGTCATGAATGCATGGACCCCCGAGAATACCGGTGCAAAGATTCCGGCTCTGACGACCATCGACGACAACAACGAGATGCGTATGTCCACCTACTTTGTAGAGGACGGTTCCTACTTCAAGTGCAAGTACATCAAGTTGGGTTATCGCTTTGACCAGTCTTGGCTGCACACCCTTGGCCTGACTGCCATGAACATCTACGGCCAGGTTGAGAACGTCTTTACCGCTACCAAGTACAGCGGTCTTGACCCCGAGGTGCCCCTGGGCGTGTATGGTGCCCGCATCGACAACGGCCCCTATCCCCGTGCAAGAACATTCTCGTTGGGACTGAACCTGTCATTCTAAATTGTTGAGGTACTAATGATTAAAAATTCAAAGACAATGAAAAAGACAATATATCAACTGATTCTTGTAGTCTGCATCTTGGGTGTTTTCACCTCTTGTAATGATATGCTCGACACCGTTCCTCAGGGACAGTTCACCAGCGAGCAGATTGACGACTCTTCGGTAGAAGGCCTTGTGGCTTCGGCCTATGCTGGTCTGGAGGCACACTTCTATGGCAACAATGAGGCTTTTGCTGGACCTTCCACCAACTGGATCTTTGACGTGCGCAGCGACGATGCCTATAAGGGCGGTGGCGGCACTGGTATGGAGGAGAACATCCACCTGCTGGAGGTTTCCGAAATCAACTCCGACAACGTTTCCTGCCTGAACAAGTGGCAGAACAACTACTACGCCATTTCTCGTGTACACAATGCGATGAACGCTCTGGCTGATGCTACCTCGGTGAGCAATGCTGCTCAGCTGATGGGTGAGCTCAAGACCCTGCGCGCCTGGTACTACTTTGACCTCATCCGCATTTTCAACCGTATTCCTTACTTCAACGAGACCGATGACGTGAATACCAAGACCAATGATGAGTTCACCCGTGATGAGATCTTCTCATTCATCAAGCGTGACCTCACCGAGGCTATTGAGGTGCTGCCTGCAGCCAAGAGTCCTGCTGGCCGTATCACCCGCACCACCGCCCAGGCCATTATGGCCAAGGTGTGTGCCTTCACTCGTGACTGGGAGGGTGTCAGGACCTATGCCGACGCTGTTATTTCCAGTGGCCAGTACAGGCTGTATGACAACTTTGGCGACCTGTCCAAGATTGCCTTCAACAACGGCAGCGAGAGCGTGTTTGCACTGCAGTGCTCGACCGCTAACGACAATGCCCACATCAACTGGTCCAACTTGCTGAACTGCACCTACAGCGACGGCAACCTCTATGGCACGGGCGACGACTTCTTCTATGGTTCGCAGAACCTGGTGAACGCCTTCCGCACCGACCCTAACAGCGGTCTGCCTTACCTGGATGGTAGTTTCAACGATGTGGATGTGACCGAGAACTATGACGGTTGTCTTGACCCCCGCGTGGACTTCACCGTGGGCCGTATCGGTTTCCCCTGGCGTGGCCATCTCTATACCGCCGGCTGGTGTCGTGCCTATGACGTGTATGGTGAGTTCTCCAACAAGAAGGCTTGGCCCGCTCCCGAAGAGGCGCTCGCATCCTGGCCTTGGGGCTGCAGCTCATTGAACTTCATGTTCATCCGCTATGCCGACATTCTTTTGCTGAAGGCCGAAGCCCTCATTGAATTGGCTACAGGCACCAATGCCGCTACCGACGAGACTCTCGTTGAGGCCCGCGCTCTGGTCAATCAGGTGCGCCTGCGTGCTGCCAACAGCATCGATGGCAATTATTATCCCCAAGACCTCGACCCGTCCAAGGCCGACTACTATGTTGAACCGTATCCCACCGATTGGGACGGCAATCTGTTCTGGACCAAGGAGCGTGCCCGTCTGGCAGTGCGCTTTGAGCGCCGCCTGGAACTTGCTCTGGAAGGCAACCGCTGGTTTGACCTCGTGCGCTGGGGCAATGACTATCTCATCAACACGATGAACACCTACATGACCAAGGAAAGCGCTCTGCGCAGTTACTACGCTGGCCGTTCAGTTAGCGCCAACGAGATTTTCCTGCCAGTTCCTCTGGCCGAGATTGACAATTCCAATGGACTTTACAAACAATATTAAAGCAAACTCTTCGCACTATGAAAAAGATATATTTTGGTCTTATCGCCATTTTGACGCTTTTTACTGCCTGCTCGGATGTTGATCTCGAACCGATGAACTCCAGCGAGGCAGTGACCAACCTGCGTGCCGAGTACACCCCTGGGAGCCGTCAGGTAACCCTCAAGTGGACCAACCCGACGATGCCGGGCCAGACCGGTATCCAGATTATCAAGGACGATGCCGACGTCATCAACCTGGATGGTGTGGTGGACAGCTACTTTATCAAGAAGGCTCCAGCCAATGTGGACGTTTCCTATACGGTCAAGGCCCGTTACAACGACGGCCGCGTGTCGCAAGGCCAGACCGTGCGCCTGCACATCGACTATGAGGCCCAGAAGGGTGCCAATATCGTTGCCATGCTTGTTCCCGAGGACTATGAGACCTCAGCCGACGAGAAAGACGCTGTGGCATGGTTCCAGAACAATTATGTGAAGACCGGTAAGGGTGTCCTGCTCACTCCCTCGACCATCGATGACCTCGATATCGAGAGCCAGTCGGCTTGCTGGGTAATGTGCGACCGCGTCGGCATCGACCGCGGCTGGCAGAACCTGCCCGGCAACTTGGCATCGACCGCTACCATCGAGGCCCTGAAGGCCTTTACCGCTGATGGTGGTAACCTGTTCCTCACCAACCATGCTACCCAGCTCACCGTAGCCGTGGGCCGTATCGCCGAGGCTTACGCTCCTGGTATCTACGGTAGCGGCGAGGGTGGCCAGAATGGCGACATCTGGGGCTCACAGCCTATCATCGGTAACGCCGAGGGTCAGATTTATGACCACAGCGGTCACGACATCTACCGCGGCATGAAGTTCGTCAGCGGTCTGTATGAGCGCTCGATCTACACCTTCATCGGTGCTGGTGTCAAGGGCGACCACAACTGTATGTGGGACCTCAATGCCTATGGCTTGGCTCCCAATCCCAACGTCGTGAAGGCTTGGGAAGACCTGACTAACTCGCACGTATTGGGTACCTGGAACCACGTGGTGGACTACTGCTGCGCCGGTATCATCGACTTTGATCCCACTTCGACCTTTGCAGGCCGCGTCCTCGCCGTGGGCTTGGCAGCCTATGAGTGGAACCTGGGTGGACAGACCAATTCCTGCCAGGATCAGTTGGAGCGATTCACCGCCAACTGTTTGACCTATGTGAGCACGCCCGCTGAGGAAAAGGTGGCCATGCTCGTGCCCAACGACTATAGTAATAGCGACGACGAGAAGAGCGCTGTCGAGTGGTTCAAGGCCAACTATGTGAACAAGGGCAAGGGTATCCTGCTCACTCCCTCCACTATCGACGAACTCGACATCGAGAACAATCCCATGTGCTGGGTAATGTGTGACCGCATCGGCATAGACCGTGGCTGGCAGAACCTGCCTGGTGATCTGGCATCGACCGCCACCATCGAGGCGCTGAAGGCCTATGCCGCCGACGGTGGTAACCTGTTCCTGACCAACCACGCTACCCAGCTCACAGTAGCCGTAGGCCGTATCGCCGAGGCTTATGCTCCTGGCATCTACGGCAGCGGCGAGGGTGGCATGAATGGTGACGTCTGGGGCTCACAGCCCATCATCGGCAATGCCGAAGGTCAGATTTATGACCACAGCGGCCATGACATCTATTGGGGTATGGACTTCGTGAGCGGCCTGTATGAGCGCTCAATCTACACCTTCATCGGTCCTGGCATCAAGGGCGACCACAACTGCATGTGGGATCTCAATGCCTATGGTCTCGCTCCCAACCCCAACGTCGTGAAGGCTTGGGAAGAGCTGACCAACTCGACCGTGCTGGGCACCTGGAACCACGTGGTGGACTACTGCTGCGCCGGCATCATCGACTTTGCTCCCACCACTGGCTATCCCGGCCGCATCCTCGCCGTGGGCTTGGCAGCCTATGAGTGGAATCTGGGTGGAGAACCTAACTCTTGCCAATCACAACTCGAGAAATTCACCGGTAACTGCATCAGCTACCTGAAGTAACGTTAAGTGATGAAACTGAGACAAATCCTGTTTACTGCATTGGTGTCTGCCCTGCCGGCAGGCATCAATGCCCAGCAGGTTGCAGCACACTACACCATGTCGCTGACCGACGGCGGTAAGATTGAGGAGACGGTGTCACACAACCAGTACACCGTCACCTCACAGTTGCCCGCCTGCATGGTTCAGGGACTGAATGGTGATGCCTTGCGCTTTGATGGCTACTCCAACTATGTGAAGGCTGGCCTTCCCGTGGGCTCTTTCAGCACCGATGCCTTGACCATCAGTGTTGTGCTCGCAGCCGAAGCCTATCCGATGATGCAGGTGGATGTCGCCGAGACGACCCCCACGTTTGCAACAGTGTTTGGTAATCTGGATGGCAAACAAGGCTTTGCTCTGGAATTGTCGTCTCAGGGTGACCTGCGCTTCCGTTTCGGTTCTGCCTACGCTGGCGGTTATCTCTTCTCCTTCAATGGTGATACCAAATTGCCGCGTGGCAAGTGGAGCGTGGTAACCGTCGTGCTTGACAAGGCTGGCAATGCTGCAACCATGTACCTCAACGGTACCGCCATCGGAACTGGCCGCATGAGCCGCGCCGGTGTTGTCCACAGCACTGCCGATTTCTATATCGGTAAGGATGCCTCCGACGTCAAGGCTGGTCCGTTCCTGATCAATACCTTTGTCGGTCTGATTGATGATATCGCCATCTATAACGGTGTCATGACAGCCGATCAGGTGGCAGCATTGGTGCCCGTCAATCCCGCTTTGCCCGATTTCAATTATCCCGCATCGCGTTATGCGTCAAGCCTGTGGCGTCCTCAGTTCCACGGTATGCCTTCGGGCGGCTGGACCAACGAGAGCCACGGTATGACCTATAGCGACGGCAAGTTCCATGTCTTCTTCCAGAAGAATGCCAATGGCCCCTACATGTCACGTCTGCACTGGGGACACATCACGAGTGAGAACCTGTACAGTTGGCGTGAAGAGCCCATTGCCATCGCCCCGGGCGAGAACTATGACATCAAGGGCTGCTGGAGCGGTTGTGTCTATGACAACAATGGCACTCCCAGCATCCTTTATACCGCTGTGGACAATGCCCGTGCGGTGATTGCCCAAGCCAATCCCGCAGATGCTACGCTCATCGACTGGAACAAGCAGGGCATTATCGTCAACGGACGTCCTGCAGGATTGTCCGATGATTTCCGCGACCCGTACCACTTCACGGTGGATGGAAAGCAGTACGTCATCGTGGGTACCAGCAAGAACGGTGTGGGTGCTTGCACGTTGCACAAACTGGAAGGCGGCACCTGGACCAATGACGGTACCATCTTCTTCCAGGGTGGTAATGCCAATCAGCACGGAACCTTCTGGGAGATGCCCAACGTGACCGATATGGGCGGCGGCAAGTGGCTGTTCACTTGCACTCCGCTGGGCATGGGCAGTGGTGTACGCACCCTGTGCTGGACCGGTTCCATCGGTGCCGACGGCAAGTTCATCCCCGATGGTAGTGGCATACAGTATCTTGAGATGGGAGGCATCAGCCGTGACGGTTACGGCTTGCTCTCACCCACCATCTACAAGAAGGACGGTAAGATCCTCATGCTGGGTATCGTGCCCGACAAACTGCCGACCAACGTGAACTATAACATGGGTTGGGCGCACAACTACTCCCTGCCCCGCGAAATCAGCCTCGATGCGAATGGTTCACTGGTTCAGAAGCCTTATAGCGGTCTGACAGGGATGCGCACCAAGACTGCCGTTACCCGCAACCTCACCCTCAACGGCACTGAGTCGCTGGCTCCCGTCAGCGGCCGCCAGATTGAGTTGCTGGGTGAGTTCACGGTGACCGATGGCAAGATGGGCTTCAATTTCCTGAAGTCGGGCTCAGGCAAGGTATCCTTGACCTATGATGCCGCTAGCGGTAACCTCACCCTCGACATGACGGCTCTGACCAGGACCTCCAATGATGGTGGCGTTTACAATGGTATCTATACTGCCGCCCTGCCCAAGCGCGTGGCTGCCGGAGAGACGTTGAAACTCCATGTTTATCTCGATGGTTCCATCGTTGACATCTTTGTGAACGACACTTGGGCCTACTCGGTGCGTCTGTTCCCCAACGATGCAACCCAGGTCGAGGCCGAGGCTTTTGCCACAGCTGCAACACCTGCCCGCATCAATGCTTGGACGCTGGACCCTACAATGGAACCCGCCCCTACCGTGGTGGGTGATGTAAATGGTGATGGCGAAGTGAATATCGCCGACGTTAACGCTGTGATTGACATCATCCTGTCGGGCGGTTCTTCTGATTCTGCCGATGTGAATGGTGACAGCGAAGTGAACATCGCCGATGTGAATGCAGTGATTGACATTATCCTTAGTTAATCAAGACTGAACGACAATGATGTTGATTGCAGATACCCTGGTGGTCATTGGACTCGCTACCGCCTCGCTGGGAACCATCCAGGAGACGGGTGGCGTGCAAGAACGCAGCTTCTGGCTCCGTAACGACGGGTCAGAGGCTGTGACCTTGCAGCAGGGTTACACCTCCTGTGAGTGTACAACTATCGAGTTCGACAGGTTTGCCCAGGTGCAGCCGGGTGATTCTTCCCAAGTCATCCTGCGGTTCAATCCGCAGGGCAGGGGAGGGGACTTTAACGTGACAGGCACCGTGGTCTATGGCACCGAGCGCAAGCGCGTGAAGCTGGCGATGACGGGAAACAGCATCCTGAGCGAAGAGACGCTCATGAGGCGCTACCCCATCGCTGTGAGCGAAAACCTGCGCCTCTCGACCGACCGTTTTGACCTCGGCATTTTGCACCCCGGCGAGACCAAGGAGAGAAGTGTGGTTGTCCTGCACCGTGACGAGAGTGACCGCACCGAGACCTTGACCATCACCTACACCCCCGATGAAAAGACCCCAAAAGGGCTGCAACATATCCCCTATACGGTCACCACAACCGAGCAGGGCAAGCCGCGGCAACTGGTCATCACCCTTGACGTGATGATTAAGTAGGATGAGTGATTAGTGAATATTTTTAGAGACGCAGACCTTGTGTTTGCGTTTTTTTATACCTGAAAAAAGCAACTATTTGCAAATATTCCTTGGTAACCGAAGGAAAAATACTAACTTTGCACATCCTATCCTAATAAGGGAGGAAAGACATTGAGGGACTGTTTATGAGTTACTGATTCCTTTTGAACCAAACTGCGACCATTGATTAGAGGAATAGAGAAATCAGGAAAACCGCCATTTCATCGGTATAAAATTGGTGTGGATCGACGTTTCATCTATTCTAAAGGTTGTCGCAGACCTGGTTTGAAAGTGAAATGATGCAAGTCCACACCATTTGCTGTTACTTGAGTAGATAGTTAGTGCATCAACCACGAGAAATACTTATAAAAATCGTTCATTGAGTAGTAGAATTGATACATTGAAACATATTTGCAAGCGCAGGAACGAATACTTATAGCCCCTCATGTTTCAATAAGTTAACTTTGCCCAAAATAACATAAACTATAGTATTATTAACCAAAACCAACAGAACAATGAACGTACTGAAAAGATTTCTACTCAGCTTCATGCTCATGTTGACGTGTACCCTAGTGTATGCGCAAACAGAACAGGAGAAACCGTCATCGGCGCCACTGTGATAGAGAAAGGTACCACCAATGGTACAGTGACTGATTTTGACGGCGTCTTCACCCTCAAGGTGAATCCCGGGGCAACCCTCGTTTTCTCCTACGTGGGCTACCTGAACGTCGAGATGCCTGCCGCTAACGGCATGGTCGTGACGATGAAAGAAGACGCCCTCGCTCTGAACGAGATTGTCGTGACTGGTTATACCACACAGCGCAAGGCCGACTTAACCGGTGCCGTGTCGGTCGTCAGCGTGACCGATCTGGTCAAGCAGAACGAGAACAACCCCATCAAGGCGATGCAGGGTCGCGTGCCGGGCATGAACATCTCGGCCGACGGTAACCCCTCGGGTGCTGCTACAGTCCGCATCCGTGGTACAGGTACCCTCAACAACAACGACCCGTTGTACATCATCGATGGTGTTCCCACCAAGGCCGGTATGCACGAGCTTAACGGTAACGACATTGAGAGCATCCAGGTATTGAAGGATGCCGCTTCGGCGTCTATCTACGGTAGCCGCGCTGCCAACGGTGTTATCATCATCACCACCAAGGGCGGCAAGGACGGAAAAGTGAAGATTGACTTCGACGCCAGCCTGTCAGTACAGACCTATGCCCACAAGATGAAGGTGCTGAACGCCAAGGAGTTTGGCCAGACGATGTGGCAGGGTTATGTAAACGATGGTCTGAATCCCAACTTGAATGGTCTGGGATACTACTATGACTGGAGTTACGATGCTAAGGGCGTTCCCGTGCTCAACTACATCACCATGAACAAGTATCTGGATCCTGCCGGTATAACTCCCGCAGCCGATACCGACTGGTTCAAGGAGACCACCCGCACGGGCTTTGTTCAGCAGTATAATCTCTCGCTGAGCCAGGGTACCGAGAACGGAACCTCATTCTTCTCACTGGGCTACTACAAGAACGATGGTATCATCAAGAAGTCTGACTTCCAGCGTTTCTCGGCCCGTATGAACTCGACCTATAAGTTGCTGAACGTCGGTGACCGCAAGATCGTGACCGTGGGTGAGCACTTCACGGTAAACCGCACCAATGAGCTTCAGGCTCCTGGCGGATTTCTGGAGAACGTGCTGCAGTTCAATCCCTCGCTGCCCGTTTACACGACCAAGGGCACTTATGCAGGTCCCGTGGGCGGTTATCCTGACCGTGAGAACCCCGTGGCTCGCCTTGACCGCAATAGCGACAACCGCTACACCTATTGGCGTATGTTCGGTGATGCCTTCATCAACATCAACCCCATTGCCGATTTCAACATCAAGTCAACCTTCGGTCTTGACTATTCTCAGAAACAGCAGCGCATCTTCACCTATCCTATTACCGAGGGTACAGTGGCCAATTCTACCAATGCCGTTGAGCCTAAGCAGGAACACTGGACCAAGTGGATGTGGAACGCCATCGCTACCTACAACCTGGAGCGCGGCGCACATCGCGGTGATATCATGATCGGTACCGAGCTCAACCGTGAGGATGACTCATGGCTCAGCGCCAAGGCTTATGACTTTGCAGTCTTGAATCCCGATTACATGTGGCCCAACGCAGCCGTTGGTGAGTCTGAGGCCTACGGCTCTGGTGAGGGTTACACCCTGGTATCCTTCTTCGGTAAACTGAATTATACCTATGCTGACCGCTACTTGGCAAGCTTGACCCTGCGCTATGACGGTTCAAGCCGCTTCGGTCGCAACAACCGCTACGGTACATTCCCCTCGGTCAGCCTCGGTTGGCGCATCAGTGAGGAGAACTTCATGAAGAGTCTGGACTGGCTCGACAACCTCAAGCTGCGTGCATCATGGGGTCAGACCGGTAACCAGGAGATTTCCAACATTGCCCGCTACACCATCTTTGAGAGCAACTATGGTGAGGCTGGTTTCGGTGGCCAGAGCTACGGTACCAGTTATGACATTGCCGGTACCAATGGCGGCCAGACGCTCCCCAGCGGTTTCAAGCGCAACCAGTTGGGTAACGATAACCTCAAATGGGAAACCACAACACAGACTAACATTGGTTTTGACTTCGGTATGCTGCGCAACGCACTCTACGGCTCGTTTGAGTGGTACTACAAGAAGACCACCGACATTCTGGTTTACATGCCCGGTATCGGTGTGATGGGTGAGGGTAGCAGCCAGTGGATCAATGCTGGTGAGATGACCAATAAGGGTATCGAGCTGAACGTGGGCTACCGCGGTAGCGTGGGCGATTTCCAGTATGATATCGCCGGTAACATCGGTACTTATCGCAACAAGGTGACCAAACTTCCCGAGACCCTGGCTGCTGCCGGAACCTTCGGCGGTAACGGTGTCGAGAGCGTCGTTGGTCATCCCATGGGTGCCCAAGTGGGTTATGTATATGACGGCATCTTCAAGAGCCAGGACGAGATTGACAATCATGCCGCACAGAATGGTGCCGGTCTGGGTCGCATCCGCTGGAAAGACTTGAACGAGGATGGTGTCATCAACGAGAGTGACCAGAAGTGGATCTACTCACCCGTGCCCGACTTCACTTGGGGTCTGAACATTTACCTTGAATACAAGAACTTTGACTTCACCATGTTCTGGCAAGGCGTACAGGGCGTTGACGTGATCAGCGACCTGAAGCGTGAGACCGACTTGTGGGCAGGTCTGAATATTACTAACCTGAACAAGGGCCGTCGCTTGCTCGACGCATGGACCCCCAATAATCCCAGCTCCAACATTCCTGCTGTCAGCACGATGGACAACAACAATGAGAAGCGCGTCAGCAGCTACTTTGTGGAGAATGGTTCCTTCGCCAAGATGCGTAACATCCAATTGGGTTACAACTTCGGCAGTAGCATCTGTGACAAGCTGCACATCGCACGCCTGCGCATGTATGTGTCAGCCCAGAATCTGCTGACCATCAAGAGCAAGTCGTTTACCGGTGTGGATCCCGAAAATCCCAACTTCGGTTATCCTATCCCCCTCAATGTTACCTACGGTCTTAATGTTTCATTCTAAAATTCAGATTCACTATGAAAAAGATATTCAATATATTGTGTGTCGGTCTGGTTTGCTGCAGTGCCACCACATTGTTTACGTCTTGCAACGATTTCCTCGACGAGCACAAGCCCCAAGCCACACTCAGTGACGAACAGGTAAAGTCGCCCGAGAATGCCGAGGCCATGGCCATTTCGGCCTATGCTATCTTCACCTCGGCCGAGGATATCAACTCATCATTCTCGATGTGGAACTTCGACGTCCGTAGTGATGACGCCTATAAGGGTGGTAATGGTACCAGCGATGGTGACGTCTTCCATCAGCTTGAGATCCAGCAGGGTGTGCTCACCACCAACTGGAACATTAATGACATGTGGGTAAGGTTGTACAATAGCCTGTCTCGCGTGAACAGTGCGATTGCCCTGCTCAAGGAAACCGACGACAGCTACGCCATGAAGGGTCAGCGCCTGGCCGAGATGAAGTTCTTGCGTGCCTATGGCCACTTCCTGCTCAAGCGTCTGTACAAGAACATCCCCTTCGTTGTCAACGAGAACTTGACTTATGACGAGTATAATGAGTTGTCCAACACCGAGTACAGCAACGACGAGGGCTGGCAACTCATCATCGACGACCTGATGGAAGCCTATAACACTTTGCCCGAAGTTCAGCAGGACAAGGGACGTCCCACCCGTGCTGCCGCAGCTGCATTCCTGGCTAAGGTTTATCTTTACAAGGCCTATCGTCAGGATGATCCCAAGAGCAACCAGGTGACGAGCATCAATCAGGGCGACCTGGAGAAGGTCATTGAGTTCACCAATCCTTCTCTGTACACCAACTACGGACTGGAGGCTGACATCCACAACAACTTCCGTCCTGAGGAAGAGTATGAGAATGGTATCGAGAGCATCTGGGCTATCCAGTACTCACGCAACGATGGTTCCACCTATGGTAACTTGAACTGGAGCTACGGCTTGATTCCGCCCAACATCCCTGGTGCTACCGATGGTGGTTGCGACTTCTACAAGCCCTCACAGAACCTGGTGAATGCCTACCACACTGGTGCCGACGGCCTTCCCTTGCTTGACAACTTCAACGAGAAGGACTTCAATTTGGCTGAGGACAATGCCGACCCGCGTCTGTTCCTTACCGTGGGTATGCCGGGCCTGCCCTACATGTTCAACCGCAACTACATGATGGAGGAGACCAGCATCTGGAGCCGCAGCAATGGTCTGTATGGCTACTATGTATCCCTCAAGCACAATGTTGACCCCGCTCTCATCGGCAGCTACCTCATCAAGGGTTCTTATTGGGCCAGCTCGATGAACCGCATCGTCTTCCGCTATGCCGACGTGCTGCTGATGCGTGCCGAGGCTTACGCTCAGTTGGGTCAGACCGACCAAGCCATCACCCTCGTGAACCAGCTGCGCTCACGTGCTGCTACCAGCACCCAGATGATTTCCAGCTATCCCAACACCTATGGTGTGAAGATGTACATCAGCAACTATCGCGGCAGCTATTCCAAGGATCAGGCTGTGAAGATTGTGAAGATGGAACGCCGTCTGGAAATGGGTATGGAGAGCGAGCGCTTCTTCGACCTCGTGCGCTGGGGTGATGCCGCCACTGTGCTCAACAAGTACTATTCCGAGGAAATCGGCAGCTGTGCCATTTACAGTGCTGCTCATTTCACTGCCAACAAGGATGAGTACCTGCCTATCCCGTTCAGTCAGATTTCGGCCTCCAATGGTCACTACACGCAGAACATTGGCAACTGGTAATCACAGCAACATAGTTAAATTCCGATGAATAAAATAATAATGATTATGAAAGCTAAGATATTATATATATTCTGTGCGTTTCTTGCCTGCTGCGGATGCGCCACAATGCTCAGCTCATGCTCCGATGACAACATCAGTGACCTGGATTTGAAGGGCAACTGCATGATTGATCAGCTCACCCTTGACAACTTTGAGGGAATCATTGATTTGCCTTCACGCTCCATCCTCGTTCGTCTGCCCGAGGTTTATGAGACTTCAGCCATGAAGGTGACGTCATTGAAGATGTCGGATGGTGCCGTGTGCAATATTAGCCAGGGCGAAACCATCAACATGGACGCTGCCAAGGTGCTGCACGTCGAGAACGGTGACGTCTTTATGGACTGGACTTTGTCTGTCCTCCACGATGAGGCCCGCATCACCCGATTTGTGATCAACGACATCTACACTGGTAGCATCGACCAGGAGGCCAAGACGATCGTAGTCTATATTCCTGCTACGCTCGACATCACCAACCTGGTTCCGACCATTACCTATAGCGCCAATGCAACGATTACCCCGTCGTCGGGTGTGGCTCAGGACTTCTCACAGCCTGTTATCTACAAGGTGAAGAACAATTCGGCCGAGAGTTCCTATACTGTTAAGGTTATTGCCATCAGCAAACCTAAGGCCATCTTCCTGGGTTCTGCTCCCACGATGAGCGAACTGGATCCCGAGGCTCAGACCGCTTGCCAGTGGATGCTCGGCAATGTTGAGAGTTCGCTGTATGCTTCGTTTGCCGACCTGCGTGCTGGCACCCTCGACCTGTCGGAGTGCAAGCTCATCTGGTGGCACTGGCACGTTGACGGTGGCGTTGATGGCCACGACAACTTTGTCGCCAAGGCTACCGACGCGATGAATACGCTGAACGAGCTGCGCCAGTTCTACGAGAACGGTGGTGCATTCCTGCTCACCCGCTATGCTGTTAACCTGCCGTCATTCATTGGCACGACCGGTGACGACGAGTGGACGACGCCCAACAACTGCTGGGGTCAGGACGAGGCTTATGCAGAGCTTTGCGGTGGCCCGTGGACCTTCCGCATCTTTGACGGTCAGAATGGACATGCCCTCTATCAGAATCTTGTAACTGGTGATAACCCCAATGAGGTTTATTGCACCGATGCCGGTTACCACATTACCAACTCAACCGCCCAGTACCACATCGGTACCGACTGGGGTGGCTATGACAATTATGACGTCTGGACAGGCCGCACCGGTGGCCGGGTTCTCGGTGTCGGTGGCGACGGTGCTATCGTGCTCTGGGAGTATCCCGCTCATGACGGCAAGGGTGGCATCATCTGCGTCGGTTCAGGTTGCTACGACTGGTATTCCTACACCTACGAGGCTGGTTATACCGAGAAGTACCACAAGAACATTGAGATTATGACCAAGAACGCTATCAACTATTTAACCAAGTAATTGACTCATGAAACAGTACAAGAATATTTTCAGCGCATTTCTGCTGTGTTGCTTTATGGTCGCTTCGTCGGCATGCAGTGAGGATAAATTCGGTCCGGATCCTTCCAAGGACTGGGACAACACCGCATTCTTCAACTCGGTGGACGAGGCTGGTTTCCAGACCTACTACAACCCCGCAATAGGCCGTTGTGGTGACCCGATGCCTTTCTATGATGCTAAGGCAGGACACTTCAAGGTGCTCTACCTGCAGGAGTTTGACAACAATGCTGCCTTCAACTATCACCCCTTCTGGGGCGTGTCCACCGTTGACGGTGCCAACTATCAGTCGCTGGGCGAAGTGCTGCATACTGGTACCTCTGCCGACGAACAGGATGCCGCTCTGGGTACAGGTTGCTGTATCTACAATGAAAAGGATGGATTATACTATATCTATTACACGGGACATGACCGTTTTGGCCGCGAGGCTGTGATGAGGGCAACCACATCCGACTTCAAGGACAGCAATAAGGACGCTACGTGGATGTTGAAGGGCTCGACCTATGGCTACTCGGACAACGACTTCCGCGATCCGCAGATCTTTGTTGCCGACGATGGTCTTTACCACATGGTCATCTCCAGCAACCTGAAGTTTGCCGAGTTCAAGTCCAGCGACCTGAAGACGTGGGAACACGTCGGCAACTTCCCGATGATTTGGGACCGCATGTGTGAGTGCCCCGACATCTTCAAGATGGGCAACTATTGGTATCTCGTGTACAGTGAGGGCTATCGTGCATCATGGAGCCGCAAGGTGAAGTACATGATGGCTAACTCCTGGGAGGCCCTGAAGGCCTGCTTCAACGATCCCGGAGCCAACTGGCCCCGTGACGGTCATGAGGGCGTGCTCGACACCCGTGCTTTCTATGCCGGCAAGACGGCTAGCAACGGTCAGGACCGCTACATCTGGGGTTGGTGCCCCTACCGCACCGGCAACACCATCCACGACAAGAATATCAACGTGGGTGCCGGTGGCGAGCCCAACTGGTCGGGTGCGCTGGTATGCCACAAGATTATCCAGCATGCCGACGGTACGCTGACCCTGGGTGAGGTGCCTGCTATCTCTGCTAAGTTCAACAAGGAGCAGAACGTTAAGGTGATGGCCAGCAATGGTGCCCAGATGAGCGGTGTCAATGGCAAGCTCTCGGGTGATGATGCCTTCGTGATGTACAACCGCTTGGGAACCAGCAACCACATCTCGTTCACGGTAACCACCTCCAACAACTGGGACCGCTTCGGCATCTCGCTGGTGCGTGGTACCGACAGCGACCGTTATTACACGATGATGGTCAACCCCGAGGATGAGAACCACCGCAAGGTGAACTTCGAGCAGGAAGGTAAAGCCGGTAAGGGCTTTATCGAGGGCATCGATGGCTATTGGTTCGAGCGTCCCGCCGACAACGTTTATCACATCAACATCTATACCGACAACTCGGTGATGGTGATGTACATCAACGACGTTTGCGCTTACACCAACCGCATTTACGGAATCCAGAAGAATTGCTGGAGTATCAACAATTATGGTGGAAATATCACCATCTCTGACCTGAAAGTGTTCCAGTAATCGGTAAATAATTAGTTACTTTGCAACTATGAACAGATTATTAACTATCATGGCGGCAGTGCTCGTGGCCTTCTCGGCCACGGCACTGGTCCCCCAGTTGTTGAGCGAAAACCACGCCATGCTGCGGGTTGACGCTACGGGCAAGTACCTGTTGCTGCCTGTGCAAGAGAAAGAGGAGAATGCCTTTGTGCGTGTAATCGTGGACAACGAGCAAGTGCAGACCCTCAACGTGCGTTTCGCTGTGGACAAGGTGGACTACTATGTGCCACTGGATATCCAGCGCTTCGGCAACAAGAAGGTCCTGGTCGACATCTCCTTCCATGGCGACCGCCGCACCACGGGTGCCGTCAAGGACTTTGTCTGCTGGCGCGAGATGCGGGTGACCGACACGTTTGACGATAGCAATCGTGAGCGTTTCCGTCCCACCTACCATCACACTCCCGCCTATGGCTGGATGAACGATCCCAACGGTATGTTCTACAAGGATGGTGTGTGGCACTTGTACTATCAGTGGAACCCCTACGGCTCCCAGTGGGAGAACATGACATGGGGACATTCCACCTCGACTGACCTGATCCACTGGACCCACCAGCCCACCGCCATCGAGCCTGATGCCCTGGGTACCATCTTCTCGGGCTCCTGTGTGACCAACGGTGACGAGGTGGTGGCTATCTATACCTCGGCTGGGCAGAACCAGACGCAGTCGATCGCCATCTCTCACGATAACGGCATGACGTTTGACAAGTACGAGGGTAACCCTGTGCTGACGAGCGATGTGCCCGACTTCCGTGACCCGAACCCCTTCTGGAACAGTGACATCAACGCATGGAACCTGATTCTCGCTGCCGGACAGGAGATGAATATCTACAGTTCCAAGGACCTGAAGACCTGGAAGTATGAGAGCTCCTTCGGTAAGGAATACGGTAACCACGGTGGTGTGTGGGAGTGCCCCGACCTGATGAAGATCGACGGCAAGAGGGTGCTGCTGTGCAACATCAATCCCGGTGGACCCTTTGGCGGTTCGGCAACGCAGTACTTCGTGGGCGACTTCGACGGCCACAAGTTCACCTGCGAGTCGATGCCCAAGGTCACCAAGTGGATGGACTACGGCAAGGACCACTATGCCACGGTATCGTTCTACAATGCACCTCAGGGTCGTCATGTGGTACTGGCGTGGATGTCCAACTGGCAGTATGCCAACCAGGTGCCTACCCGCCAGTTCCGCAGCGCCAACTCGATTCCCCGCGACCTGGGTGTTTTCACCGACGGTGAGGAGACTTACGTCAGCGTGAAACCCTCGCCCGAGATGCTCGCAGTGCGCGGTGCTAAGGTGAAAAAGCCGACCGAGACCTGCGAAATCGTCGTGGATGTGAAGAACTCGATGGAGTTGACCCTGTCCAACGCCAATGGTGAGCAGGTAGTGATGACCTATGATGCCGCCAAGCAGACCTTTGCGATGGACCGCACCGCCAGCGGTGACGCTTCCTTCAGCGAGGCCTTCCCCGCCGTGACTGTCGCTCCCACCCATGGTGCCATCAAGCAGCTGCGTATCTTCGTTGACCGTTGCAGCATAGAGGCCTTTGATGCCGATGGCAAGATGGCGATGACTAACCTCGTATTCCCCACCACGCCTTACACCAATATCAAGGTGAAGGGTGGCAAGGCTACGATTTACCAGATCAGCTATTAGCCTTTAGCTATACAACTAAAAACTGACAACAAACAACTTAAAACTAAATAAAAATGGCAAAGACAAATAAAATCGCGATCATCTCGGTCATGCTGTGCTTCTTCTGCATGGGCTTCGTTGACCTCGTAGGTATTGCTTCCAACTATGTGAAAGAAGACCTTGGCCTTTCGGACACGTGGGCTAACCTTTTACCCTCACTGGTGTTCTTTTGGTTCCTCATCTTCAGCGTTCCCACGGGCATGCTGATGAACAAGATTGGCCGCAAAAAGACTGTATTGCTCTCGTTAGTAGTGACCATTCTTTCGCTGATGATCCCGCTGTTCGGCTACAGTTTCCCTGTGATGCTGGTCGCCTTCTCGCTGCTGGGTATTGGTAATGCGCTGATGCAGACCTCGCTCAACCCGCTCGTATCGACTGTAATGGGCGGCGGCAATCTGGCATCGACATTGACCTTCGGCCAGTTCATCAAGGCCATCGCTTCGTTCATTGCGCCTTATTTGGCCATGTGGGGAGCCAAACAGATGATTCCCAGCCTGGGACTTGACTGGCGCGTGCTGTTCGCCATCTTCTTTGTGGTAGGTACTTTCTCGGCTGTCTTGTTAGGAGTTACCCCCATCCATGAGGAGAAAATCGAGGGCAAGCCTTCAACATTTGGAGAGTGCTTCAAATTATTGGGCACTCCCATCGTGCTGCTCTCATTCCTGGGTATCATGTGCCATGTGGGTATCGACGTGGGTACCAACACCACCGCTCCCAAGATTCTCATGGAGCGTCTGGGCATATCCCTGAACGATGCCGCTTTTGCTACCTCACTCTACTTCATCTTCCGTACCATCGGCTGCCTGACGGGCTCGTTCTTCCTGCGCGTGCTCAAGATGAGAACGTTCTTCGTCATCAGTGTCATCATGATGGCCCTGTCGATGTGCGGCCTGTTCTTCGGCCAGGAGAAGTGGATCCTTTACACCGCTATCGCCCTAGTGGGCTACGGCAACTCCAACATCTTCTCGATGTGCTTTGCCACGGCTCTTGAATCGATGCCGCAGAAGCAGAACGAGGTGTCTGGTCTGATGATTATGGGCCTGTTTGGCGGTACCATCTTCCCGTTCTGCATGGGTCTTGCCAGCGACGCTGTTGGCCAAGCAGGTGCCGTAGCAGTGATGGCCATCGGTGTCATCTACCTGTTCACCTACATCAAGCAACTCAGCCCCTCTAAACTTTAAACTCTAAACTCTAAACTAGAATATGGACAAACGTTATGTAGTGGGCCTGGGCGAGGCCCTGTGGGATGTTCTCCCCGAAGGTAAGAAACTGGGTGGTGCCCCCGCCAACTTCGCCTATCATGCTGGACAGTTCCTGGGTAGTGACAATGCTATTGCCATCAGTGCACTGGGTGAGGACAAACTCGCCGAGGAGACCATCAATGCCCTCGAGGAGCATGGCCTCAAGTACCTCATGCCGCGTGTGCCTTATCCCACTGGCACCGTGCAGGTAACGCTTGATGAGCAGGGTATTCCCACCTACGACATTAAGGAAAATGTGGCATGGGACAATATCCCCTTCACGCCCGAGATTGAGGAGATTGCACGCAACTGCCGTGCCGTGTGCTACGGTTCACTGGCTCAGCGCAACGTCGTTTCACGCGAGAACATCCAGCGTTTTCTGGATGCGACTCCTGGCGACTGCATGAAGATTTTTGACATCAACCTCCGTCAGCAGTTCTATAATAAGGAGATCATTCAAGAGTCATTGCGCCGCTGCAATGTCCTCAAGATCAACGATGAGGAGTTGGTGATCATTGGTCGCATGTTCGGTTATCCTGGTCTTGACATGGAGAACAAGTGCTGGCTCATTCTGGGCAAGTACAATCTCGACATGTTGGTACTCACCTGTGGCACCAACGGTTCCTATGTGTTCAAGCCCGGCGAGATGTCCTTCCAGGCGACTCCCAAGGTTGAGGTGGCTGATACCGTTGGCGCTGGTGACTCGTTCACTGGTTCCTTCTGCGCCGCCATCCTGGCAGGCAAACCCATTCATGAGGCCCACAAACTTGCAGTAGAGGTGAGCGCCTACGTCTGCACGCAGAACGGCGCCATGCCCACCTTGACTCCCGAGCTCCTCGCTGCAGCCCAGTAAAGCGAATACCTGCTCATTAAATAACAGACCCGATAGGAATCACAGCATTCCCGTCGGGTTTGTTTTCTTATACCACATGACCCCAAAATCTCATCTGCACCCTAAGCATATTTTAACGAAAAATGATGGAAACGTGAGAAGATAAGTGGAAAATGCGTATCTTTGTACCCTTAATAGAATTTGCTGAATGATATGGCAATGAATCTGAAATATGACGGCCAGGGCGATGTGCCCAAGCGGCTGATGCTGGAGACCTATGGTTGCCAGATGAATGTAGCCGACAGCGAGGTCGTCGCTACCGTAATGAAAATGGCTGGCTATGAGACGTGCGAGAGCATTGACGAAGCCGACGCGATATTCATCAATACTTGCTCAGTGCGCGACAATGCCGAGCAACGCATTTTCTCGCGATTGAATCAGCTGAACGCTTACCGCCTCAAGCGGCAAAGGCGCTTGATTATCGGTATTATCGGCTGCATGGCCGAGCGCATGAAGGAAGTGCTCATCAACGAGCATGGTGTGGATCTGGTGGCTGGTCCCGACGCTTATCTGGAGCTGCCGTCACTCATCGTGCTGGCCGAGCGTGGCGAGAAAGCCATCAACACCCAGCTGTCGACTACCGAAACCTACCGCGACATCATTCCATCGCGCGTGACGGGTAGCAAGGTGAGCGGCTTTATCAGCATCATGAGAGGGTGCAACAACTTCTGCACCTACTGCATCGTGCCCTATACCCGTGGCCGTGAGCGCAGCCGTGAGCCTCAGAGCATCCTCAACGAGTTGGCCGACCTGCGTACCAGGGGCTTCAAGGAGGTGACCTTGCTGGGCCAGAATGTCAATTCTTACCTCTACAAACCCGCTGACGGCAGTGAGGCTGTTGACTTGTCCCGATTGCTGGCCATGGTTGCCGAGGCTGCACCTGAAATGCGCGTGCGTTTCACCACCAGCAACCCTGAGGACCTGAGTGATGCCATCATCGATACGATGGCCAGTCATGACAACATCTGCAACCATATCCACCTGCCCGTGCAGAGTGGCAGTAACAAGGTGTTGAAACTCATGAATCGCAAATATACGCGCGAGTGGTATCTGGATCGCATTGCTCGCATCCGTGCCGCTATGCCTGATTGCGGCATTTCTACCGACATGTTCACAGGTTTCCACAACGAGACCGAGGAGGACTTCCAAGAGACCCTCTCGCTGATGCGTGAAGTAGGCTTTGACTCGTCGTTCATGTTCAAGTATAGTGAGCGTCCCGGAACCTTTGCCGCCAAAAACCTGCCCGATAACGTCCCCGAGGATGTTAAAATCGACCGATTGAACCGTATGATCGCTTTGCAGAATGAACTGTCGCTGTGCAGCAACAGGGCGGACGTGGGCAAGACCTTTGAGGTTCTGGTCGAGGGTTACAGCAAGCGCAGTCGCGATGACATGTTCGGCCGCACGCAGCAGAACAAGGTCGTTGTCTTTCCCGCCAGCGGTGAGCAACCTGGCGACAAGGTGATGTGCCGTGTGACCAGCGCCTCAAGCGCGACCCTCAAGGGCGAGCGCGTTGATAACTGAAAAACTGTCAACTAAAAACTGAAGACTGAAAACTGAATCTATGACTTTTTCAAATAAATGTAACGAGATATTTGACCAGACGGTAAAGTTGTACCATGTTACCGACGATGTTGATGCCGTGTTCAACAATCCGTTTGAGGAAGATTCAATCTGGGCCAAATTAGCCCGTAAGAATTGGATTGACGCTGTACAATGGCATCTCGAGGACCTGATTCGTGACGAGGACATTGATCCTGTTGAAGCCCTTGCCTTGAAACACCGCATTGACCACAGCAATCAGGACCGCACTGACCTCGTTGAGGAGATTGATTCCTACTTCCGCCAGCAGTATGCCGATGTGAGCGTCCTGCCCGATGCCACCATCAACACCGAGAGCCCCGCCTGGGCGATTGACCGCTTGTCGATTCTGGCCCTCAAGATATGGCACATGCGTGAGCAGACCGAACGCACCGATGCTGATGCCGCCCACATCGCCATGTGCCAGTCAAAGCTGGATGTACTGATGGAGCAACGCAAGGACTTGACTACGGCTATTGACCAGTTGCTTGAGGACATCGCTGCTGGCCGCAAGTTCATGAAGGTCTATCGGCAGATGAAGATGTATAACGATCCCGAAACCAACCCCGTGCTCTATGGCAAAAAGCGAGGAGGCACCGAGTAAAGTACTCGTCATGCGCCTGTCGGCACTGGGTGACGTGGCAATGACCATCCCTGTGCTGTATCCCGTTTGCCGTGCTAATCCTGGCGTTCGTTTCGTCATGCTGACCAAGAAGTGGCCAGCCTCGATGTTCCATGACCGCCCCGACAACCTGATGGTGGTGGGCATTGACACCAAGACCGAATATAAAGGGCTGATGGGGCTCATGAGGCTCTCCCGCCATCTGCGTCGGCGCTATGGCATTAATGCCGTTGCCGACCTGCATAGCGTCATTCGCACGCGTGTCATTGGGCTATGCATGAGTCTTCGTGGCATTCCTGTGGCTCGCCTGGACAAGCAGCGTGCACGCCGCAAGGCCCTCATCAATCACCGCATGGGCGAACCCGTCACGCCGACTATTGAACGCTATCGCATGGTGTTTGAGCAGTTGGGTCTGACGGCCCCTGATGATTTCACACGATTGTATGACGGCAAGGAAGTGCCCTCCAGCCCTATGGTGCCGGAAAAGCAACCTGGGCAGCGCTGGATTGCCGTATCGCCGTTCTCGGCCCATGAGGGGAAGGTTTATCCCCTGGAACTGATGAAACAGGTCATCCGCCAGTTGGCTGCACGCGAGAATTACCGCATCTTCCTGATGGGTGGCGGTAAGGAAGAGAAGATTGCCCTGCGTACGATTGTGCGTGAGAACCACCACGTCTTGTCTATGGCCGAGGCCAAGCACGGTTTCCTCGACGAGTATGCCCTGCTGGCCAAGTGCGACCTCATGCTCACCATGGATTCCGCCAACATGCATCTGGCATCTCTCATGGGGCTGAAGACCATCACCATCTGGGGCGCTACTGCACCGCAATGTGGATTTCAAGGCTATGGTCAGACGTCGGACGATGATGTGCAACTCGACATGGAATGCCGTCCGTGCTCGATCTACGGCGAGCGTGAATGCCGTTTCGGTGACTATCGCTGTCTTAGGAATATTACTCCCGATATGGTAGTCAAGAAGGTATTTGATACCATTGAGTCGGAATAATAATTGTATAATGGTTGCTCAATTCGTGTAATTTGATTAACTTTGCCAATCGTTATCATCAATCCTATGCTTTATGGCACAGAAGAATAAACCCTCTCGCAACGTGCTGGTCATGCGCCTGTCGGTGCTTGCTAATGTGGCGATGACCATTCCGGTACTGTATCCGTTGTGCAAGGCCAACCCTGACACGCGTTTCATCATGCTCACCAAGAGGTGGCCCGCTTCGATGTTCCATGACCGTCCTGCCAACCTCAAGGTGGTGGACTTTGACGTCAATGAGAAACATAGCGGACTGTTCGGCTTGTTGAAACTGTCGGCACAACTTTACAATCTCTATGACATTGATGCCGTGGCCGACCTCCACAACGTCAGTGGAACATGGATTATTGATGCCTATATGCGTTGTCGAGGGGCCAAGATAGCACGGCTGGATAGGGAAAAACCGAAACGGCGGGCACTGGTCAACCACAAGTCCAATGAGCCGGTTACGCCCATCCATGAGCGCTATCGCAGGGTGTTCAGGCAGCTGGGATTGGAAGCACCCGATAATTTCACTCGTCTGTATGAAGGTCGCGAATGGCCTGTAAGCCCCATTGTTCCCGTGAAGGAGGAAGGGCAGCGTTGGATTGCCATCTCGCCCTTCTCGTCACATCGCCAGAAGGCTTACCCCTTGGAATTGATGGAACAGGTGATTGCACAATTGTGCCAGCATGAGAACTATCGCATTTTTCTCATTGGTGGCGGCAAACCAGAGAAAATCGCTTTGAGGCCCATTGCCCGCAAGTACAAGAATGTCATCTCCATGGCCGAGGTTAAGCACACCTTCATTGACGAGTACGCGTTGCTAGGCAAGTGTGACCTCATGCTCACGATGGAGTCGGCCAACATGCACTTGGCATCGCTGGTGGATCTGCAGGCAATGACCATTTGGGGACCCACCTCGCCCGCTTGCGGATACTTGGGTTATAACCAGATGGTGGAGGATGATATCCAGCTTGATATGGACTGCCGCCCATGCTCCATCACGGGCGACAAGCCGTGTAAATATGGTGATTTCCCTTGTCTGAAGAACATCAAGCCCGAAACGATTGCACAGCATGTGATTGAAGCAGTGGAGTATAATGCCGAGCACCAGACTAAGTCAACCAAGCTGGCCATGGTGCGTAAGGCCAAAGGGATTGAAAAAGAAACTATCTGATGAAAAGTATATTGATTACTGGCGCTGGTGGATTTATCGGCGGATTTCTTGTTGAAGAGGCACTCAAGCGAGGATATGACACCTGGGCAGCGGTGCGGGAGTCCACCAATCGTGAATTTCTCCAGGACGAGCGCATCCATTTCATTGAGTTGGATTACAGTGACCAGGACCACCTGGAGGAAACCCTGCGCGACCACATGGGCGAGTGGGGACGCTGGGACTACATCGTCCACAACCTGGGGGTGACCAAGAGCACCAATTACCTGGATTTTAAACGTGTTAACTACGGCTACCTGCGCACTCTGGTTGATGCTTTGCAAGCCACTGGAATGACTCCTGATGTCTTTTTGATGATGAGCAGTCTGAGCGTCATGGGTCCAGGCGATGAGAAATCCTACAAGCCCATCATGCCCGATGACCAGCCTATGCCTAACACTTTCTATGGCATGTCCAAGCTCAAGGCAGAGGCCTATCTGCAGAGTGTTGAGGGATTCCCATATACCATTTTCCGTTGCACGGGAGTCTATGGACCGCACGAGAAGGACTACTACCTGATGATCAAGAGTATCAAACGTGGTTTTGACTTCAGTGTGGGCTTTGACAAGCAGATGCTCACATTCATCTATGTCAAGGACCTAGTGAACGGTGTGATGGATGCATTGGAGAAGGGGCCTCTGCGTAAGGCCTATTTCATCAGCGAGGACCGTGCTTACACCCAGCAAGAGTTCCGCAAAATCGTGTGCGAGGAACTGGGCAAGAAGTTCGTCATTCCGGTGACGTGCCCGCTGTGGCTTGTCAAGATTGTGTGCAGCGTTGCCGAGAAGATAGGCCTGGTGACTCTCAAACCCAGCACCCTCAACCGAGACAAGTTCAAGATTCTTAAGCAGCGCAACTGGCAGTGTGACACCAGCGAAGCGCAGCGTGACTTTGGCTTTGCCCCCAAGTACTCGTTGCGCGAGGGTATCCGCGAGGCCATCGCCTGGTACCGCGAGGCCGGCTGGCTATAATTGGATATCTAATGCCTGAAGTCTAACGTCTAACGTCTAACGTCTAACATCTAAGGTCTATAATCTAAAATCTAATTCCCTATGAATCCCATCTTTCTAATAGGCTATATGGGTTGTGGTAAGACCACGCTAGGTGTGGAACTTGCCAAGCAGATGGGACTCCGCTATATCGATCTTGACGACTATATCGAGGCTAGACAGGGAATGTCAATCACCGAAATCTTCGATGAAATGGGCGAAGGGCACTTCCGTGAACTGGAGACCGTCGCCCTGCAAGATGTGGCAGCTATGGCCGATGTCGTCGTCGGCTGTGGTGGCGGTACGCCTTGTCATGGCGACAACATGGCGCTGATGAATCAAGCGGGTGTTACGGTCTGGCTTACCACCAGCCCTGAGCGCATCACAGACCGATTGCTCCTGCCTGACCAGAAAGCCAAACGTCCCAAAATATCCCGTCTGCCTGATGATGAGGTATTGGCTCTTGTCGTGACGGAGCTGCGAGCCCGTACCCCTTACTACGACCAAGCCCAATTGCAATTTGACTCCACCGACATTGAGACTGCCGAGGCTACCATTATCACTGCCCGCCATCTTGTCGATTTACTGCAAAAATGTCACTAAATTACGCCTGTTGTGCGCTTCGGCGCGCTGTGGCCTTGAATTTGCCGATTTCAGAAAAATGATGTACTTTTGTAGCTTCAAGTAGCAAGAGAGAATAGTTTTATGACAAGCGATAGGCGCAAGTGGTATGTTGTGTGGCAGGGAACCGAACCTGGCATCTGTGACTCGTGGGCAGAGTGCGAGTTGCGGGTCAAGGGCTTTCCTGGTGCCCGCTACAAAGCATTCAATACCCAGGAGGAGGCCGTCGAGGCATTCCGCAACGACCCTGGGGAAATGGATATCCTGCGTGCCATCGCCCGTGCCCCCCGTGAGTTTGTCAACTATGATGCAATCCCTGGCATTGTCCATGACAGCATCGCTGTGGATGGCGCTTGCTCCGGCAACCCAGGAGTCATGGAGTACCGTGGGGTAGATGTGCCTACTGGCGTGGAACTGTTCCATCAGGGACCGTTCCCCGATGCGACCAACAACATCGGCGAGTTTCTCGCCATCGTGCACGCACTCGCGCTGTTTCACAACCAGGGCAACGACCACACCGCCATCTACAGTGACAGCAAGACGGCATTGGCATGGATCAGGGCAGGGCAGTGCCGCACTAAGTTGGCGCGCACCGACGCTAATGCGCATCTGTTTGCTATCATTGGACGGGCTGAGCATTGGCTTGCAACCCACACATGGCCCAATGCCTTGCTCAAGTGGAATACCACCGAATGGGGTGAGATACCGGCTGATTTTGGCCGAAAATAAAGAGGGAAAAGACTATGAAAGAGAAACCGATGGTAATGAAATATCGTGATGAGTTGGACAAGAGCTATGGCGTGGCTGGCATGGTGCTAGGCTTGTCGGTGCTCGATGCCGAAGACTTGTTCACATCTGTTACGCTCGATGGTGACGGGACGGGATGCATTCAGTTCACACCTGAGTTTTTCTTTGCAGGAAATCCTCGATTGTCACCGCGTGGAGCATGGAAGTATATCTTGGGTCATTACCGCATCTCGGTGGGACTGGCAGTCGCTAACGCCCTCTGCCGCCGTATGGTGCTCGACAACGACAAAGTAGACCATCAGTTGCGCGACCAGTTGTTCAACATCGCCTTTGCCGATGGCTGGGACTATTGCCAGCTCGAGCGTGACGAGGTGGAGCCTATCTTTGATGAGGCATTCGAGAACATGTCGCGTTTGTTCGGCGACGTGCGTGTCCGTCATGCCATGGACTCGTTTGTTGATACCTTGCAGCAGCGACGCACCCTCTCGCACATCGATGTCATTGACATCCTCCAGCAATTAAATCTCGCCTAATGTGTCTTTTTTATTATATAATAATGTGTAATGAAGAGTTACATTAGTTATAAAACTGAAAACTGACAACTAAAAAACTGACAACTGATAACTAAAAACTAAAGCCATGCAGACTGTACTATTCCACTCAACGATATATGGACCCATCCACAGCCGCCGGCTGGGAATGTCCCTCGGCATCAATCTCATGCCCAACGACGGCAAGATCTGTTCTTTTGACTGTCTCTATTGTGAGGCTGGATTCAATGCCCAGGGACCTGGCAAAGATGGTGTGCCCACCCGTGAAGCTGTCAAGAAGCAACTCAAGCGCAAACTCACCGAGATGAAGGAAGCAGGCCAGACACTCGACGTCATCACCTTCTCGGGTAATGGTGAGCCTACCTTGCACCCCGAGTTCCAAAAGGTGGTCGAGGACGTCCTGCGATTACGCACAGAATTCTTCCCCGATGCCAAGGTGTCGGTGCTGAGTAATTCTACGATGGCTGGAAAACCTGCTGTTGCCGAAGCACTCCTCAAGGTGGACAATAACATCCTCAAGCTTGACAGCGCTATACCTCACACCTTCATTGCCATCAACCGCCCTACTTCGCCCAATTGCTTACCCGACGGCGTGATTGCCGACCTCAAGAAGTTTAACGGCCAGTGCGTGGTGCAGACCATCATGATACGCGGCGAGTATGACGGCGTGAAATTTGACAATACGACTGATGAGGAACTGGACGCCCTGTTGCGAGCCTATCTTGAGATCCGGCCGCGTGAAGTCATGCTCTACAGCATCGACCGCAAGACGCCTGCCGAGAACCTTGAGAAAGTTTCCAAGGAGGAGATGGAACGCATTGCTGAGCGTTTCCGTAAAGCCGGCTTGAAGGTTCAGGTCAACGCGTGATAGATTCACAAAACACATGGTGAGGTGGGGTAATGCCCGCCTCATCTTGTATAAACAAAGATTGATGGCCTAAATCGGGTGACCGTTACAACCCAACTAACCGTTTTCGGAGGTTTTGAGGCAAAAAACAGGCAAAAATGCCTATTTTTCGCCTTTTAATTCTTAATGTAGGTTAAATATTAAATTTTTCTAGGAAAATATTTGGTCAGTTTCCGGAGCGGCTGTAATTTTGCATCGCTTTTGCGGCTCACAAGATGTCAAATTGCGTGAGCGATTTTTTTGACGCCT
>ONLH01000002.1 GCA_900318645.1 uncultured Prevotellaceae bacterium
TGAGCTTGCATGGTGTTTTCCATAAAAGTCGAGTCTTCGACCCGACCTGCCTCTACGAGGCAAAAGCCAAGCCCATGATACAGCAGAAATGCTTATTCGACTCATTTGTTGTGAATTATGCAGATGTTGAATATATTTACCGGACACTAATGATAAAAATTAAACAAAATACATTTTTATTTTAATTTTATCAATAATTTTTAATTTCTCGGCCGTTAGGCCGATTAAAAATCACGAGGTGAATTATGACACAGCCTCAAGTACTGGTTTGGCAACTTGTTGATTGATAGCGATTTTTAATTCATTTCAATTAATGAATGCGACTGTGCCAGGCTCGGGTTCCGATGGGTGATTAGGGAAGAAGTCCTCTGGTCTGGCATGCTTGCCGCACTTCAATCTCTTGTCCATTAACACCAGCAGGCCGATGGCACGCGTCATCAGGATGTCGTCATGCTTGCCCTGACGTGCCGCATAGGTACCGTTGCGTTCCTGATAATCGCGCATTTCGTTCACTGCATCCATGTCACGCTCGATATATTCCCCATCACGCACTGCCCTGATCAACTCAGTTATCGCCTCTCGTTTGGTCTTGACATTGGTGTGGAAGCCCAGTTGCTTGCCATCGCGCTTGTACAGATTGCCATACAAGCGGTACAGCGTCTGCAGGATATACTCACTCTCGCCAGCGCGTGCCGCTTCGTTGATGAGCGTGTTACACTCAATCACCAGCAAGGCCTTATGATAGAACAAAGCCAACTGCATCGACTTGATGGCCAGTTGATCATGATCAATGTGTCCGCGCCACTGGGCCACGATTTCCTTCGGACGTGACCCGTCACCGTCTCGCCATACAGCAATCACCGAATAGTCGCTCGACTCGCTGCGCCCTCCCACATCAACCACCACCAGATAGCGCACATTGACAGGCAACCCCATCTGAGGCATTTCCCACACCTTGAGTAGGCCGTTGGATTCAGCCACCAGATGAACATTCTCCTTGGCTAACAATCCGCTCGCGGCTGCACCCTGGATGTCGCCCACCAATATCGGGGGCTTGGAACAACCCTTCTCCAACTCATCAAGATGTTCGCGCTTGAAGGGATTGTTGCCGCTTGTACTGAAGGCCTCGCTGGCACTGCCCGGATACTCGGCCATCATCAGTTCGTGGGTGCGGTACTCCTTACGCTTGGCGTGATACCAGTTGATCTGTTCCAGCGTGCGCCCGTCGTCCCACAACGCCCGTTCATACTCATCCATAGACTCCCACAGTGCCACCGGATCATCGACAGCACGGGCATAACCGTCTATCTCATACCATGGCACAAATACCGGCACCTTGTCGCTCCGACCCAACTCAGCGCGCAGCCACTCGTCGTGAAAATAGTCACCCACACCGTCGGCGGTGGACTCCAGCACGACGACAGTCTCAGGCTTCAACGCCACGCTACCGCACACGCTGCGCACCACATCATCGGGCGAATGCATGGCACTTTCCTTCCAGAAAGCCACCTCGCTCAAGTGAGCCATGGATATGTCATAGCCACGCACGGCATCCTCACTGCGGGAGCTGCCAGTCAATACCAGGCAATCCCGTGCCTCCAGTTGCTGCACATTGGGTTGACCCTCCAGTTTAGAGAACAACAGTTTGGCCCCTGGATCATCAAGCATCTCGCGCGGATAGTGACTGAGCAGCAGGTTATACATCCGCTTGATACACTTACTCGTCATGTGCAAGTATCCACAAATCAGACTATTCCACCCCGTGTGACGCACCAGCTGCATCCATGCCAGGTACATCTGCACCAGTGTCGAGCCGCCCCACTGGCGTGCCTTGAGCAGGATGACGCGCACGGGTAGGCCTGCCACCCGTTGCTCCTCTATCACACCCAGCAACCGCCGCTGGGGACGGTTGAGCACCAGGGGCACATTCTTGCTACTCTGTTTGTCCTTGATGGTCACGCAACGGGCACACCAGAATTCAAAGTCCTCTTGGATACGCGCCTTGTCCTGCTCGGTCGATGACAAAGACACGAAGTCAGGATGATGCGCCAGCACCGAACGGGGCACACGACGCCCCGCTACCTCCACCCTATCGCCCCAGCAACCGATGCCGAGCAACGGATCATAAAGGTCGCCTTCAAGTTTCGCCCGGCGCCTCCCATTCTCTTGTAGAATCTTATCAAGTGTGTTTTCCATGGTACTCATCTTTTAAAAACCCGAGCAGGAATAAATCAGGGTTGGCAGTAGCAGGGTACCACTGCGAGCGACACCGTTGAGCGACAAGCGTAGCGTGCGGCAAGGCACCATCACTGTGGGGGCAGCCAAGGGATGCTCGACTGCTCCAGCCACTGCGATGACGCTCACGTCACCGTCCATCGCCATGATGCCGCGCTGTCCTGTCACCCTTAACGTCAATTCCAGATTCTCACCGCTCACGTGCCACACGACACGGCGCACTGTCCTCGCCAGCAACGGGTTCATGGCAACGGGATGGCTGTGCCACATCACGGGCAACACTTCATCGGTCTCAACCTCAAGATCCAACACAGTTCCGATATCGGTCACGGCGACGGCATGACGCGGGTCACTGTATAGCTGGACGGCATCGATGGTGCGTACACTCATGCGACCGCTAGGCATCATCACGAGCGGATAACCCGTGGCACGCAACAGCCACAACTCCTGATGGGCAGCACTCCACGCCATCCCCTTGCAATCCACATCGCGCTGACAAATCACCAGCCGGGAGCCGTTCAGGCGGCACAGATGCCCATGACGAGAAATGAGCCAGATGTCGCCACCGCCCTCGATGGGTGACACGTCAGTCGCGATGACGGTGCGGTCAACCAGCCGCGCCTCACCTAAAGAGCCCTGCGTTCCTTGTGGAATGGCATAGATACCGTCGTCGGTAAACACATAGACCGGATAGCGCCCAAAACCGCTTGAATACAAGGGCCGCGTCACCACTGCCATTGACAACGGAACGGCCCCCACCACACGACGCCGATGAGCCTCGGCAAGAGCGTTGCCGATTTCACTAGACACCACATCACCGTCACGGGTGCAGCAATACAGACGTCCCCCGGCTAGTGTCGAACAAACAACCCCCTCAAGCGACGGTAACCGACCGATGGCGCTGCATTTGGCCGAGGTCAGTGTCATCAACTCATCAGGCGCCACAAAGTCACTACCCGTTACCTGGGATGAAGCGGGTGCTCGTGCAACAAGGTGCCACGACGAGGCGGCAAGTTCACGGGAAATGGCATCGGCACTGCGGCGCGAGAGTCCCATCTCCAACTGATATTCTCGTCCTCCCACCGTTCGTGTCACACATCGGTAGTCCAACGAGCGGCTTGCAGTGAGCAACTGGGCCTCATCGGTGGCAAACACATCGATCGACGCCACCAGGGGCAGCCACTCGGCAGCGATGTCACGTGTCACATCGATGTCCAGACCATAGTGTTTCAAGCTCAATGTGGTGGCTTCAATGCCGGTAAAGCCACTGCCTGTCACGACCACATCAGCAGCGATGCGGTCGGCATTGGCAAGAGTCACGTCACCCACTCTCATCGGATCACTCATCCACAGGTAGCTCCCGTCACGCAGGCGCAGGGCCCAGCGCACCAGCATCGGCGCGAGGTGACGCCCCTCGGCACGCACGTCGGACGACAGAGCCGACCAGGCAGAGCGCAGGCGGGCGGTCAGTGCTGCCGTGTCGGCATCAGCAAGCGGTGCTTGCCATTGCGTGTAAGGCTCGGCAAAGGCATAGGCATCAATCCCAACGCTGATGGTGGTAACAGCAGCACCGATGGCCAGTTGCGGGATGGCATCGGCAGCATTGAGCACACTCCAAGCGCCCTCGTGCATCCTGAGATAGGTAAGTCCTGCATCGGTAACGATGACAAGAAGTTCACCGATGGCATGAGCGCCAACGATTTGGCCCGTGACGGTGACAACTGGCGCGCCATCAATTTTGACCGTATTGCCGCGACATGTCACCCTGTAACTGTCGGCAAACAGCAACAGCCGTTCCCCAACCCCAATAGTACCCGATACTGACGGTTGTCCAGTCACTTGCAGCGATGACTCTCGCTCTCGCACGTTCTGCGCCAGCAGAGCCTCACCACACTGTGCCGCCTCACCATTGGAGAGCGGCTCCATTCCACGGGCTATCACCCGTAGTTCTTTCATGTCCTCTTTCTTTTTCATGGTATTCTTCATTGATATGATAACGTAAACTCGATGAAAAAAGAGTTGATACTCAATTCATCCGCTATGTAGAGACGCAAAATTTTGCGTCTCTAGGGCAGCATTTTGGTGAGACCTATCGATTGGGGGCCGTGTCATAATTCATTCGTTGCAAATTAAGTCGCGCTTCGAGCGAGAAATTAAGCAAAAATTTTTATAAAAATTAAACAAAATACATTTTTATTTTAATTTTATTAATAATTTTGTTTAATTTCTCGGCCGTCAGGCCGATTAAAAATCACGAGGCGAATTTTGACACATCCCCTTCAGCACGCAGCAGGCTAACCAGTTCAGTTCAAGAGCATATTTGCGTCGAACTCACATTAGGATAAAACAGTTCACCACGCAAAAGTACCACCGCCTATACCTATTCCACCAGCACAAAAAGCAGTACACCACAAAAAAACCGGCCGGACCTTCCGAGGTCCAGCCGGTTAACTCCTTTAAAAGAGGCCTTACGTCTCTTACCAGCTACCCGTCAATAGGTAGTTGATCAATACAGTCACGTCACCGATGCTAACGTTTCCACTCAGGTCACAGTCAGCATTTGTGGGGTTAAAGGTATCGCTCGGTGTCTGAGAATCGCTGAGCAGTCCATTAATCAGTGCGGTAACATCACCGATATTGACAACGCCGTCGTTGTTCACGTCACCACGCAGGCTCACTACGCTACCAGGAATGACAAAGTGGCTGCCATTGGTATAATACAGGCGGTTGTTATTCCATCCGGGCCACGTCTGGGCATTGTCACTGGGTGTCGTCAATCCCCAGGTAATAGCATCGGCAGTCGCGGTTCCCGTGTTGCCATCCATGTTCACCCAAATGCCGCTGCCGCTGGGAGACATCTCGTTGGGGATGTCACGCAGCATCTGGCTCGGATAAGACATCGTGCCGTCACTGCTCAGCAGCATATAGGCCTCTGGGGCACCATAGCCATACAGGTTGGTCACCCACACGGTATCTCCGCTCTGACGGATGTTCACGTCAACAGTCTTCGTCACACCGTCTTCCTGGCTGTAAAACTCATGCTTGCCGTTAGCGACCAGCAACCAAGTGTCACGATAGATGGGAGACACATCGACAATACTGTCGGTCATCGTCTCTACCTTGCCATTAGGAGCAGTCTTCGTGGTCGTGATCTTAGTTTCAATATAGTAGGCATAGCCATCGGCAATGTGGATAGAGCCATCGGTAAGGATTTCACCGGTCACGTCGGCATAATCGGCGCCATCGACCCACCATGCCTCGTTCACTACATAGTAGTAACGGGTGCTGTCAACCTTGATAGTCTCACCGCCTGCAACCGTAGTGCTTGTAGTGCTCACCGTAGCAAAGGGCTCATCACCGACAGCAATGGAGACGCGTCGTGCGGACTGGTCAACAGTCAGCAGCTGGGTGATGCCATAGGGGTTGATACCACCTTCAACAGTGACGGCTCCAGAACCTTCACCGGCAACGACCGTTGCTGTCCAGCCACCGATGTAGAAGGGGTCGCCCTCGGTAACCGTGACGTTGCCTGCTGCTCCCTCTTCCCACTGATACTCATGAACCAGACATACACGCGAGCCAAGCACACTGGACTGGGCAGCACTCACTGTCATGCCGATTCCTGCACACATGCACAGGATTGCTAATATCTTCTTCATCTTGATAAATAATATAATTAAATGTAAGTAATTACTAAACATCTGATACGCAACAACATACAATCACCATGCCGGATACAGACCCGACACGGACAGCCTTTGTCACGCTAGGCGATGACAAAATTACTGAAATATTTCTTATCTGCACCCACATTTAACCACTTTTTACACTGTTGCCGTCCAGTGGTGACTACTCAGCCATTTTCCTCACGCTAAGCCGCTAAGGAATTATTATTTGATATTGATGTCCGGATAAAGGCCGTAGGCCTGTCAAGAATATAGGCAGGGGTGTAACGAGGCGCAGCCGAGTGTAACCCATGTTCATTGGAACCCCCAATTCACAAACTCCGAAGGAGTGCCCAAAAAGCAGGACAGGCACCCCACTATGGGATGCCTGTCCTTTAGGATATTGATTAACTGGAATTAATCAAGTGGGAATGAGTGATTACTCAGCGGGCCAGTTGCCACTCAGCAGATAGTTGATCAGAGTGGTAACGTCACCAATCTTGATCTCACCATCAAGGTCGCAGTCAGCATTGTCACCGCTGAAGTCATCAGCATCATCGAGGTCACCACTCAGCAGGTGGTTGATCAGAACGGTAACGTCACCAATCTTAACCTGGCCATCGTTGTCAACATCACCACGAACGTAGGTAATGGGCTCCTGAAGAACGAACTGACCGCCATTCATGAACCTGAACTCGTGGTTGATCAGATTGCTTACCAAGGCATAGCCAGTGGTGTGCTGAGTGTCACTGCTTGCATAGATGGGGCCTAACTCTGAGTGGATACCAGGCAGAGTGAGAAGCTCGGGAGTAACGGTACCGATAATCACGGTGTCCTCGGTTACATTGTAGCTCTCATCCATAGCATAGGGCCAGCCATAATGCATCTCAGAGAAGTCATAACCCTGATAGTTCTGAGTGTACAGGTCTCTCAGATAATTGCCAGCCTCGGCAAGGGGCCAATTGGTGGGATAAGTAGCAACGCCCTCCGGAGTGAGGTTGATCACTGCACCAGGCATGCCGTCACCGCACATGTTGAATACATAGAGGGTGCTGTAGTCGGGCTGCATCATGTAAATGGTGTCGGTCATGTGACCAGCAATAGCGCCTTGGTTCAGGTAGTCATAGTCCTGAGTACCGTTACCAACAAGGAACTGGGTGCCCAGATAAACGTCCTGTACATAGGTGGTATCGCTGTGGTCCAGCTTATAGGTATAGCCTGACCAAGCGTTACCCGTGCGGGTGTAGTAGTGCTGGATGTTATAACCGGCATATACATAGGGGATTGAGTCATTGAACTCAATGGAGCCGTCCTCATACAGGGTACCGGGAACAGAACCGGGAGCCTCGGCATCGCCGAAGTAGTAGTTACCATCAACCAGCATTCTGTAGATCTCCTTGTCAATGCGATAGCCATTGGCGTAAGTACCAACAATAGTGCTATCTACGAGTGCATAACCGGTCGGGAGCTCGATGGCACCAGTGGTGTAATCAATGTTAAGGTCAAGCCACCAGCCTGAACCAAAATTAGGGCTCATAGGATCATCATCCCAGAAAAGACCTACGCAGTAAAGAACGCCACCATCCTCCTGGAAGTGAACACCTTCACCAGCACGGAAGTGATAATAGGACCACTCAAAGCCAGTACCAGCCTCGTTGAGATCCCAGGCGTACTTGAAGTCCATATACTTGTCCTGGTTGACCAGATCCTCGTTACTCAGGCGACGGGGAGCACCCTTGCGAACCATCTTGTTGTTGGCAATGCTGGGACGCATGCTGTTGATGAACTTCATCGAAGCAGGAGCCTTGGCACCAGTCATCGTCTTCATCACGGGAGCGGTCAGATCCTGGCTCAAGGTGTTAGCCTTCATTACCATCTGGCCCTTGGTTGACTTCATCATGTCAGCCTTGTTGAACTGGGGTGCACCAGCCATTGCGGTCAGGCCTGCGCACACAAAGAGTAATGCAAAAAATTTCTTCATAAATCTAAGTAATGATTTAATGTTAATAATAAAATATGAGTTAATAAAAAATGTGTATAACTTCTTTTCTGCGGTTTTTCTTGTGGGAATAAGTATCATGGTTGACACCTTATTTCTCAAAGATGTGGCAAATATACATCTTATATTTAAACTCCACAACTTTTTTCAACAAAAAACGCCGATTCACTAACATATTTGACCGAAATAGTGCATACACACAAAAACGGTCTAGAACAGCATGCCACTAGCGACCTGGTCGGCGGCATCCTGGCCCAGACTCTCGGCCACCATTGCCAGTGCAAATGGAGCAGCCGCTGCCGGCCCGTTACCCGTCACCACGTTGCCCGATACGGCAACCTGGGCATCACCCCAGCGCACGCCTTCTACATCAGCTTCCATGCCGGGATAGCACACTGCGTCTCGGTCTTGCAGCAGGCCCTTCGGTGCGAGCACAATAGCGGGCGAAGCACAGATGGCACTGAACTTGCCTCCGCGCTCATCTTGGGCATCCAGCAACGCTGACAGCCCCTCGTGGGCAGCAAGATTGGTAGCTCCGGGCATTCCGCCAGGCAATACCAGCCACTCGGCGTCGCTGTAATCGTTGTCACCGAACACGCTGTCGGCCATCACCGTCACGCCATGGGCACCGGTCACGGCTACACCCTCGTTAATCGACACCGTCACTACTGGCATGCCCGCGCGACGCATTACATCTACACTCGTCATGGCCTCCACTTCCTCAAAGCCGTCGGCCAGAAAAATAAAACTCGTCTTCATTTTGTCGTTTTAAAACTTTTGTGGGGCCCCGCTGTGGCGAGACCGCCAAAATTATCCTTTTATCGTCTCAAAATTACCCCTTTTTCCCGAGAAAAACCCCATTTTTTGAAAAAAAAGTGCTTTTTTTGAAAAAAAAGTGCGATTTTTTTTGGTGGTTCAAAAAATAGCAGTACCTTTGCATCGCTTTTGACAGCAACGGGCAGTTAGCGCAGTTGGTTCAGAGCATCTGCCTTACAAGCAGAGGGTCGGGGGTTCGAATCCCTCACTGCCCACCAACAGAGGTCCCGCACCATTCCGGTGCGGGATTTTTGTTGTTATCTCTGCCCTACAACTAGTAGCCCATGTGCAACTATCCAGACATTTTACTCAAACTAAGCGCAGATGCCTGCTGCTTTAGTTGTTCGAGCCGTTAATTATTCAGTTGCGAGACGGATGGCATTGTCATTATTGTCTTCCTTTTAAAGTTTAGTGTCTTAACGTGAAGTTCATTGGCTGAATCATTACGCGCGCGTGCCTGTTCCATCAAAAAAAACCTTAAACCAGCCCAGATTTCAAAAATCCTGTGTAACTTTGTAGTTTTGAAACAATAACTGTAGAAAGATGAACAGACATTTCCTGCTCGCAATCCTGCTGACAGCCTTGCTGGCAATCCCTGCGACAGCACAGGTGAGATTCGGCGTACGCGGCGGCATCACCCTGGGCGAGATGCGCTTTGACCGCGATGTCATCAATAGTGACAACCGCGTGGGTTACACCGGCGGCTTGTTACTTGATTTAAATATCCCCGTCATCGGCATCGGGGCTGAGGTCGGTGCCATGTATGCCCACCGCAAAGACCGCCTTACCGATGGCGAATCCTACTTCAAGCGCCACTACATCGAGATACCGGTCTATGCCCGATACCGCCTCTCGCTGACGTCACTGGAGCGCGTCTTCGCCCCCTACATCTTCACGGGACCCAGTTTCTCCATTCTCTTCAGTGAGAACGCCCCCGCCAACTACAAGAATTCCAAGACCTACCTGTCATGGGACGTGGGAGCCGGCGTAGAACTCTTCAGGCACCTGAGGCTGTCGGCATCCTACGACATCGGCATCTCCAAGGCGATGGAATACATTGACCGTGAGTACGAGGGTCGCCGCATCCAGGGCAAGGACCACCACTGGACCATCAACGCAGCCTATCTCTTTTAAGCACCAATCCTGCAGTTCCCTTCATGGATCAATCCGTGCCACCACTCCTGTGGCGGCCCCACCAATAAAGAACATTAACAACTCAATGATATAATGAAAAAGACATTCTTACTGATTGCAGCCCTGCTGCTCACCGCAACTGCCGCCATGGCACAGACCACATCACGCTGGGGCATCACCGCTGGCGCCAACTTCAATGAAGTACACTTCAAGCAGACCGACATCGTACCTTCCAAGCGCGCTTGGGGACCACAAGTGGGTGTCACAGGTGAAATGAACTTCAGCGGTGTGGGATTCGGTGTGGACGGAGGCCTGCTTTATACACTCAAGCAGGGCAAGGTCAACTACGGAGACCGCACGATATGGTCCTCAGTCGGTGCTGGTGACGAAACCGTGTCGATGCACTACCTCGACGTGCCTTTGCACCTCAAGCTCAAGTGGCGTCGCTTGGGAGGTCTCGAGAATACCATCATGCCACTGATTTATGCGGGACCACAATTTTCCTTCCTTGTAGGTGGCAGCAACCGCAACCTCAACGCCTACTCCCCCGTAAGCGTCTATCTTGACTTGGGCGCCGGTATCGAGGTGATAGAACGTTGGCAGCTGCGTGCTGGGTACAATTTCTCGATCGGCCAGTCCTTCCACACCAAGTTGCTCGACGACAACGTCGCCAAGAACCGCACCTGGTACGTCAACCTCACCTGGTTCTTCAAGTAAAGCATTAGGCTTTTATTCTTTAGCCTTTAGACGTCAGTATTTTATAATTATCGCTCCAATATTGCTATTTGCCGTAACTCGCGTCACGGCCTCCACAAGTTATGAGAAGTAAGAGTTATATCGCTATCCTGTTCGCCCTCGCGATTGCCATCGTGATGATGTTCTGCGGCCGGGACCGCAAGCGATATTTCTCTAACGAGGGCGTTGTCTGGACTACCGAATACCACATCACCTACGAGGCCAGCCGCGACCTGGGCGACAGCATCCAGCTCATCTTCCATAACCTGGACATGAGTGTCTCGCCCTATAACAAAGCCTCACTCATCAGCGCCATCAACGGCAACACATCATCGCTCGTTGATGCCTACCTTAAACGCCTCATCGACGCTTCGCGCATCGTCAACCGCGAGAGCGGCGGAGCCTTCGACCCCACGGTGATGCCACTGGTCAACGCATGGGGCTTCGGCTACAAGAACGGCGCCCTACCCTCTCGTGCTCAGCTCGACAGCATCCTGCAGTTCATCGGGATGGATAAGGTCACGCTCCACGGCGACACCATCGTCAAAAATGACCCGCGCGTGATGCTCGACTTCTCATCCATCGCCAAGGGGATGGCCTGTGACGAAATCGGACGCATGCTCGTCCGCAATGGTGCCGTCAACTGGCTTGTCGAGATTGGCGGCGAAGTGATGGCCAGCGGCGTCAACAGCCGCGGCACGTCATGGCTCGTCTCGGTAGATATGCCAATTTCGTACACGGGGACGGTTCTTTTGTACGAAAAATCGGATTTTTCGTACAAAAGAACCGTCCCCGTGTACGAAAACAGCCATGAGAGCGCCCTCACGCTGTCAATAGACAGCGGTGCCGTCGCCACCAGCGGTAACTACCGCAAATGGCGCATGGAGGGCGGCAACAAACTGTCCCACATCATCGATCCGCACACGGGAAACAGCCAGGCAGGGACCCTGCTCAGCGTCACCGTCATCGCCAACGACTGCATGACAGCCGACGCCTGGGCGACAGCCTGCATGGTAATGGGAGAAAACCAAGTGAAAAAAGTAATGGAGAGCCGGCGCGACCTCGGCGTAATGACCATCAGCGCCGACACGGTCGCTGACGCCCTCATCGTCTGGAGCAATGCCCCCTTCGCCGAGAGAGTCAAGACACAATAGCCCCTCTCAACGCAAGAGCATCTATCTCTATAGCCCTATAGCTTCTATAGTAACTATCGCCTCTATAATCACCCAGTAGTATTATTCGGCGATGATAAGCTCGATGCCGAGGTCCTCGATACGCTTGACGACCTTGGGCGACACGCCAGCGTCGGTGATGATGATATCCACGGCATCCATATCGGCAATCTTGGCAAAGCCGCGCCGCCCGAACTTGGAGCTGTCAGCAAGGACAATCGTCTTCTGGGCAGCAGCCATCATCTTCTGGTTTAATGATGCCTCACGCATCTCGGTCGTCGTGATACCGAAGTCAAAATCAATGCCGTCAACGCCCATGTACAACTTACTGAAAGAACAATCATTGAGGATGCGGGCACTGTATTCCCCCACCACCGAGAGGCTGCTGTGACGCAGCAGGCCGCCCAACTGGATGATGTCGATGTTGTCGTGAGCCGACAGGATATTGCTCACCGGCAACGATGCCGACACAACAGTCAGCTTGTGGATGGGCACGATGTTGCGCGCCAGGGCATGAACCGTCGTCCCCGATGCGATGCAGATGCTGTCGTTGCGCGTGATCAGGCGCGCGGCCTCACGACCGATGGCGTGCTTCTCATCGGCGGCAAACTTCTCTTTCTCGTTCACCGAACGGTTATTGATGTAGGGGTTGATGAGCACGGCTTTACCATGGTTGCGATAGAGCTTGTCACTCTTTTCCAGCTCAGTAAGGTCTTTGCGTATCGTCACTGCCGACACATCAAGCTGACGCACGAGATCAGCCACAAGCACTGAACCGTGCTTGATGAGTTCTTCCATGATGAGTTCGTGCCGTTGTTCTTTCGTCATGATGGCATTTGATTTTTCTTTTGATGCGGCAAAAGTAGAGAAAAGATAATTACCGACCAAAAAAATCCGCGAAAATCTTCCAATTTTTATCTAAATGAAACATTCCATTGAATAGATTTGACGATATATTCACCTGATTATATTTCAAAACGAAACAAAAATTTAAACAAAACGAAACACCAATTCCAGTAAAAACACCCACCGTACACAACAATTATTTTATTGATTTATAATTGTTTACAAATTAAAATCGAAAATAAATATAAAAATATATACGAAATTATTTTGCCAATTCAAAAACAATATATACCTTTGCAGCGAAACTAATTCCCAGAATTGGTTTTGCTACCTCAAAAACGACGTTTATGGTATCAAGCGACATTTACAAGAAAGAATATGACGTGATCATCGTGGGCGGCGGCGCGACAGGCGCCGGCACCGCGAGGGATTGCGCACTGCGCGGACTGAGCGTCCTGCTCGTTGAGCGCAATGACTATAGCACGGGAGCAACGGGCCGCAACCACGGCCTGATGCACAGCGGTGCACGATATGCCGTCACCGACGGCGAGAGCGCCAGCGAATGCATCAGCGAGAACATGATCCTGAGGCGCATCGCCCGACACTGCGTCGAGGAGACCGATGGTCTGTTCATCACCCTGCCCGAGGACGATCTGGACTACCAGAAGACCTTCGTCGAGGCCTGTCAACGTGCAGGCATCCGTGCCGACGTCATTGACCCCGACGAGGCTCGCCGCATCGAGCCGGCAGTGAACCCCGACCTGATTGGCGCAGTCCGTGTCCCGGACGCCGCCATCGACCCGTTCCGTCTCACCGTAGCCAACCTGCTCGACGCCCGCATGCACGGCGCCGAGACGCTCAACTACCATGAGGTGGAAGGCGTCATCATCAACGGCAGCCGCGTCGAGGGCCTCAAACTGTTCAGCAAACTCAACGGCGAGCACGTAGAGGTGCGCGGCAAGGTCGTGGTTAACGCCGCTGGCATCTGGGGTCAGCGCATTGCCCAAATGGCAGGCGTGAACATCTCGATGTTCCCCGCCAGGGGCGCCCTGCTCATCTTCGGCCACCGCGTGAACAATATGGTCATCAACCGCTGCCGCAAGCCTGCCAACGCCGACATCCTCGTCCCCGACGACACTGTCTGCGTCATCGGCACCACCAGCGACCGCATCCCCATCGAGACTGTTGACGACATGCGCGTGACACGCGAGGAGGTAGATGTGTTGCTCAAGGAGGGCGTGAAAATCGCCCCGTCGCTGGCCACAACACGCATCATCCGTGCCTATGCTGGTGTACGCCCCCTGGTCGCCAGCGATGACGACCCCAGCGGACGCAGCATCAGCCGCGGCATCGTGTGTCTGGACCACGCCCAGCGCGACGGCCTGGAGGGCTTCATCACCATCACGGGCGGCAAGATGATGACCTATCGCTTGATGGGCGAAATCGCCACCAACGCGGTATGCGCCAAGTTGGGCAACACGGCACCTTGCGTCACCGCATCGCAACCGCTGCCCGGCTCGGAGGCCGACGGTCCCGACCAGAAGGACACGACGAAGCGTTACAGCTTCGGCCAGCGCGCCGCCATCGGCCGCCACGGCTCGCTTGCAGCACGCATCGAGAAGGAAAATGACATCGACAACGCCCTGGTGTGCGAGTGTGAAGGCGTCACCGTGGGCGAAATCAAATATGCCGTGCACCAGCTGCACGTCCACAACCTAGTCAACCTGCGCCGACGCACACGCGTGGGAATGGGAACCTGCCAGGGCAAGCTCTGTTCCTGCCGCGCCGCATCGCTGATGGGCGAGTTCAGGAAGGACGTCAAGGGCGCCCAGGAGGACCTCGCCGCCTTCCTCGATGAGCGATGGAAAGGCATGAGGCCTGTCGCTTGGGGCGACACCCTGCGTGAGGCACAGCTCACGGCAGCCATCTATGAGGGCCTGTGCGGACTGGACATGGCAGTGAATATCGAAGGAAAGGAGGACGTGCAATGAGAATGGATACCGTCATCATCGGCGGAGGCCTCAGCGGCCTCTCCTGCGGCATCGCGCTCGCCAAGCGCGGCAAGCGCGTGGCCATCGTGTCAAGTGGACAAAGCACCATGCTGTTCAACGGCGGCTCATTGGAACTGCTGGGCAACATCGACGGCAAGGCCGTCACGGCACCGCTGGATGCCATTGTCACCCTGCCCCAGAATCATCCCTACAGCAAAATCGGCGCCGACCGCATCGCGTCGCTTGCCGACCGTGCCAAGCTGCTGCTCAACGATTCGGGCATCAACATGGAGGGCAACGTTGCCGCCAACCACTGGCGCATCACCCCGATGGGCGTCGCCAAGCCCGCCTGGCTCACGCTGAATGATCACCTGCGCATCGACGACCTCTCCAATCTTCCCGCCAAGCGATTGGCGCTGATGAGCATCCGTGGATACCTGGACCAGCCCAACGCCATGCTGGCACAGGGCCTGCGCGACCTAGGATTTGAAGTTGACGTGATTGAGTTCACCACCGATGACATCACCGCCCTGCGCCGCAGCCCGAGCGAGATGCGCGCCACCAGCCTAGCCAAGCGCCTGGTGAGCAAAAACGCGCTCCAACGCGTAGCCGACCAGATCAACAGTCTCGCCACCCAAGCCGACATCGTGCTGCTGCCCAGCGTATTGGGGCAGAATGACGATACCGACTTCCAGATGCTCCAGTCAATGGTGAAGAAGCCGCTGCGTCTCGTCGCCACACTGCCGCCCTCGGTGGCTGGCATGAGGATGATGACCCAGCTGCGCCACTACTTCAGGATGCTGGGCGGCAACTATCTCATGGGCGACACCGCCGTGAGCGGCACCTTTGACGGCGACCGCCTGACGGCTATCACCACCGCTAAGCTCGCCGACATGCCCCTGAAGGCCGACCAGTTCGTCCTGGCTTCCGGCTCGTTCATCAGCCGTGGCCTGGTGGCCGACTATGAACGCATTTATGAGCCCGTGCTCGGCGTAGACGTGGATGACGACAGCAACCCCGACAGCTGGACCAGCTTCGGCGTGCTGCAGCCCCAAGCCTATTCGCGCTTCGGCGTCGCCACCGACGACAAGTTGCGATGCCTCAAGCAGGGTAAAACGATTTCCAACCTCCATGCCATCGGGTCGATCCTCAGCGGACACGATGCTGTAAAAATGGGCGATGCCAACGGTGTATCGATGCTAACGGCACTCGCAGTCGTGGACCACATCATGGAGACAAAATAACCGCACCCATAACCATGCGGACCTTGAAGTATGCTTCAAGTAAAGATTTAGAGTTAGATACATAACGATTTGATTGATGATTTTTTAAAGGGATATTATGGCTGAAAGAATGCAAATCTGCAACCTCAGCGAGAACAACTTTGAGCAGTGTACCAAGTGCAGCATCTGCACCACCGTCTGCCCGGTTGCCGCTGTGGCTACCGATTATCCCGGCCCCAAGCAGGCGGGCCCCGACGGGGAACGCTACCGCTTGAAGGACCCCGCCTATTTTGACAAGGCACTGAAGCTGTGCCTCAACTGCAAGCGCTGTGAGGTGGCTTGCCCCAGCGGCGTACACATCGCCGACATCATCCAGCACGCCCGCATGCGTGCTACCGAGGGCAAGAGAGCCAGCCTGCGCGACACGATGCTCGCCAACACCGATCTGCTGGGAACCGTTGCCAACCGCGTAGCTCCCATCGCCAACGCCACGTTGGGTCTGTCGCCCACCAAACTCGTGATGCACAGCGTGATGGCCATCGACAAGCACCGCACCTTCCCCGCCTATAGCCGTCAGAAGTTCACCACCTGGTTCAAGCGCCACGCCGCCAAGAGCCAAGATGCCTATGCCCACCACGTGAGCTACTTCCACGGCTGCTATGTCAACTACAACTTCCCCAAGCTAGGACAGGACCTCGTGAAGCTGATGAACGCCGTGGGTTATGGTGTGCATCTGCTTGACAAGGAGCAGTGCTGTGGTGTCGCCCTTATCGCCAACGGCCTCTACAAGCAGGCTAAGCGCCAGGGCCGCACCAACATCGACAGCATCCGCAAGTCGGTCAACCGCGACAAGCGCCCTGTGCTCACCACCAGTTCGAGCTGCACCTTCAATATGCGCGATGAGTATCCCTCGATGCTCGGGATCGAAAACGAGGACGTCAGAGCTAGCATCAACCTCGCAACTCGTTTCATCTATAATCTTGTGGATGAAGGAGAAATCAAGTTAATCTTCAAGCAGAACTATAAACGTCGACTAGCCTATCATACCGCCTGTCACATGCAGCGCATGGGTTGGCAGTTGTTCAGCATGGAACTGCTGCGCATGATTCCCGGCCTTGACCTTGTGGAACTTGAGCAGAACTGCTGCGGCATCTCGGGCACCTATGGTTTCAAGAAGGAGAATTACGAGCGCAGCCAGGCCATTGGTGCCACCCTGTTCAAGGATATCGAGCAGGCCCATGTCGAAGCCGTGACCACCGATTGCGAGACCTGCAAGTGGCAAATCGAGATGACCACGGGACTGCCCGTCGAGAATCCCATCAGCGTCCTCGCCGATGCCCTGGACGTTGAAGCCACCCGCCAAGCCAACAAAATCAAGTAAACAACAAATATTCATTAAACATTAAGCTTTAAACTTTAAACATTAGAAATTATGGCAAGTTTTTTAGCTCCCCCGGCCTATAAGCCGGAACAGACCGGTCCCGAGGCCGATGCCAAGTACAAGAGACTGCGTTGGCAAGTCTTTATCGGCATCTTTATCGGCTATGCCGGCTTCTATCTGGTGAGAAAGAATTTCTCCATGGCAATTCCCATGCTCGAGCCCTTCGGCTTCACCAAGGGCATGCTGGGTACTGCCCTGGCGATGAATGCCGTGGCCTATGGCTTCTCCAAGTTTGTCATGGCCAGCATCAGCGACCGTAGCAACGCGCGCCGCTTCCTGCCGCTGGGTCTGATCCTGTCGGCCATCGCTATGTTGTTCATGATGGTTCCCATCACCATGCTTGACCCCATCGGTCACCCCGAGCGCAAGGGTCTCGCCGTCTTCCTGATGGGTGCCTTCAACTTCCTCGTGGGATGGTTCCAAGGTATGGGCTGGCCTCCGTGCGGACGTGTGATGACGCGCTGGTTCTCTATTAAGGAGCGCGGCACCTGGATGAGCGTGTGGAACTGCGCCCACAACGTGGGTGGCGCCCTCGTCGGCCCCATGGCTGCCTACGGTGCCATGTGGTTCGGCTCTTGGTTCTACGGCAACGATGAGAAGATGTACTTCCTGATCGGTACCTACGCCTTCCCCGCTGCTGTGGCTATCCTGATTGCAATTATCGCCTATGTGCTCATCCGTGACACGCCTCAGTCCTGTGGTCTGCCCTCCATCGAGAAGTGGAGCGGCAGTGCCTCCAAGAACTATGACGAGAAGAAGAGCGAGCAGTCGCTCAGCATCGGTGAGATTTTCAAGACTGTCCTCTCCAACAAGTTCCTGTGGTACATCGCACTGGCCAACTCATTCATCTACATGGTGCGTTACGGTTGTCTAGACTGGGCTCCCACCATCCTGAGCGAGCAGGGCGTGGACATCAAGAACGCCGGTTGGGCTTACTTTGCCTATGAGATTGCTGCCATCCCCGGCACCATCTTCTGCGGCTGGCTGAGCGATAAGGTCTTCAACGGCCGTCGTGCGTTGCCCACCATGATCTTCATGGCGCTCATCATTGTCGCCATCGTCATCTACTGGCAGAACATGACCAACCTGAGTATTGTCATCGGCTGCCTCATCGCCATCGGCTTCCTCATCTACGGTCCCGTGATGCTCATTGGTGTGCAGGCCCTTGACCTCGCACCCAAGAATGCAGCAGGTACCGCCGCCGGTCTCACCGGTTTCATGGGCTATGTGCTGGGTACCGCCATCCTCGCCAACTCCGTCCTCGGTTATGTTGCCGAGAGCACCGGTGGTTGGGACATGCCGTTCATCCTGCTCATCGTGGGCTGTATAGGCGCCATCTTCTTCATGGCCCTGACCTACAAGGAGGAACAGTATCTCGTGGCCGACCGCAAGGGCGAGAACATTGAAAAGAAATAATGACCAATTACAATAATTTATTCATTTAAAACCAAATTACTTATGTTTAAAAATCTCGTTAGAGTAGGTTTGTTGAGCACCGTTGTGCTTGCAGCCTTCACCTCATGTGAGGAAGAACAGCAGTTCACCAATGAGAAGCATGATGCCAAGCGCGTAGAAGTACAAGTACTGAACGCTGAACTGGCCAAGGTTCGTGACTACGTGCCTCTGTATGCCGTTATCGCCCACCGTGGTTCCACCTTCTGGGCTCCCGAGGAGACCGAGGCTTCCTGGCGTTGGGCCCGCGAAATGGGTGCTGACTACCTGGAGAGTGACGTACAGTGCACCAAGGACGGTATCGTGCTTGCTAACCACGATGAGAACTTGAAGCGTACCACCAACATCGAGAACGTCTTCAGCGAGAACATCCCCGCCAGCCGTGTTGACTTCTACATGAGCCTGGGTTTCTCTCGTGCTGACGCCGAGGCTCAGTACGGCCGTGACATGGCTGCCTTCCGCCCGTTCTACACCTTGAGCTACTACTATGCCGAGCTGCTCATGCTCGACGCCGGTAGCTGGTTCAACGAGAGCTCGCTGGAGCAGGCCCGTCCCACCTTCAACGCTACCGAGAACGGTCGCTTTGAGAATGGCAAGATCGTTTACAGCAATGGCCTTTACATCAGCGCCATCCAGGACCAGATCGCTTATGCCCAGGGCAAGCGCCTGATCCGTGACGCCGAGGGCCGCCGCGTGCTCACCTACAAGATCAAGGACGAGTACAAGGGCATGACCCTGCAGCAGATCTACGATGCCATTAAGGCTAAGGGCCAGTACAATGCTAAGTACATGGACTTCATCGAGTACGACTTCGCCAACGCTTACGAGGCCGACCCCGAGGACACCGGCAACCGTCCCGGCATCTATGTCGAGTTCAAGGAGAGCTGGCTCAACCCCGGCAACATGGAGCAGCGCGTGTATGACGTGCTGGCCGAGCAGGGTTGGAACATCATCACCAACGATCCTGGCGATCAGCCCTTCTACAAGAACGGCAAGGTGAACGTGGGCAACACCCGCGGTCGCGTTATCCTGCAGACCTTCTCGTTCGACGCTCTGCGCCGTGCCAACGATGTCTTCAAGGGCCGCATTCCCATGTGCTATCTGCTCTGGATCAGCGAACCCGCCTATGCTACCGACCTCGCCTATGACACCCCCACCGGCTATGCAGCCTTTATCAAGTGGGCTCAGGACAATGGCGCACACATCATCGGTCCGGCCATCAGCGGCGCTCCCAACAACTATCCCGAGATGAACGCTCCCTGGCAGGCCTATATGATCCGCAAGAGCGGTATGATCAACCATCCCTACAGCTTCGACAGCTGGGCTCAGATGTGCAAGTATATGGGCTACTACAACTACGAGTGGGAGACCGAGTTCGACGACTTGCTCCGTCTGGAGATTCCCGCAACTCCCTACTGCACCACCAGCTATCCCAGCAGTGTACCCGTTTATATGGACGGTTTCTTCACCAACCGCACCGAGATGTCGCTGCGCTACATGATTGAGAACGGTTTCCGTGGCAACTCTCAGCTGCCCAACCCCTTCCATTCTGGCCAGAAGTATGACAACTCACAGGCCAATGTCGTCGTTCCCGATGCCGTTGCCACCCTGGAGCGTCTGGGTTACTAATTCCCAACAATGTGTAATAACATTAACAACATTAAATCGACACAATTTAATATGAAAAAATATATTTTGATGCCTCTTTTGGCAGTCTTCGCACTGACTAGCGTAGCCCAGGACTTCGACACCGATCCCACCTTGGAGCTTGAGAACGCTGAGAAGCAAGTGAAGTTCACCGTTGGTGCCCGCATGATGGCCGACGCTGCCTATTATCACAGCGACTTCACCCCTCTGCAGAGTGGTGCCTCAATCACCGATGCACGCATCCGCACCTCGATGACCTATAAGGACTGGTACTTCTATGCCGACTTCGGTTTCGGCGGCGGCAAGTTCTCGCAGAAGAACATCTTCCTGCAGTACAGCCACCTCGACAACAACGACAACACCCATGCCGTTAAGGTGGGTTACTACAATGACCCCGCCGGTTCGATGGCACGCAACACCTCGCTGGGAAGCTACCACTTCATCAGCCGTCCCGGTTCATCCTATGCACTGGGCGAGGGTCGTGAGCTCGGTATCAGCTACAAGTTCAACACCAACCGTTTCATGGCCTATCAGGGTGTGTTCACCGAGAACGCCTACAACAAGATCGACGCAGGCTTCAACGGCGTTACCGTTGCCGGTCGTTACTTGTTCCGTCCCATCGCCGATGAGGCCCAGACCATGCACGTGGGCGTGAGCGCACGCTTCGCACACCTGGGCGGTGGCGTGGTGACCAACAACGTCCTGAAGAAGACCCTCCACCTCGGTCAGGCTATGGAGACCCTCGTTGACGAGGATGAGCAGTTCGTTAACGCCGACCTCGACTGGGCTAACAACGTGGTTAACCTGGGTGCTGAGGCTCTCTATCAGAACAACAAGTTCTTTGCCCGTGGTGAGTTCTTCTTCAAGAGCGTGAGCAAGAAGCGTGACAGCTACTCTCTCTACATCGACGCCCAGAACAACATCGACGGTTGGGGCGACATCGAGTGGTGGGAGAACGCCAACAAGCTCAAGACCAACAAGTTCTTCGGCGGTTACGTAGAGGCTGGTTTCCAGATCTTTGGCAACGGCTACAAGTACAACCACCAGGAAGGTATTCTCGGCGGTCTTGACGGCAAGTCACTCGAAATCGTAGCTCGCTACAACTACACCGGCCTGAACAACCTCACCGACGGCGAATACTTCAACGCTGGCCGTGGCCACTACTACGCCAACGGCTACATGGAGGATTGGCCCGGCACCGGCGCTACCAGCGTTGGCGGTGGTGATGTTCACAGCATGACCCTGGGTTTGAACTACAGCTTCAACCGCTATGTGCTCTGCATGTTTGACTACACTTGGCACAAGATTGACAAGCCCTTCCTGCCCTACGACAAGAACCTCCACGTGGCACAGGCCCGTGTACAGTTTACGTTCTAAGGAAATCTAAAGTGTAATCTCAAACTACCATTTAGCATATACTTATTGACATCAATTTTTTCCTATCAAAATGATCCCGCCTCACCCGTGATGGGTACGGCGGGATTTTTTCATGATGGTCTCCTTCCAGAAAACCATTCACCTTGTAAGGAAATGATTATGCACCAGTCGAGAGCAGCAAATTGATCAAGGCGGTCACGTCAGCGATACTGATTTTGTCGTCACCGTTCACGTTGGCAGCAGCTGGGCTGTAGTTATCGGTCTCCACAGTCACATTGCCGCTAAGCAGAACATTGATCAAAGCCGTCACGTCAGCGATACTTACTTTGCCATCCTTGTTTACATCACCCAACTGATAAGCCGGTTGAAGCATTCCGATAATGACGTAGTTCTGCTCCAAACTGAGGGTTATCTCATAATCACCGGTTCTCAGAGCGCGGACATCCGAGAAGTTGTCCCAGGACAAAGTCAGAGGCCGTCCGATTAGCTCATCGGTTAAACTTAATTCCTCGTCACCAATATTCTCGGGACCGAAACGATATGGCAAGATATAGTTCCAGCCGCCCATGTCGCCGTTTGCGTCAATCTCGGTAGTGAAACCAAAGGTCCTATCCGCTTCAATGTGAACGGTAGCCGTATAGGTCTCAGTCTCGGGATCATATACCATCTTGGTGCCGGCATCAGGAGCCCATGCCTGGTCGTCAATCTCACCCATAATGTGAACCGTAGGCACGAAAGGTTCCTCGTCAAGGGTAGTGAATACATCAGGTCTGCACCAATCGCTTAGAGTTCCGTCATCGCCGATAGCCTGTACTTGTACTTCATATTCGGTCTCGGCTTCAAGGTCCTCAATGACATAAGCGGTCTTGTCCAGGTTGTACACATAGGTCCAATCCGGAGCCCGCATCTTCATGCCGGTAGCATCACCCTTGTAAACTTCAAGCAGAGAGATATCTGGCGAGAAGTTGTTATCAGTGGTGGTAATCGTGATTTTCTGACCCGAACTGGCAACAACCGCCCAAGCATAGGTCTCACCGATGTTGAAGTAGTGGTTCACGGAAGCGGTTTGAGGAGTTGAAACAGCAAGGTTACCAGAGCCATCACTGGTGTTAGCCGTTGTAATCTTCATCGTGAAGACCGCATTGGTGTAACCTTCGGGGACGGTGTAGGTAATGTTACCATAGGAACCATCATTGTTGTAGTTATTCCTGAAGTAGATAATCGAATTCAGGCCACCGCGCACGTTGGTACCACCCCAAGGTGCAGGCAACACAATCTCATAATATCCAGTAGAACTGTACGTGAAGTCGGTTCCGGAAACTGAGCTGAGAAGTTCAACCTCAGGCTCTTCAACATTCAGCCTGTAGCGCAGATTCCATGCACTATTCTCGTCATCGTTCCAAGTGACAAAACAGGAATGAGTTCCTGGCTCAACATACATGTCGGTGGGAACAGTGGTAGCAGTGATGCCAACCGATGCAGTAATGACACCCAACAAAATGAATATACTTTTCTTCATAAGCAAAGGATTTATTAAAAGTTATTACTAGTTTTCGGTTAAAAGTTATAGTTTCCGCAAAAATACACCTAATTATTCACATCTGCAAATATTAAGCATATCTAAAAGCATCATTAGTCGTTACAATCGACAAAAGCCCATAGGCACGACTACAAACTCCATGGTATACCATAATTCGCTTCTGATTCATAATCGGGACCCTACGGCCGAGAAATCTTGTGCAAGCCGAATGCAAACAAATCACAAAAACGGCGCAGCCACAGAATGGCTGCGCCTCGTGTTGTAAATCGGTCAAGAGTACCAGCTTCGCGCCTCTCTAAACTCTAAACTTCAATTTTGAAGCCTGCTTCAAAATTGAATCTTCGCTGCACTGGTAGTGCCGTCGCTGTAGGTGGTCACTTGGATAGTCAGGCCGCTGGGCTGAGCCATTTCCTGACCTGTCACATTGTAGTAGCGCACGCCAGCAACGGTCTTGCCTGCATTGACCTCGTTAACTGCAGTGGGATGCGGATAAACCTCGAGATAGACGATGTCCGATTTGTTGGTCACGCCCTCAACGGTGTAGTTCAGCTGCATACCGATGCGCCAGGTGAACATGGGATTGTCACCCTCGTTGGTGCGGTAGAAGTAAACACGGCGCAGGTAGAAGTCATAACCGCTGTAGGCATAGGGGATCTCGGTCATATCGGCGTCAAAGCCGTTGTTTGCTCCATAGGTTGCGTAGTCGAACGTGAACAGTTCGTCCTCATCAGTAAAGATGCTGTAGGTCAAGCAGTCGGGATCCAGCGGATTGCCGTCAACATCAACCAGGTTGATATTAAAGTCCAGTCGGGTATAACCGGTCTCGTCACCGCTATCAAAGAAGTCCAGCACCTCGGGGTTGGCAGGCACAGCAGGAGTAGCATCGGCCACCATTGTCCAGGTCGAACCCCACTCGATGGTGGCTACACTGCCGTCGTCGCTCCACAGGCCGGCAAGACCCGTTGCCACGCAGTTGTAGGGATAGGGATTCTCCAGATTGCCATCGCTGCCCAGCATGGTGATGATGCCGTTCTCGGCATCAACAGCATAGGTCACCTCGGTAGCACGATCATCAGCAATGAAATCAAGCCAGTAGAAGTCGTCACCCAGGTCAATGACATCGGTCGTTCCCCATGACAGGATCACACCATAGCCATATTCCTCGTTATAGGCAACATATTGCCCCAGGGGAACCGAAATCGTCTGGCCGTCCTCGCTCAACTCGCCGACAGCCCACACGCCGGTACCCTCGGCATAGCACAGGATGTCCTGGATGTAAACCGTCTTGCCGTCATCGGCATAGACGATTTTCACACGACCCGTCTGATAGTCAGTGTCATAGCCGTAGAGACTCGACATCAAGTATTCACCTGTGCGCAGGTAGTTCACCACCGTGCCTTCGGGCTGCTCGGTGATCATGTCAACACGCGACGGGGCGTTCAGCGCTGTGGCCGACGTCATCTTGTCCATCGGGCGATAGGCGTTGCCCTTGGAATTCACACCTGCCATCGCGCTGACGGCGACAGCGACACTCAAGATAAGTAATGATAATTTCTTCATAATGATAAGTTGGTTAAATTGGTTAGTATTGGTCATTTTTGGTTTTCTATAACTTTGCGCCACAAAAATAATCAAATTGAATGAAAAAACCTAAAACTTGTAACCTAAAACAGACAACTTAAAACTATTTTCACTATATTTGCACTTTCAACCTTAATAACGACCTTGAATAAGATGGAAACCTTGAACCAATTCTTTACGACAATGAGCGACTACCTCTGGGGGTGGCCGATGATCATATTACTATTGGGTACACACATTTTTCTGACCATACGCTTGGGATTCCCGCAGCGCAAGCTATTGACAGCCATCAAATTGTCTATCAGCAAGGACAAGGATTCCACGGGCGACGTGTCACAGTTCGGTGCCCTGGCTACAGCGTTGGCAGCCACCATCGGCACGGGAAACATCGTCGGTGTCGCCACTGCGGTGGCTCTGGGTGGTCCCGGAGCAGTGCTGTGGTGCTGGCTATCGGGCGTGTTCGGCATTGCCACCAAGTACAGCGAGGGTCTGCTGGCCATCAAGTACCGCGTCAAGGCCGATGACGGCCGCATGCTGGGCGGTCCCATGTACGCCCTCGAGCGTGGCCTGGGGTGGAAATGGCTCGCCGTGCTGTTCGCCCTGTTCACAGCCCTGGCCTCCTTCGGCATCGGCAATACGGTGCAGGCCAACGCCATCTCGACCATCGCCAACGAGTCCTACGGCATCCCTGCTTGGGTGACAGGTGCTGGTGTCTGCCTGCTGACGGCGCTCGTCCTGCTCGGTGGCATCAAGAGCATCGCCCGCGTGTGCGGCGCATTGGTGCCCTTTATGGCCTTCTTCTACGTCATCGGCTGTATCTACATCCTCTTTGCCAACGGTCAGTACGTCTGGCCCGCTATCAAGCTCATCTGTGAATCGGCCTTCACGCCTCAGGCTGCTGGCGGCGGCTTTATTGGTACCACGGTCATCATCGCGGCACGTATGGGTATCGCTCGCGGTCTGTTCAGCAACGAGTCCGGTCTAGGTTCTGCGCCTATTGTCGCTGCTGCCGCCCAGACGCGCAATCCCGTGCGCCAGGCTCTGGTTTCCTCGACGGGCACCTTCTGGGACACGGTAGTCATCTGTGCCTTCACGGGACTGGTGATTGTCAGCTCTATCCTCGCCCACCCCGATATCAGTGCCAGCGACGGTGCCGCCCTCACCAAGGCCGCCTTCTCCAAGATTCCCTATGTAGGCACCCCATTGTTGACCTTCGGCCTGCTGACGTTCGCTTTCACTACCATCCTGGGTTGGTGCTACTACGGCGAGCGCGCTGTTGAGTACCTCAAGGGTAAGCGCTGGATGCTGGCCTATCGCATCCTGTTCGTCGCCATGGTCTTTGTGGGTAGCATCATCAGCCTCGACGTCGTGTGGAACGCCGCCGACTGCATGAATGCCCTCATGGCGATCCCTAACCTCGTCGCCCTGCTCCTGTTGAGCAACGTCATCGCCCGCGAGACCAAGCACTACCTCTACGGCAACCGCCTCGACCACCACGCCCCCACCGACCCTAACCAATCCCTCTAGTCCCTCTAGAACTTCTAGAATATCTAGAATATCTATAGCTTCTATCTTATCTATAGCATCTATAATCCACACCGTCCCAGCCAGTTAACGGCTGGGACAAAATATTTTCCTGAAAATCCCTTGCCAGTTCGGGAAAAAGCAGTACTTTTGCAGCCGGGTAAGTCCTACACGGCCAGCTCCCTCCCAATCCCCCAGGCCTTGACCGGAGCAAGGGTAACGAGGTCGTAGCGGCGCGCTGTAGCTCACTTGCCCTTTTTTTGTATCCCTACCCCACCTACCTCATTTTCTTCTATTCCTTTATTTATACAAATTTTAGACCTATGGGTCATTTTGCAGGATAAGACAGGCCAGTACTGGCCTCAGCTGGCCAACCAGTTGAGTTCAAGAGTATAGTTTTATAGAACTCATTAACAGAATAATGAATTATGTGTGCGGCCTGTTTGATTACTTGAGCAGGTCGCGCACTTCTTCAAGGGTGCCGTCATTGGGGGACGGTGTCACGCCCAACAGATAACACAGCAGCGGATAGACGCACACATTGCGGAAACGCTCAGGTTTCTCATAACCCACCTTGAAGTCGGGGCCGATGGCACGGAAACCCACCTGCATATCGGCAGCCGTGTGATCAAAGCCGTGACTGCCACGCTGCTTTTTGGACGGCTTGTCGGCAAAGAGCCAGCCCACATCGGGCAACACCACCACATCTCCCATATTCTTGTCGGTACCGTAACCCAAATAAGCGGGCAATTCTCCACGTTTCCACGCACGGATGTGGTCCACGCTCTGCAAGGCGTTGTAGATGGAGTCGATATACTGCGGTGCACTGGCATAAATCAGCGTGGGATAATCGTTGCAGAAACGCTCATACCAACGCTTGGGCAGCACGTCGTCAATGTCCACAAAGCGCTTGGGATCGACGCTAGCCATACCATGGTCACCAGTAACGATAAAGTTCACCTTGTCGGCGAAAGGCAGCAACTGGATGCGTGACCACAGCTTGCTCAGCAGCAGGTCCAAGTCTTCCATGGCACGACGCGTCATGCGGTGCATGGGGCCGTAATTGTGTCCGCTACGGTCAGGCTCCTCAAAGTAGGCCATCACCAGGTGAGGACGGTCTTGCTCGGGCAGACTGAGCAGACGGATAATCTCGTCAACACGGCTCTCAAAATCAAGTTGCTCGGTCTGGTAATCACGCCAGTAGGTGGGATGCTCGCCTTGCACTGCGACATCACTGCCCACCCAGAAGACTGTGGCCGTCTTCACGCCCTGATGCTTAGCCGTGAGCCACACCGGGTCACCGCCATAGTAGCGGCCGTCGGCACGCGTCACCTTGTTACCCAGTGAGAACTCCACACCTTTCTCGCGGTCCCAAAAGGTGTTGGCAATGATGCCATGGTGGTCGGGGGTGAGGCCGGTTGCAAGCGTGTAGTGGTTGGGGAACGTCTTGCTCGGGAACGACGGCTGCATCACCGCCTTAACGCCCTCGCGCGCCAGCTGGTTCATGAACGGCACATCATAGGTATCCAGATAATCCCAGCGCAAGCCGTCGAGCGAGATAATCACCGTGTAGTTGTCACGACCTGCAGCCCAGGACTGAAGCGCCATCAGCGGCAGCAGGAACATCAGTAAAAACAATCTTTTCATCATCTAAAGGTTTTATCGTTTATCACGTCACAAAGGTAACCAAAATAATCCACCCGACCAAAGCCACCACCCGCATTGTCCCGTAATCCGAGGCTAGCCTCGGAACACAGCCCAATAAAAACGAGGGAGCGGCCCCAATGGTCACTCCCTCTAGCAAATTCAAGTCTAAATGAAATCGCGCTTAGTAACTGGACTCAGAATAGTAGTCTCTTACAGTTACTGGGCCTTCTCGTGAGAGAAGTAGATACCGTTAGCCAGCTGAGGAGTATCCTTGTAGGTGCTCTTCACACCGATTACGCTCAACTGGTCGCCAACAACGATACCCATGGTTGCCAGCAGGTTCTTGCGGTTGTCGCCGGTTGCACCCCAACCGGGATAGCAGCCATAGACATAGACGGTGTTAGTTTCATCGTCCAGATAGAGGTTGCCGTAAACCTCGTTGGCAATCTCGGTAATGGTACCGGTCAGCATATAATAGGTATTGGGATCGTCATCCTTGTCAAGGAACTCGTCAATGCTGATGGGAGTCACGGTAATGCTCTCCTCGAGAACAGCACCGGTCATTTGAGGAGTTTCCTTGTACTCACCGCGCTTGCCGACGAGAGTAACAACGTCACCCTCCTTCAGGCCAGAAGCCTCAAAGTCACCCTTGGCACCGATGCCATAGACGTAGGTCTCACCTGACCAGTCACGCACGTAAACATTGCCATAGGTAGCATTGGCCACCTTAGTGATTACACCAGTGATGCGATACTGGGTATCGCCAACGGGAGCCTCCAGGAACTCATTGATTGAGCAAGCAACAATCGAACCCTTCTGGTAGATGGTTGCCTGAGCGGTATATTCCTTACCCTTGTCAGTGGTCTTGAAGACTACAGTAGCACTGCGGTCGCCACCGTTATTGGCGGGAGCACGGAAGGTTACCACGGGCTCAGCGCCACCAGTGACAGACACGATGCCCAGCCAGTCCTTAGCCTCTTCAGGAATCTCAACAGAGACACCTTCGCTGCTCTTGCAGGACAGGTTGATGGCTACCGTACCACCCTCAACGGGGATAGTGGCATCGGCAGGGTCATAACCCTCGACCTTAACCAGCGACTTCTGGATATTGACAACGGTTACGTCAACGAGCTCAACAGTACCATTATAAACGGTCTTGGGACCCTCAACGGTAACAATGTCACCAACCTCCATGCCCCAGCTCAGGAAGTTCTTGGTACCACCCTTAGCGTCCAGCGTACCATAGATGTAAACCTCACCGGTCTCATCCTCGAGATACCAGTTACCATAGGTGGTGTTAACAATCGACTTAACAGTACCAGTCACACGGTAGGTCTTGCTCTCGGGACCGGCAATAACCTCGGCACAAGTGGCAGGCTTAACTACAGACAGACCCTGGATCACGTTGATGGTCTGGCTCTTGTCAGCACACTTCACGTGAAGCACAGTAGTGCGGCCGTCGGGAGTAGCGTCGGCGCTGAAGGTCACCTTAGTCTCACCAGCACCGCCGTTCTTCGGGCTGATGGTCAGCCAAGCGGGGATCTCCTCGTCGTCAAATGACCAAGCCTCTTTGGCCTTCAAGGTAATCGTGTTGGAACCACCGGCCTCGGCGATGCTCACGTAGGAAGATGAAACCTGAATCTCATCGAGCAAAGTCATCGCATCGTCATCAGAGCAAGCCGACAGCAGGGCGACCAGTGCAAAAAACGAAATAAAATATTTGAGTTTCATAATATTGTCTTAGTCTTTAGGAATTAGTTGAAGATGTACTTGATACCGATAGATGCATTCCAGCACTGACCGATGGCCTTGTTGGGAACGAAGGTCTTGGTGCTACCACTGATGGAGCCCGGAGTCGAGAAGGTGGCATAGCCCTCAGCGTCAACGCCCTCATACTTGAGGATGCGGGGATCGCTACCGATCTCAGGATTCAGGTACTTGCTCACGCCCCAGCTCGAGTTGAACAGGTTCATCACGTTCTTCACGTCGAGAAGCAGCTGCAGGGTGTGCTTGGCACCGCAAACGTTCAATGAGAAGTCATGCTTGTAGCTCAAGTCAATGCGATGTACCCAGGGGTTGTACAGGCTATAGGCCTCGGCATACTTGCCCTGATGGTTCTTCAGGTAGCTGTTGGCATGTACATAGTCCATGAAGCGGGTCTTGTCACCCTCGCTCACGAAGCGGAACTCGCGGTTAGCGACCTGCTCGTCGGTGGGGATATAGAGAGCGTCATAGTTGTAGCCGTCGCCATTCATGTCGTTGGCCATCATGTAGGAGTAGTTGTAACCGCCGCGCCAGGTCTCATAGATCAGGCCATAGTGGTTACCGCTGTGGTCGTGACCGGTTGCCGACAGGACAAAACGGTCAGGAGTTACATACTGCGAGTTGTGCAGCTTGATGTTGTTGGGACCCTCGACGGTGGGAACATAGGTGAAGGCGCTCTCGGCAGCGCTACCGGGCATACCGGTAACTTCCTTCTGTACGGTGTGGGTGTAAGCAGCCATCAGGCTCAGCCAGTCGGTGGGCTCAGCATTCAGGGTGATGTTGCCAATCCAACCATAACCACGGCTGGTGTTCTCAAGAACGAAGGCCTTGGTACCCGTGCGGAAACCGGCGGGATACATGGGACGGTTGTCAGCACCGTTGAAGCGGGCGAAGCCACCTACGCTGGGGATAGCCCAGTCGCTGATGCTGGCAGCGTTGATGTTCTTGTTGAAGATACCCTCAATGGTAATGCTGAAGGGGAACGAAACGGGGATGCTGTAGTCAACAGCCAACGAGGACTTCCAGACCATCGGCATCTTGAACTTGGGATCCACGGCGCTAATCGACGAGGGAACGGTTCCCATGTCAGGGGTTACGTTCTCGGGATAACCCATGCCGATGAGCTTGTTGCGCAGGGCGTCGATCGAAGCATTGCCATTCTCGGTCACCAGACCGCCGGCAAACTGGCTCATGTCGATGTAACGGTTACCGTTGGCGTCGGTGGTGTAGGCACCAGTGTAGTTCTCAAAGCCACGGTTGGCCTTATAGACCATTTCACCAGTGTTGGGATCCTTAACCATGCCGCCAATCTTGGTGTTGGCGTTGAGCTGTGCCTGATACTGTACCAGACCGCCGTTGGTGGGCATGTTGGTGAAGAATACCAGGGGCAGACGGCCTGAGAACAGACCCGTACCACCACGAACCTTGAGGCTCTTGTTGCCGAATACGTCCCAGCTGAAGCCCAAGCGAGGTTGGATAATCAGGTTGCTGCTCGGCCACTTGCCAGTGTCGATGTGACGCTCATTACCCTTGTTGTCATAATAGGTAAGATCCTTAATGGCATTGTTGGTGATCAGGTCACCGTTGTTGAAGAACAGACCGTCAAAGCGCAAGCCAACAGTCAGCTTGAAGTTCTTGGTCATGTTCCACTCGTCCTGAGCATACAGGCCAGCCTTGTTGAACTGCACGCGGGCAGCAGGCTTGGTCTCGCTACCGTAACCGTAGGTCAAGCAAACGACCTCGGGGGTAGCTCCGTTGATAAAGTCGTCAACGCTGTTGTAGCGGTAGTAACCCGTACCGTTACGCATGTACTGGTTGTCGGCCATCTGATGCTCAAATGACAGACCACCCATGATCTTGTGGTTACCATAGTACCAGGTCACGTCGTCACGCAGGTTCCAGATGGTGTTATGAACGGCGTTGTTCCAGGTGAACAGCTCATAACCCAGAGCCATATAGTTGTCCCTGTTGCCCTCGGCATCGGTCATCGTGATGTCGATGAAGGGGAACTCGCTAGAGTTGCTGGCGCGGATATCGTCCAGCTTGGAGTAGGTAGCCAGGAACTGGTTCGACAAGTTGTCGCTCAGACGGCTGTTCAGGTCAAGAGAGAAGGAGTGTACCAGGTTGTCCATGCCATACATTGAGTTGGCGAAGGAGAAAGACTTCTGTGATACACGGGCATTGGCCATACGCGTGCCACCGTCCATTGACGAAGCATTGGGATTGCTCCAGTAGCGGTTCTTGGTGTAGTTGTAACGCAGGGCCAGGTGGTGGTCATGGTTGATGTTCCAGTCCAGGCGGGCAAGAATCTTGTAGTTGTTCTCGTCGGCAGGGAAGTGGGTATAGGAACCGGTGTCATAACCGTACTTGTTCATCACGTGTTCGCTCACGCGGGCCAGGTCGGCGAGCGTGGTGCGAGAGATGTACTGGTCGGGGACAGCAACACCGTTCTCCGAAGCACGCCACATATTTACAATAGTCGGCTGCTTGGTCATCTCACCGTTAACAAAGAAGAACAGCTTGTCCTTAATGATCGGGCCGCCGATGGTAGCACCATAGGTATTTACCTGGAACTTCTCACGGGCTTGACCGATCTGGGTGCGCTGTACGGCATCACCACGCATGTTCTCATTGCGATGGAAGATGTAGGCACTACCACGGAACTTGTTGGTACCGCTCTTAGTGATGGCGTTCACACCACCACCGATGAAGTTGGTCTGACGAACATCATAGGGCGAAATCACAACCTGCAACTCCTCGATAGCCTCGATACTGATGGGATTACCGCCACCGGGCAGGTTGTCGCTCAGACCGAAGTTATTGTTGAAGTTGGCACCGTCAACGGTGAAGTTGGCAGTACGGCCGTCAGTACCGGCAAAGCTCATGCCATTACCACCGTAGGGTGACAGACGGGTAATGTCGGTCAGACTGCGGGTAACTGAAGGCAGGCTGCTGATCTGCGTGCTGTTGATGTTGGTTGCAGCACCGGTCTTCTCGGCGCGGAACTTGGTAGCGGCTGCGGTAACAACCACCTCGCCCAGCGTGTTGGCATCAATACTCATATCAATGTCAAGGTTGGACGTCTCGGCCAGCTGCAGCATCACGCCCTCCACGTTGCGGGGCTCATAGCCGATGTAACTCACCGTTACGGTGTAGGGGCCACCGGGACGCATACCCTGAATGGTATAGCGGCCGTCCATGTTGGTCACGGCGTTGTACTTGGTGCCCGAAGGCGTGTGCAACGCGGTAATCGTGGCGCCAATCATCGCCTGTTGATTTTCATCGGTCACAACACCCGACAGTGCCGAGGTCGTCACCTGAGCACTCGATGCCAATGCCACAAAGAACATTGCCACCAAGGCCATAAGCTTAACTGTTCTCAACATACTAAAACTTTTAATGATAACTAAAATTAATAATTATTGTATAAAAATGAACTTCAACCCAAAAAGTTTCGCGCTGCATTTACGGTATTTCCCCCGTAAAATACAGCGCGTTGGTCGCTGGACCCCCTCTCTTGCAGCGGGTTATAAAACTGGCTTGCTGCCTCACCGCTACAAGTTATCTTGAAAGGTATGCCCAATGAATATACTGACATTTTCTTCAATCGTCGCTTTGACGGGTGCAAAGGTACAAATATTTCCCCACCCGACAAGCAACAATCCAAAAGAATTTATCAACAATTTGCAAGTTGAGGAAAGAAAGATTAGTTAGAAGTGAGAAGTGAGAAGTGAGAAGTTAGGAGTGAGAAGTGGCCTATGTAGGGCCTCGCCTTGGCGTGGCCGCTGAGACAATGCAAAGAGTGGACTGATCGTGTGACCACAAAAAAAGTTAGGAGTGAACGCTGATGCCCACTCCTAACTTCTAATTCCTAACTCCTAAGTGGCCCTATTCCCACTTGCCACTCAGCAGGTAGTTGATGATCGCCGTCACGTCGTCAATGCTCACGCGACCATCAGGATAACAGTCGGCATTGGCCAAGTTGAGGCCCTCGGCATTGCCCGTCAGCAGATACTGGATCAGAGCCGTGAGGTCATCAACATTCACACCTCCATTACCATCCACATCACCCGTGGTAATCAGGGCCGCATTAATCATGCGATACTCGGTAAAGCCTCGCAATTGCCAGCCCTCATAATAGCTGATATAGACCGTGTCACGGGCCAAGTCGGCAGGAGCTGTGTAGGTCAGATTGGTACCTGAGACGTCCACTGTGCCATACAGCGCATTGGCCATACCGATACGGTAGCCCTCGGGCAGACCCGTCTCGATAGGCACATTAGCCCCAGCGGCGATGCGGCGTGTCACGGGAGGCAGCACCCACGTCGTGTCGCCCAACTCGCCAACACTCAGCGTCACCATAGCCGGCGACTGCGGCCACCCCGGCACATTCACCATATGCCCCGCCCCATCAAGCACAGCATCTGCTTGCTTGCCGTTGCACTCCAGCACAGGTCCCTCATCAACATTAGTATAGCCGCGATAGACTACCGCAGCCAGTCCCCGTTCGTCCACGTCACAGTAGAAGTGATACAGATCCAAATAGGGAGCACCCTTCACCTGCTGCAAGCCCATTCCCATCAATGTGAACTGGCAATGTGTGGGCGAGAATAGGAACGAGAAGTCGCTGATGTAGTTGTTAGCGACCATCACCGTCATCTTGTCCGCACTGCAGAACACCAGCGGGTTGATGCTCTCCAATCCGTTACTACTCAGGTTCAACAACTGCAGTGAGTCCAGCACCGTCAGTGGGAAAGTGTTGGTGATACCGTTGTTACTCAAGTCAAGCTCCTTCACCTTCGAAAGATACACCACATCACGCAAGTCAGTGATGCCCAGCCCCGACAGGTCGATACTGGTAATCGTATCCATCTGGCTCTGCAGCACCTCATCATCTTCTTCAAGCCCAAGGTGCACCTTCACGCCTCGCTCAAACTCGGGAGAAAGAAACGCCACCTTCTGGGCGCTTACCGACAACGTAAGCGCGGCAAGCAGTATAATCATGATTCTTGTCTTCATAGCGCGTTACTAATCTTTTATTTGTATCTTATCGGCGATATTTTCATATATTGATGATTTAGAATGCAATGTAACGGTGTAATAATCAAGCATTGTTGTTCTCTCATGGTGAACTCCGCTGCATTTATTGTCTGACACGAGAGGCACTTTTGTTGTACGACCGTTCTTCCATTTGATCTCCATCCACATACGTTTTAGAGAAACATTTTCTTCAATGTTCCCACCAGCAGTTGAAGGATTAATACCAATATATCGCGTTTGTTTCAGCATCACACCATCGGATACGCCTACAAGGTCAAAGCAGATGGTGTCAACTTTTTGGGGATCAAATGTTTCTCCCTTGTTGGCAAACATTACTTTAACATCTCGGATTTGTTCTGTCCCTTCTTTCTCAAAGTTGAAACTTCCACGACCATCTTTTTTAACCTTGATTTTGAAGTCCACATGTCTGTTGTATTCTCTGTTTTCGCCCGCAGATGGTATATTATCATAGAGATTTTGAGCTTGAAAAACGCCATAGTATGATTCTCCCCACGCAAGTGCCTTTGAAATGACAATCCGAGTCACATCGATATATGGCTTCACTATCTTCAGTAACGGGTAAGCATCATCAGCTAGATCCAGAATCTTATCAGCACAATGGAAGGTTCTATCATAAGTATCTTCTTCCTGGAACTGTTTGACTTCCTTCAATAACTTCATCGCTTTACCCAAGTACTTGTTGATGTCCTTGCCATACTTGAGTATGTCATTCAAGATGTCTTGCCTCAGGGTCATGGTAAGCCCTGAACCAAAGTCGGCAAATACAGTCACCGGTGCCTTTTTCACCACATCGCTTTTCAGGAATTCACCCCAAGTCTCGGAATTCAAGGCTTCCTCCATCATGGCGTTGTATTGGGTCTTGCTGATGCTCACTTCATCAAGGCTCAATTGTTTCACGATTTCACTAGTCTCTATGACCTTGCCCAGGATACCATCAAAAGACTTGATGTAATTGGTTACCATCAGGATCAAATTGGCTGCATATTCGGCATCCTGCTGCAGTACTTCATCTTCAGCATATTCCAAATCACTCTTGTCAATCAAACGGACAAACGGGTTCTTGTCAATGTTATAGCTTTCATCGATAGCTAGCAGTCGGATTTCATCGCCGGCATCCACGCCATCACGCCATTGACCCTCGCTCTCGATATAGAACACATAGTATTCTTTCTTGTCGTCGGGGAAAACTCCTTGCAAACTCAATGTCACGTCGGCTGTGCCACCAGGCCAGATGGAAATTGGCTCGGAGTAGGAATAGTAGTAGTTCTTCTCCACGGTGACGCCGGGCATAGGTGCCACGGCACCTGCCTGAGTACCGGCATCTCCTCCTGGATTGAGGCTACCCGAATCATCGGGCAAGGCATCTTGCGCCTTGCTGATGGCACGGAAGCGCACCCTTCCTGTCCATTTTTCGCGGGAAATATTCGTCACCTTGAACTTGAATTCCTGTCCAACCCACTCAAGATCTGAAGCAAATGCCAGGTGGTTGATGAAGTCATCGGGACGATCATCACCCGTCAACTGCTTAATGGACACACTATTCTCGCCCTCATGCACAGTCAGGGTAACGGGTTCATAATAATTGTCGGTCAATGTCTGTGATTCGTGAACCTCGATAGTCAACTCCTTGCCCACTTCAATCATCTCACGCCTAAAGTGTTCCCCGTTAACTAAATCATGTTTACCGTCAGAATACACTACATACTTAAGCAGGGCGTTGGATTGGGGCACATAGCCAATGATATAACCATATTTGCTCAAGTCATCTTGCGACTTGGTGACATTGACAGTTATCTCGTTGGACAGCACATTCTTGTAGCTACCATCATATTTCTGATATTGGCTGAGAACATGATAGACAGACTGTCCTGCCGGGGGAGCATCGGTGACAGTGTAAATGCCGTCGCTGACGCTCTTATCTTCGTCAAAAACCTTTGTCTTGGTTCCATTCTCATATACGCGCAACACGCGGTGCTTCACGTTGTTAGGCACCTTGTAGTCATAGGTCAACGACACCACGCCATCCTTTTCACTAGCTGACAACGTAATCTTGGGCTCCTCGGGTTCCTTGACGGTAAATTCCTGCTCGGCATAGGTACTCATGCCGTAAGAATTCCAGAAACTGGCCTTGACTTTATGCTTGCCCTTAGACAGATAACGCGCATCAAAGATGTAGTTAAAGTCGTAGTCATCCTTAGGATGCGGCAGATTGTAGATCATTTCAGCCTCATCGTCCACAACGACGCTGTATTTCTTAACCACAGCGGCAGTGCTTACTTCTTGATGGTACAACGATTTAACAATAATAGGTGTCATGGTCACAGCTGTTGCCGTGCCACCGCTACCACTGCGGGCACGACAATACAGGCGATGATGTCCAGGCGTGACATCGCCCAGATCCAAATCGTCAACAAACACATAGCCATTACCATCGCTAGCTTGTGTGCCATTCAGCACTCGCACGTTGCTACGGTCGCCGTCTAACCAGTATTCCAGCCTGGATGCGGCACCCGAAGCCAACTTAAGGAAACCCGAAGAGAGTGTGGAGGTAGAGGTGCCGCCGTTCTCACTGCGAGCGCGGAAGTAGAGCACATGGTAGCCCGGATCCACACTGCGCATGTCAAGCTGGGATGTAAACACATAGCCATTGCCGTCACTCGCAGGAACACCAGCTAGAGTGCGCACATTGCTGCGGTCGTTGTCCACCCAGTATTCCAGCGTCGAGGCGATGCCCGATGTCACCTTGATGAACGGGGTCATGGTCACTGCGCTTGAGGTATAGCCGCTACTGCTGCGGGTGCGACAGTACAGGCAATGGTAACCTGGGGACACGTCCTGCAAGTCAAGGTCGGTGACATAGACATAGCCGTTACCATCGCTAGCGTTATTCCCTTCAAGAGTGCGCATATTGCTGATGTCACCGTCAATCCAATAATCCAGTTTGTTGGCAACACCTGCAGAGAGTTTCAGCACAGGTTCGGTACACACTGATGTTGTTCCAGCCCCAGCCACAACGGCTCGTAATTTGAGCCAATGGAATCCAAAGGGGTACTTCGTGTTGCTGCGCAGGTCGAGAGACAGCGACTCCTCCTCGCCATTGGCACTGATGGGGATGCTCTCGCGCTGGCCGTAGTTGTCGTCAAACCAATACTCCAGCACCGTGTTAGCTGGTTTGTCAAGCTTTAGGAAGACCGAACTGGTAATGGCACTGTAGCTGCCATCCGACTGGCGGGCACGGAAATTGATCCGATGGATGCCGTCGGACAGTCCATCAGTGCTGACGCGCTTGTTGACCTCACGCTCGGTGCCTGACAACGAGCCTGACACACGATGGCTAAAGTCGTCGTCAAACCAGTATTCATACCTGGTCAACGTCTGGCCCGCGGCCAGCAGGGGCAGCAGCCCTATCAGCCACGCCAGCAGGCCTTGAATAATTATCCTTCTCATGACTGAAAGGTTGAATTAGTCACCACTTGCTTTCACGCGAATCTTGATGCCCAACTGGCCAGCAGCATCAGTTTCCTGGTCAATCTGTTTGCCAGTGATATAAGGCACAGGGGCCGTCTGGTGGTCATCAAAGCCGCTAACACCGTTGCCATAGATGCCGATGTCGTTATACTGCTGGTAAGCTTCCTTAAAGTGGAAATCATTCATCGGGTTAATGGTACCGTCATTCCACTTTTCAAACACATTATCCCAACCTGTGCCATCGGGCAGGCTCACACAGCTGTCACCCCAGTTGCAATTGATAAACATATTGCGATAGGCCTGAATGTTGTCGCACAAAGCACTTGGCCCATAATTACCTCTATCTATTATAATATTGTTGTGGATATTTGAATTATCAACATTAACGAGAGCTGAATATCTTTGGTAACTATCATAATATCGGTTATATCTTATAATATTATAGCAAATCGTTGATGAATTCATATCGAATAATGAATGAACGATATTATTAGTCACCAAGCAGCCGCAGCCACTTATATTAGAAGAATTGCGGATATAATTCTGGCTGATGACAATATTCTCGCAGTTAGCACGAGAATCGACAGCATTGACGTTGCATCGTTTCACGAGGACATTGTTAACCGAGGCACCATCATGACCAATGGCCACAGTACCCGTAATTAGACAGCCCATGATGGCACTTCCGTCGCTTCCGCCGTTAAAGAAGACGTTGCCGGCAATATTGGTGAAACCATCCACGTTGTCGTTAGTGGACTTATGGCCAATGCCGATGATGGTCAACTTCTTCGTGATTTTCACGCTGTCAGGGAGCGGGAAACCGCCACCGGGCAGGTAGATGACGCTGCCGGGGCTAGCGCCCTCAATGGCTGCCGGCAAGTTCTGATACAGGGTGGTCGTTCCACCGTTAACAACCGAAATTTGCTGGGCGGTGGCGGTGGCCACACCCATGAGGACTGCGAGTGCAGTCAGGAGGAAAATTTTCTTCATTGTTTTAAAAGCTTTAAAGTTAATAGTTTATGTGATGATTAATTAAATTCGCATTAGTCTCACGGGGAGTCTTGCAAAGTTACAACATCCCCCTAAAAAATCCAAAAAAATACCCAAAAAATCAAGGGAAGCCTCATCATAACCCATTAAAAAACACGAATATCCATGAATCACCCATTAATAATTATCTTGCGAGTCCTTGCGTGCAATAATAAACCTTCGCGACTTAGCGTGAGGTCAACAAAGCGCGAATGTCCATTCTTTAAATCGTCTGAGTTGTCGTTGATTCTTCCGTTACGAGCCAGATGGCATTGTCTTTATTGTACTTATTGTCTTCCTTTTTTGACCGCGTGCGGATGCCATCAGAAATATCAGACTTTTCAGTTGTTAGAAAAAGCAAGCGCGAATGCCCAGTTGGATAATCCGCGTAATTTGCAGTTCAAGTTATTTTTTCACGCGGTCGGGGTGCTGGGCGATGAATGCTTTCCATGATTTGGTGCCCTTGCCAGTGAACGGCTTGTTGCGCTCATAGAAGTGGCACAGGGCTGCCGCTAGTGCATCGGTCGCGTCAAGCAGTGCCGGCATCTGAGTCTGGTCGATGCCCAGCGTGCGCTGCAGCATCATTGCCACCTGCTCCTTGCTGGCGGCACCGTTGCCTGTGATGGCCATTTTGATTTTGCGAGGCTCATACTCAGTGATGGGGATCTCGCGGTTGAGCGCCGCTACCATCGCCACGCCCTGTGCGCGCCCCAGCTTGAGCATCGACTGCACATTCTTGCCATAGAACGGTGCCTCGATTGCCATCTCGTCGGGCAGATACTCGGCAATCACCCCACTGACGCGCTCATAGATGTGACGTAGCCTCATGTAGTGGTCCTCCATGCGGTTGAGCTGTAGCACGCCCATGACGATGAGCTCCGGCTTCTTGCCGTTCACCCCCAACAGGGCATAACCCATCACATTGGTTCCCGGGTCGATGCCGATGATAATATTCTCGTACTGCTTCTCCATTGATAGCCTAGGCAAAGGTAGTGCTTTTCCCCCACCCGACCAACAAAAACCACGTCATCACTTGCCATGAGACGATTTTTTCCTAAATTTGCACACTCGTTTCAATTATTTAGACACTATGAGCCGACAACAATCAGCCATCATCAAGGGCATTGCTATCCTGCTGATGCTGGTCTATCACTTTCCACACCTAGTCGATCCCGAGACGTACATTCCTTTCCTCAGAGGTTTCCTGTCCAATATATCCCACCCCGTAGAGTATTTCTTGATTGTCAGCGGATATGGCTTGTTCTATGCCTATCGCCACAATCGACTCAACTGGCCTTACCTGCTCAAGCGCACAGGGCGCCTCTACGTCTCGTTCTGGCTCGTGCTGGGCATTTTTGTCTTCACTCTCGGGCCATGGGTTGCTCCAGGTGTGTTCCGCTACTCCTTTAAAGCCATTGTCACCAACCTCATTGGTTGGCGTTGGGACTACTGCCAGTTCACCTGGTTCCTTTTCACCTATGTGCTGCTCTCGTTCGGTTCAAAATGGATATTCCGCATCATTGACCGCATCGGCAACATAGCAGCCATTGTCCTATCCCTTATTCTCTCACTCGGGGCAACTTGGCTGATCGGTCATTATTACTCACAATTCTTCCGACACTACTTTTTATTGTACCACCTCGCTTTGGCCTTGGAAATGCTGCTCAGTTTCGTCATTGGTGCCGTCATGGCGCGTATGGTACTTGACGGGAAAGAAATCACTTGGAGCAAATTGCGAGGCAAGAATGCCCTCGTCGTGCTGTTGATGCTGGTAGTGTACGCTCTCGCGGGCTATAGGCCCATTCACTCAATACCCCTCTTTGTGACTATCATTGTTTGGCTGGTGATGCACATTAAGCCTGCCGCCATCTCCAATCATATTCTCATCCCCTTAGGCGACAAATCAATGATGATGTGGTTCCTCCACGGCTATATCGGGCCCATCATGTTCGCCGAGTATTATCAGCCACTACATTGGCATATCCTTATTTGGCTCGCTTGGGTCATTGTCACCTACTGCGTCGCTTGCCTGCTCACGCCTGTGGCCGACAGATTGTCTAAAGCCTTAAAACTCACAAAGTGACCAAGGCCAACCATCCAAGAGGGAATAAGAATCAATAAACAAAGACTTCCAAACCGATTGACACTCATTGTCATCAGTTTGGAAGTCTTTTAGTTTTCAGTCGCCAGCTCTCGTGCGGAGCTAACTGCTAATTACCACTGCCCTATCAACAGGTAGTTGATCAAGGTGGTCACATCGGTGATGCTCAAGCGGCCATCCTGCTCACAGTCGGCATTAGCCACATTGATGCTTGAGGTATCACCCGACAACAGGACGTTAATCAGGTCAGTCACGTCACCGATGTTGACAAAGCCGTCGGCGTTCACGTCTCCACGGACAATAAGTACTGGCTCGGTCCACTTATCAACCACGAGGACACCGCGCGACAGGTACAGCGTCAGGTTGTACTTGCCAACGGGAATCCTGAAGGCGTTGGTACCCTGTACCACGCTCAGCTCGGTGCCCAGGCGGGCCTGGTTGATGAGGAAGTTGTTGGTGGTAGCGCCCATACGGTCGCTGGCAATCTCGTCCCAAGACTCACCCAAAGCTGTTGAGAAACTGAAGTAGCTGTAGCCACCGTAAGGATCCACAAAGTCGATGGTCGCGGTATACTTCTCACCGTTGGTAGTCGTCATCTCATAGCCGTTGTTGGGAGCCCAACCTGTCGTGTTGATGTTACCCAGCACATAGACCTTGTCAAAGCTGGCTGCACCGGCGCCGGCATACTTCTCGGTCACGTCGAGATAAGTATCGGCAGCGGTATAGTTCAGTCCTGTCAGTTCACTGTCAGGATAGATGAAGAAAGCATCGCGCGTCACATTGATGGTGGCCGTCTGGTTCTCAAATCCACCCTCTCCGTTGTTGAAGATGACCGAAACCTGGTCGGCATCCACATGCAGGCAATACCACTCGATATCGTTGACCGTCACCTTGTCCAGGCTGCTGATGGTCTTACCAGGCCAGTTGGCACCAGTCACACTGCCCTCACTAGTCCATGCCCAGATGTGGGCAGCTGCCATCGAGCTCTTCACATACACGTTGATGCCGGTCGTAGCGGCATCGGTGATGGTATAGACGTAACTCTCGACATTCTCAACCTGATTACCATTGAGGACTGCCACCTTGAGGGTAGTATTCTCGGTAAAGGTGAAGCTCTTGCTGGCTGTGAGCTTCTCGCTGGTCACGGTGGGCACACTGCCATCGGTAGTATAGACAATCGTCGTGCCAGTCCTGCTGGGGGCGACGCTGAGAGTCACATTACCTACATAGTTGCCGGCTTTCTTGCTCACCACGGGATACCCCAGAATGCTGCCATCCTTACCCACGTGACGCCAGTCAACGCCGTAAGTAATGTACAGCGCGTAACCATCACCCGACTGCACGGGCTCAAAGCCATAAGGACAACCGTTGGCGGTGGCTCCTCCCAACTGCAGGTACAGGTTGCCACGTGTACCTGCGGTCTCAAGGATGTAACCACCGTTACTCTCCTCCTGGGTCACGATACCGCTCTGGTTGTGGATACCGGCAGCACGGCGGGCCTTGATGCAGTCGCTGATCTCGTTCTTGTAAACATTATAATGCTTGTAGAACACGCACGGAGTGCCAGGCATAGCCAGGATAAAGGCATTGGCCGCCATCACATTGGTCTTCAGGCAGTCATAGTTGGTATTTTGACCCGTGTCATGGTTATCGACAAAGGTCACCGAGTAGCGCTGGTAGTTGGCATCGGCAGCGAGGCCCTTGTCATTCAAGGCGCTCCAGTTGCCACCAGCGAAAGCACTCTGCATCGGATACTTCAACGCGAAATCAAACACGGCGCTCTGGATGCGGTCGTCCTGCTTGGTCTCGTTCAGCCACCAGCGCAGGGTTTCGGCATTGCCGTCCCAATACTCGCCCACCGAGAAGGTCGGTTCGCTGGTCTTGTTATACAGACCCACGTAGTAGCCGGCAAAGCCCTTGCACATGTCGTAGCGGAAGCCGTCATAACCCAACTCCTGCATGAGGTACTTCTGATAAGCCTTGACGTTCTTCTGCACGTTGGCACTGGTGTGGTCCAGGTCACGGCTGCCGTCAAAGTTCTCGCCCTCATCATAGGCTCCAGTGGGGGAATAACCCTGTGCTGTGCACTCATCGTTGCGGCAGATATCGGCAAGACTCCACGTCATACTGTATTCGTCGCCGGTAACGGGACCCGTGACATTCTCATCAGGGAAATCCACCCAACCGCTCTTGCCGCTCTTGTGGTTGATGACCATATCCATCATCACGCTGGTGTTGTGGCCGTGCAGGGTCTGGATCATCTCACGCAGTTGTGTCTCGGTACCGAAGCACGAATTGTGCTTCAGCCAATAGACGGGCATATAACCCATGCTATGGGCATTGCCGAAGTCATCAACGCTGCCCGAGTTGGGCACCCATACCAAATCAAAGTTCTGACCGATTTCCTCGGCTTTCTCGGTGAAGCGGGTCCACTTCGTGGCATCATAGCTGTCCCAGTAGAAACCCTGCAGCATCACGCCGCCATACATCGCGGGCCAGCCCTTGCCAGCTACGGGGCCACCACCGCTCTCGCGCGTGATGACCGTCGTGCGGCCGCTGACGTCAACCGTTATATTGTAGGTACCTGCAGGAATGCGGAAAGAGATATCCACATCCTCTCCCAGGGCGTTCATGACGATCGTTTGCCCCAGCATCGACGAGGTAACCCAGAAGTTGCCATCGCTCACGGGAGTGAAACGGTAGGGCTTGATGCTTTCCCAGTCCTCGCTGTCATCAGCCAGCTTGGTAGTGAACGAGAAATAGCTCACGTTGGCATCCTCCTCCGACCATTCACCGTTGAAGGTCACCTGGGCCGTGAAGATATAACCGTCGGTAGTGCTCATCTCAACACCGTGGCTGGGGTCCCAACTGTTGCCGTTGGCCTCACCCAGGATGTAAAGGTGACCAGTGATAGGATCAACAGGACCGCTACCACCCTCTTTGGCTACCTTGAAGCGCTTGTTGATCGTATCAAACGTGAAAACATATTCCGAACCGTCGCCCGTGAAAAAGTAGGCGCCGTGGTCACCGGCCTTCTGCGTAGCCGTCCAAGTGCCGTTAACAGGCACTTGCTGGTCACCAGCGGAAGGACCGTAGCGGTAGTTGTTGTTGAACGTCGTCCAATCTGAGGAGGACGAAGCCAGCCCATCGGCAAACACAAAATACACCTCGCCACTGATGGTGGTCGTGTAATTGTAAGTCCCATCGGCCTTGGCATTCATTCTGACTCCGCCGGCAGGATTCCAATCGCCGAACGGAGCGCCGCCCACGATATACATCTGGGCACCAGCCTGTAGCGTCAGCAATGACACCACAAACGAGAGAAATAGTGTAGTCGTTTTTTTCATATTGAACTGTATTATTAAGTTTTGAATAGATAATTTGGTTATTCCGATGGTGATGGGCTTGATACCCTTTTCTTTTTGATGTCTCCAAAATTACTGATTTCCCCCCACATCACTTTATAATGTCACTTCATCAGTTTCAAAATTTCAACGCAAACGATTGCACGTCAGCACCATTTATCACCCTTGCTAGAATTAACCCGGAAACAACACACAACACTCAGTCCAGTTTGTTGCGTTGTCAACGCAACACTGAAATTAAAAACATCTCATCCACACCATCATGCTGATGCTGACGCTCACTGCAGCGGCCCAGGACTTTGAGGTCGATGGCACCTACTACAACATCACGGAAATAGTGCCCTTAGTCACTATTTCGCCTGCTGCTTTACCGAAATCAGTGAAGAAATCTTGTTTCAACTCAACACAACAGTGTGCAGAATACCAGCGATTTGTGATGATTCGCTATATTGTTTTCCTGATGAGTGCCAGTATCGTGATGGGAAACTGAAAACTTTATATTACCTTTGCAGCATCATTTTAAGAAACATCATGATGAAAAAGCTGGTGATTTTTGACTTGGACGGCACGCTGCTCTACACCATCGAGGATTTGGGGCAGGCAGCCAACTACGCACTTGAGCGCAACGGCTATGCTACCCATAGCATGGCGAGTTACCCCTACTTTGTGGGCAACGGAGTGCGCCGCCTGATGACTCGTGTGCTGCCCGAGGACGCACGTGATGACGAGACGGTGGATCGCGTGCTGGGCGACTTTCTGGAGTACTACGACGTGCACTGCACCGACTACACCAAGCCCTACAACGGCATGCCAGAGCTCCTGCAGGACCTACGCGACCTGGGCGTGAGCATCGCTGTCGCCAGCAACAAGTACCAGAAGGCCGTCGATAGAATCATCCCTCACTTCTTCCCCGACATCCCCTTTGTGGCCATAGAGGGGCACCGAGAGGGCGTCAACGTCAAGCCCGACCCCAGCGTGGTGTTTTCTATCCTGTCTCAAGCCAAGGTCGCCAAGGCCGACACCCTCTACGTGGGTGACAGCGGCGTGGACATGGAGACGGCACGCCGTGCCTGCATCGACTCGGTGGGCGTGACCTGGGGCTTCCGCAGCAAGAAGGAACTCGTTGAGTACCATGCCGATGCTATCGTCAACAACCCGCTGGACATCCTTGACATTGTCGAGAATGGCATCCGCATTTCATAAAGGACACATCATTGACCTCTAAACATTAAACTAAATCATGAACTGGTTCACCGAATTATGGATAGGCAACGGAGTGGCTCACACGCTACTCATCTATGCCATCGTCATCGCCATCGGCGTCCTGCTGGGGAAAGTGAAAATCTTCGGCATTTCACTGGGCGCGACGTTTGTGTTGTTCTGTGGTATCTTCATCGGCCATCTAGGCGTTGAGGTGGATCCTGCCACCCTCAAGTTCATCCAGGAATTCGGCCTCATCCTGTTCATCTTCTCCATTGGTCTGCAGGTGGGCCCCAGTTTCTTCTCCTCGTTCAAGCAGGAGGGCATCCAACTTAACGGTATCGCCATGCTCATCGTGGGCCTCAACGTGGTGGTGGCTCTTGCCATCTATTTTATTGCCGGCAACATCAGCATGACAGATCTGGTAGGTGTCATGAGCGGTGCTGTAACCAACACGCCTGGGCTGGGTGCAGCCCAGCAGGCACTCATCGAGACCGTCGGTGAACGCGCCAATGACCTCAACGAGTCCATGTCACTGGGCTATGCCGCAGCCTATCCCCTCGGCGTCATCGGCATCATCCTGTCGATGGTGCTCTTGAAGGCCTTCTTCAAAATCAACGTCGATAAGGAAATCGATGAGATTGAGCGTGAAAAAGAAGACAGCCAGCTCAAGCCCCACGTCATCACCTATCAGGTGACCAACAAGCTCATCTTTGACAAAGCAGTGACGCGCCTGCATTCCATCATTGACCGCAACTTCACCATCTCGCGACTCAAGCGCGCCGACGGCACCATCGAGATTCCGCAGGGCGAGACTGTCATCCATCAGGATGACGTGTTGCGCATCGTCATGAGTGCACACGACCAGGACATTTTCGACGCCATCATCGGCCCTCAGGTGGACCTTGACTGGCAGATTGAGACGTCGCCCAAGGGCATCGTCAGCAAGCGCATCGTCATCACCAATAGCGAAATCAATGGCCGCAAAATCGGCTCCATCCGTCTCCACGAGGGCTACAAGGTCAATGTCACCCGCGTCTATCGTGCGGGCGTCGAACTGCTGGCGAGCCCCAACCTGTCGCTGCAAGTGGGCGACCGCCTCACCGTCGTGGGACGCGAAGAGGATGTGGACCGCCTGGGCAAACGCATGGGCGACTCCTACAAGCGTCTGGAGCACCCCAACCTGTTCACCATGTTCATCGGCATCTTCCTCGGTATCATTGTCGGCTCCATTCCCATCATGCTCCCAGGCATGTCGGTGCCCATGAAGCTCGGTCTCGCCGGTGGACCGCTCATCGTGGCCATCCTCATCGGCCGCTATGGTTACAAGGCACGCCTAGTGACCTATACCAGCACCGCTGCCAGCCTCATGCTGCGTGAGTTGGGACTGAGTCTCTTCCTCGCCTCGGTGGGCATCGCGGCAGGTGGCAAATTCGTCTCCACCATCCTGAGCGCCAACGGTGCCTTGTGGGTACTCTATGGCTTCCTGATCACCATCATCCCGCTGCTCATCGCCGTTGTCGTGGCTCGCGGCAAGCTGCACCTCAACTACTGCACCATCATGGGTCTCGTTGCAGGTGCCACCACCGATCCCCCCGCTCTGGGCTACGCTAACACCACCGCCGGCAACGACGCGCCTGCCGTCGCCTATGCCACCGTCTATCCCTTGACAATGTTCATGCGAGTCCTCATCGCAGAATTGATCATCATCTTTGCCGTAGCCTGAGGATTATACCATTACTCAGGCTTCAGTAAAAGAAAGAACATTTCATACATTAATCCCACTATTTTGTCCATTATGCAACAAATCTCTTGGTTGCATAATGGACATGTTCTTACCTTTGCATCACAAACGAAGATTATTAACCGATTAAAACAATAAAATCATGAAAAAGTTCATTATCGCAATCATTCTTATCGCAGGAGTGCAAGGACAGGCAAACGCTCAACTCTTCAAGAAACTGGGCAACGCCATTGAGAAAGCGGCCAAGACAGTTGACGACGTAGCCAACACCGTCTTGGGAGAATCTGGATCGACCAAAGGCAAAACCAAAGACAACAGCAAGAAAGTCAATGGCAAGCCCTACACGATTGGGGATACCAAAATTTCCATCATCGGCGACAATCCCGGTGTAAGCATAACTAAGCTACACGCCACCCGCGTTTACGGTTCCAAGGATGTCATCCTAAACATGCAGTTTTACAACAGCTCCGACGATTCTTGGAAAATATATACCGAGATTGGCTATTGTGTGGCAATCGATGATAATGGCAACCAATTCAAAAAAGGAGGTGTTGACATGGGCAGTGGCGAGTTTACCATATACCGCACAGCCAACACGATTCTTGACGACACAAAACTGAATACAAGGGTGCTTTTTTCCCATGTGAATCTCGATGACACCAAGTTCAAGAGGGTCGAGATGAATTATTACTATCTGGACAATGACTGCAACACTCACAACGGAACATTCCGCATGGACAATGTACCCATCAATCTATTACCCAGCCTGAAGGCCGACGGCATTTACGGAGAAGGCAAAGTCCTGGTGGGCACCGCCATCGCTAGCCTGCCCGCCAGCATTCCTTATATGTATGACAACTACACGACCAGCCAGTTCTCCAACAAGGAGGGCAAGACCTATAAACTGGTCACATTCACCCTAGATGGCGAAGTGATGTTCAAGGCCATTTCAGCCGACCAAAGCACCATCAGCTACATCTGTGTGGATACGCCGTATGTGCAGTTCAAGGTCGGCGAGAACTTTTACAAGATTGATGACTACCTGTATCGAGACGACAAGTTCTGCACCCCGAACGCTAACGGCGACCTGACCTTCAAGGGGCTGACACTCAAACGCGAGAAGAACAAAAGCACCTATCAAGAGGAAATCAAGTGTGTCTATGCAGGACTCTCAGTACAATAATCTCGTGTTGCTTCAATTGCATTCATTCATATTCAACAATAACCCTTTGATTAAACTATCAACTTATGAAACATCTGTTCAATTTTGTAGCAGTAGCCGTAGCTGCACTCATGTTCACGGCATGTAACAACAATGGCAACCAGAACGCCAACAGCGCCACTGGCAACGAAGCCCAAGGACGCATCTTCTCCTTCCTGATCGGCTTTTGATCATTAACACAATTATATTACTAACAAATAAAAATCATCGCTTTATGAAAAATGTTTTCACTTCATTCCTGACGATGGCATGTCTGCTTCTCGGAGCCGCTGCCGCTAACGCCTATGACTTCCAGGCCGGAGGTATCTATTACAGCATCAATACCGGAGGCAACTCAGTAACCGTCACCACTGGTGACAACGGTTTCCGCTACAGCGGCAACATCACCATCCCCGCCACCGTCACCAATGACGGTAAGACCTACAACGTCACCGCCATCGGATACCGCGCCTTTGAGAATTGCACCGAAATGGAATCTGTTATCATCGGCAGCAAGGTCAAGACCATCGGCGCATACGCCTTCCAGAACTGTGACGCGCTACAAGCAGTCTCCATCCCAAACAGTACTGAAGAGATTGGCAATTATGTCTTTGCCTATTGCGACAACCTCAAGAACGTCATCATCGGAACGGGACTCAAAACCATCCCTTCACACGCTTTCGCCGAAATCCCTGTGACTACAGTAACTATCCCTGGCAATGTCGAGACCATCGATGAGGCTGCTTTCTACAATTGCACACACCTCACGCAACTCACCTTGAACGAGGGTCTGGTCAACATCAACAGCAATGCTTTCAGTGGATGCTCTACGCTGGCCAAGGTCGTGATTCCCAACACTGTCAAGACCATCGGCTACCGCTCATTCGAGAACTGCATCGAGATGGAACAACTCACCCTTGGCAACAAGGTCAAGACCATCGGTGCATACGCCTTTCAGAACTGTGACGCGCTTCAAGCTGTCTCCATCCCTAACAGTACTGAAGAAATGGACAATTATGTCTTTGCCTATTGCGACAACCTCAAGAACGTCACCATCGGAACGGGACTCAAAGCCATCCCTTCACACGCTTTCGCCGAAACCCCTGTGACTAAAGTAACGATCCCTGGCAATGTCGAGACTATCAATGAGGCTGCTTTCTACAATTGCACACACCTCACGCAACTCACCTTGAACGAGGGTCTGGTCAACATCAACAGCAATGCCTTCAGTGGATGCTCAACGCTGGCCAAGGTCGTGATTCCCAACACGGTCAAGACCATCGGCTACCGCTCATTCGAGAACTGCATCGAGATGGAACAACTCACCCTTGGCAACAAGGTCAAGACCTTCGGCGCATACGCCTTCCAGAACTGTGACGCGCTTCAAGCAGTCTCCATCCCTAACAGTACTGAAGAAATGGACAATTATGTCTTTGCCTATTGCGACAACCTCAAGAACATCACCATCGGAACGGGACTCAAAGCCATCCCTTCACACGCTTTCGCCGAAACCCCTGTGACTAAAGTAACTATCCCTGGCAATGTCGAGACTATCAATGAGGCTGCTTTCTACAATTGCACACACCTCACGCAACTCACCATCGACGAGGGTGTTCTAACAATCGGTGGCAACGCTTTCAGTTCCTGCGTGAGATTGGCCAGAGTCGTTATACCTAACACTGTCAGAACAATTGGCTACCGTTCCTTTGAAAAATGCGCTGAGTTGGAGGAACTGACCCTTGGCAGCAATATCAGAAGCCTTGGTGCGTTTGCGTTCTACGATTGCAATGAACTCAAGAGCATTACCTCCTGTAACGAGACGGCTCCCGAGATGGGTAACGAAAGTTGCTTCACGGTCTATGGCAAGGCTAAGCTCTATATTCCTATCGGTGCCACTGCCAGCTACCAGTCCACCAACTATTGGCACAAGTTCACAGAGATCATCGAGAAGGACCTGGGCCACAACGACGGTCCACTCGACGGAGACGTCAACCATGACAACGAGGTTACTATTGCCGACGTCAACTACATCATCGACATCATCCTGAGCAAGTAATTCCGAGCTGTTCAATACAACTCCGTCTATATCACAAAAAAAGCAGGCGTCCCGCTACAGGACGCCTGTTTTTTCTGTTGCAATAAAGCTAAAGCCTAACAGCTAATAGCTAAAGTCTGATAGCTTATTTCACAACCTTGGTTGCACTGGTAGTGCCATCGGTGTAGGTCACAACCACGATGGTCAGGCCGTTAGCCTCGCGCATCTCCTGGCCAGCCATGTTGAAGTAGCGTACGCCAGCAACGGTCTTGCCCTCTACCATCTCTACGATGCCAGTAACGGGAGCTACAACGAACTCATAAGCAATCTCCTCACTCGGCAGCTTGCCATCGGCTACGGCATAAGCCTCTACGCGGTACTTACCGTCACCCTCGAAGCTCAGGATGTCCTCATACTCAGCCCATTCAGTCCAAGTGCCATCGGGGAATTGTACGCGATAGTAGATGGTACTGGGCTCGGTCTCGATGATCTCAACGAAGTAAGCGTGGATGCCATCCTCGGTATAACCATGGAAGGTGGGAGCACCAGTCTTCTCGGTGGGATCAACGGGAGGAACGTCATCGGCCAGCGTGGTGAAGGCAATGGTCTCGGTCCAACCACTGGTGAGACCCTCGGCGTTAACGCCCTGTACCTCAACCTCGTAGTTGGTCTCAGGATTCAGGCCATCGATGGTGTAGGGGCTGGTAACACCCTCAACAACGATCCACTCATTGGGCTTACCAATGGTCAGACTGATGTCGTCGATGTTCAGCCAGAACTGGTCGGTCACGTTGTAGTGACGGATAGCGAAGTAGCCTTCCTCACCTGCGCGTGAGCTCAGGTCGAAGGTGTATTCCTTATAAGTACCGGTAGCAGTCATGTCCTCGCCAATCTGAGTCCAGTTAACCTTGTCGGTCGAAACAAATACACCGAATACCTCAGCTGCATAGCTGGGATCCTGGCCAGCAGCCCAGAACGACAGGGTGCCATCGAGCTTAACCTTCGGCGAAATCAGCCAGTTGTCAGGATTCAGAGCAATACTCAGATCATTGTCATAACTTGCAGATGCAATGAGGCCTTCACCACCGTGAGCAGTCATGCGACCAGAAGTCAGACCGGTATTGTTGAAGTACTGCCAGTTGTAACCGTCACCATCAGCATCAACAAGCTCCCAGAGAGCCATCTGCTCCTCATTCTCGAAGTCCCATTCGATAGACTCGAGTTCAACAGCCTCCCTGTAGCGCAGGTTCCATGCTACATTCTCGGCATCCTCCCATTCTACAACAGCGCTGGTTGCAGCGGGGGTAGCGACAACGTTCTGGGGCTTTGCTGCACTAGGAGCCGTGAGAGTGATGTAGTCAATGAGGACACGGAACTGATCGTAGCAATCATAGTGACGGATAGCGAAGTAACCATTGCCACTGTAAGCGCTCAGATCAACGGTGTACTCGGTCCAGTCGCCGGGAGGAGTGATCATGTCGCTAACGGGCACAGCTGCCTCAATAGCCTCAACGGTCAACTCATCACCAAGAATCAAGAATACCTGGAAGTTGTCAGGATAACCTGTTGAGTAGTTCTCTGCAAAGAACTTTAACTCGCCACCCAGGGCAACATTGGGCGAAATCAGCCAGTTGTCGGGATACAATACATTACCACCATAGTAGCTGCGTGAAGTCAAGCTCTGGTAGCCACTATATGCATAGTAATCATCGATTTCCCAGCAATAGCCGTCACCGTCAGCATCATAGGTTGCCCAACCTTCAAAGTCTTCTTCAGTCTCGAAGTCCCACACAAAGTCGGTCATCCCCCTCATGGGCATGCTGAAAGTGCCATCTAAGCCCTTCATTGACTTGAGCACTCTCGTGTCAAGGGTACGGTCAACCTTAGCAGCTCTGTTCCTCAGAGCGGGAGTTACTTGGGCCATTACGGGCAGCGTCATTGCTGCGGCCAACAGAATGAATAAAAATTTCTTCATAAGCTTATAAAATTAAAAGTTAAACAAAAAATGAATGCTTCGATCCTTATTATTTAAGCGACAAATTTATTACATTTTTTACAACAAACAAAAAAAATCCGCTATTTTTTAACGAAAACAATAGGAAAATAACACATTTCACCCAAAGCAATTAGGAAATGCTGCGGGTATCCGCCAATGGGATGCTATCCTTTCTAACACTAGAACGGATAGCCCACCGAAAAATGGAATTCGCTGTCGCGCTTGAACTTGGGATGCAGCAGGGGCCAATGCTCCTGACCACTGGCGGGATTGTGGGCCTTCATACCCATATCAACACGCACAAGGAAATACTTGAAATCCAGGCGGATACCGGCACCATAGGCTGCTGCAATCTGCTCATAGAACTTATTGAACTTGAACACACCGCCAGGTTGGTTTTCATAGCTTCTGATGGTCCAGATGTTACCGGCATCAAGGAACAGGCCCAGCTCAATGATCCAGAACAACTTGGCACGATATTCCAGATTGACATCAAAGCGGATGTCACCACACTGGTTGATGAAGTTGGAAAGTTTGTTGTTGCTGTTATAACTGCCAGGACCCAGGGTACGCACGCCCCAACCGCGCACGCTGTTGGCACCACCGCTGTAGAATCGTTTCTCAAAGGGCAACACGTCGCTGTTGCCATAGGGGACTGCCACACCCGCCCCGATGTGGAAGGCGATGCTCTGGCGACGGTCCAAATAATGGGTGAAGGCATAATCGGCATCGGCCTTCACATATTGCGAGTAGCGGATGCCCAAGGCCTTGTAGCTGCCATTTTCATCAGCCTTTTGCTGTGTCAAATGCGACAGCCCGTACAACAGGTTTCCAGCCGTCTCGACATTGGCACGGATGGTAAAGACGTCACGCTGGAAATGGCCCATCTGCTGCACGCTCATCTCGGCCTTGTTGGTACGATAGAAGTTGTAGCCCATCCTCATAATCAAGTGGTCCTGATAACTATAGAACAACAACGGATTGGCAATGGAGTCAAAGCGCTGTTTGAACTCGTCATTGAACTTGGGCACACTGATGACGCTCACGTCAAGCAGTGTCAACGTGTGCGACAGGCGGCGACTACGCTCGGTCCACTGGTAGCGCCATCCTCCACCGGCTATGACGCGCGTGTACTCTGGACGTGCCTGGTAGTCAAAGTTGACGGTGAAGGTCGTTGAAGCCTGGATCTTGCGCTTGAAGGATTGCCGCAGCAGCGGGAACATGAACTTGGGGAAGGTCACGCCCAACTCGGTGGAATACTCGCTGTAGTTGTTATTAATCAGACCACCCAGGTCGCCCGAGATGCTCTCATAGGACACTTTGGCCTTGGCACTCAGCACCTCGGCCCCCTTGAAGATATTGCGGTGCTCATAGTCCACACCGACGCCGAATCCCAGGTCACCCTCGCTGTTGGTACCCTCTAGCGACACCGACACGCTTTGGGTCTTGTCATGCTGCAGCAGCACCCAAGCGTCCACCATGAGCACGCCGTCCACTTCGCCCACCGGCTTGATGTCAATATTCACTTGTTTGAGCACATTCAGGCGTCCCAATGCACGATAGGTGCGGTTCACTGCCTCGGTGCTGTAGAGAGAACCGGGCACAATGTAGTTGCAGTCTTCAATGATGTCAAGCCTCAAGTAACGTTCTTCTCCCTCAAAGACCTTCACGCCGCTTTTCAATACCACTGTATCCTCGCCCATGAAGCCGTCATGCATGGCGACGGGGTCATAGTCTGTCACATACACCACATCCCGCACATAGAACGGCTCATGCTCCGTATAGTAGGGCATTCGGTCATTGTGGTAGGGGTCACGTGTATTCAGCGTCAGGTCTACCCCTTTGGAGTCAGCCGCAGTATCGGCAATAAAGGTGATATACTCCTTGTTGAAGGCATAGTAACCCTTGTTACGCAGAGATTCGGTGATGCTCTGGCGCCACTCGTCAAGATGGTCATAATCCAGCAGATCACCCGTGTGAACGGTGAAGTGAGACGAATCGGCAAGTATCAGCTCATGCAGGGCCTCGTCAGGAATCTCATAGTCGATGGAACGGATGTAGTAAGGCTCGCCAAGTATTATGTCATAATTGACCCAAGCCTTGCGCTTCACGCTGTCGGTCTTCACGCGGTATTCTACACGATTGTTCATGAAACCCTTATTATTCAAGGCAGTGTGCAGCTGGTCACGGCTCGCCAGCGTCAACAGGCTGTCATACAGCACCGGCGGTGTACCCACACGCTGAATCCAGCGGTTATACCACTTGGAGGTGTCGCGGCCGGCCATGTTATAGAAGGCCAGCTGCAGCTTCAAGCCGCCCAGCACGCGATGGTTGGCATTCTGGCGCAAGTAGTTGGCAAGCTGTGATGCCTTGATGTCTCTTTGGGGGTCAGCGATGTTGATGTTTACTTTATCAAGCAGCAACTCGCCCTGTGGCACATGCTTGGTCGAGGAGCATGACACTGCAGCCATGAGTATCAAACCCACGACAATAAGCATCAATATCCTTGACATCAAGCGGTTCACAATCACGGCAATCTGGTTAAGGACAATAGAGCCCCTTCACACCTAACAGCTAAAACCTAAAGCCTAATTCCTAACGCCTAACTCCTTAACGATAAGGTCAAAGCCCGGCTCAGAGCGCAGTGACTGCAAGTTGAGCGGCGACAGCACGTCATGCTGCAAGCGGTGCAGGCTACCGAAGCCGTCAGCAACGGCCTTGCGCAGGTAATCCATAGCCCTGTAATTGTCGCCACGTTGGGCCATAAACAGAGCAGCATAGTAGAAATTCTCGCCTCCAGGCACCGTCGATGAAGTGACCTTGTTCAGCCAGCGGAAGGCTTCGTTGTCACGTCCCAGCATGTTCAGGGCAAGACCTTTGAGGTCATACGGTTCATCACCCATCAGTGCCACAGTGTTCAAGTCACGCGTAGCCAGTTTGTCATAGCCGAGGCTCTTCAGCACCAGGGCGCGGGAGAGCAGCACCTGGGCATCGCCTGGTTCATTGGCGACAGCAGCATTGAGGTAACCCAGTGCAGACTTTTCCTGTCCTTGGTTCACCAGCAGAGCCGCTTTGCTCAGTAGCATGGGCACGTACTGCGGATTGAGGAGCGAGCAGCGGTTCAGCGTCTCCATCGCTTCGCCAGCATTCCCGCCTTCACCAGCATAATACTCGGCAAGGGACTTCAGCAGGAAGAACTCAGGTTGCAGAGGATCGGCAGCAATCGCCTGATTCACATGGCTGAGCGCCTCGTCATATCGCGCCAGCTCCAGATAGCACTTGGCGATATGGTAATCCACATTGGGACTATCGTAGAGGTGGTTACGCTTAATATAATTCAGATCTTGCAAGGCCTGGGAATAGTGGCAATGGTCAACGGCGATATTGGCACGCAGGTAGCGGTACAGACCGCTATTGGCGGCATTCTGGTCAGCGATGGTAGCAAGAGCGTCCATCACTCCGTTATAGTTCTTGTCACTCAGGTCAAACAGTTGCTGGACCGACGTGCCGCCGTCACCTACTCCCATACCGATCAGCAGATCTTGCACAGCAGCGGTAATGTTGCCCTGGCGAGCATGGATATCCGAGCGGTTCACATACACCTGAGGCTCAGCACGGAAAAGTTCTACGGCCTTGTTTACCTGTTCCAGAGCGGACTTGTTGTTACCACGAGCCTGTTCTACCTGGGCAAGGCCATACATCGCATCATAGTTCTTAGACTCGGCACGCAGGATGGTCTTGAAAGCCTTAGCGGCAGCATCAAGGTTTCCTGCCTTGAGGTTTGCCTTGGCAATCAGGTCGGTACAAGGCAGTGACTTGGGCTGCAGTTCTTGAGCGAGGCGCAAGTCAGCCAGCTCACCGGCATAATCCTGGCGTGCGTCACTGATGCGGGCTCGCAGGATGTACTCGTCAAACCGCAGCTCCTTATCGGTCTTGGGCGTGAGCAGCAGGGCCTGGTTCACATCGGCAAGGGCCGAAGTATAGTCTCCGTTGTAGAAATGCTGGTGGGCGCGGGCAAACATCACGTTATAATCATTGGGATTCTTAGCGAGATGATCATCATAGACATTCATCACTGCGCTGGTGACCTTGTCCCGGACTACAGCATCGCTACTCTGCCCCGCTACAGACAACATGACTGCAACGAGGGCAAGAAAGATGACGGTTCTTTTCATGTTCTTATAATTTTAGCATTTATTGTCAATTTCATTGACGACAGCACGCAGGCGCGTCAAGCGGGTCAACAGGCCCTCCAGCAGGTCAAGGCGCAGCATATTGGCGCCGTCGCTCTTGGCTACTGAGGGATCCTGGTGCGTTTCCAAGAACAGGCCATCGGCCCCGGCAGCGATGGCGGCACGCGCCATGGTCTCGATGAGTTCGGGACGGCCACCGGTCACTCCCCCACCCTGGTTGGGCTGTTGCAGCGAGTGGGTAATATCAACGATGACAGGGGCAAAAGCCTGCATCACAGGCACACCACGGAAATCCACCACCAAATCCTGGTAGCCGAAGGTTGTGCCGCGCTCGGTAATCGTCACCTGGTCGTTGCCAGCATCACGCACCTTCTGCACAGCAAAGCGCATCGATTCGGGTGCCAGGAACTGTCCCTTCTTGATGTTCACCAGGCGACCCGTGTTGGCTGCGGCAACCAGCAGTTCGGTCTGGCGGCACAGGAAGGCGGGAATCTGCAGCACATCGACATACTCAGCGGCAATGTCGGCCTCGACGGGTTCATGGATATCGGTCACCACGGGAATTTTGAAGGTCTCGCCCACCTTGCGTAGGATGCGCAGGGCCTTCTCGTCACCGATGCCGGTAAACGAGTCGATGCGGGAGCGGTTAGCCTTGCGGTAACTACCCTTGAACACGTATGGGATACCCAGCGACTGGGTGATTTTCATCGCTTTCTCGGCAATATCCATCGCCATCTCCTCGCCCTCTATCACACAGGGACCAGCGAGCAGGAAGAAGTTATCTGATGACAATAATTCTTTCAACATATTACTTAATGATTTAAGCTATTAGCGGTCAAATCTCTAAACTCTAAAACCCTAAACTGCGAGCGTAGCGAGCATAGCATGAATCCACGCTACCGACATCATGCCGGCTGTCTCGGTTCGCAGGCGGCTCTCGCCCAACGTCACGGGAATGAATCCAGCTGTTGTAGCAGCCTGCACCTCCTCGGGACTGAAGTCTCCCTCAGGACCGATGAGCACCAGCACGTCATTGCCCGGTTGATACACGCTGGCAAGGGTCCGGCGCTGCTCACGCGGCAGCATTTCATCACAGTAAGCGATGCAACGCGTGCCGCTCATCGGCTCGGCCAGCACCTGTTCCACTGGCGTCATTTCGTCCAATTGCGGCAAGGTCGCCTTGAGCGACTGCTTCATGGCCGAGACCATAATTTTCCTCAGCCGCTCGGTTTTCAGCACCGTGCGCTCACTGTTGTGGCAACGCAGTGGGATGATGCGGTCAACGCCCATCTCCACGCATTTCTCCACGAGCCACTCCATGCGGTCCAGATTCTTGGTCGGAGCGATTCCCAACACGATGCGACAGCCCCAGTGTGGAGGCTGCGATTGCTTGTCCAACACCTCGACGGCACACCGTTTGGGGTGCGCCATCGTGATGCGGCAAGTGTATAGGTTTCCGTTTCCGTCCACCACCTCGATGGTGTCGCCCTCGGCCATGCGCAGCACTTTGACGCAGTGCTTGGAATCCTCCTCGCCCAGCGTCAAGGTGTCGGCAATATCAGGACAATAGAAACGGTGCATTATCTTTTTAGTGAATAGTTAATAGTTATTAGCTGGCCTGTGACGGCTCAGAGCTATTCCGATTAACCCTTAACTCTTAACCACAAACTCACTTCTGGCCCTCTCTCACGTGCTTGTACTTGAACAGGAACATGAACGACACGGCAACCACCAGAGCAAAGGTAGCAAAGATATACCATGCCGTGCTCCAACTTGACGCGGTATTGCCCACGAGGAAGCCGTCCTCGGTCCAGTGGCACAGGCTGTTGACAATGGCACCGGCAGCAAGCGTACCGATGGTAGCACCCAAGCCATTAGTCATCAGCATGAACAGACCTTGGGCAGAGGCCTTGACATCGGGGGCACATTCCTTGTCAACAAATATACCGCCCGAGACATTAAAGAAGTCAAAGGCAACGCCATATACCAGACATGACAGCACAATGAGGATGACTCCGGGGAATGCGGGATTACCGGCTCCGAAGAAACCGAACCTCAGTACCCAAGCAAACATGGCAATCAGCATCACGACCTTGATGCCGTAGCGCTTCAGGAAGAAAGGAATCAGCAGGATACACAGGGCTTCGGCAATCTGCGAGAGCGACACGAGCATAGTGGCGTTGTTGGCACCGAAGGTGTTGGCCATCGCGGGATCGCTCTTGAAATGGGTCAAGTAGGGGGTAGCAAAGCCGTTGGTCACCTGTAGCGACATACCCAGCATGGCCGAGAAGATGAAGAACATGGCCATCTTCTTAGTCTTGAACAGTTTAAAGGCGCTCAAGCCCAACTGCTCGGCAAGCGACTTGGACTCTTTCTTCACCAACTTACATTCGGGCAACGTCATGCAATACAGGAACAAAACGATGCTCAACAAGCCCGACACGATGAACTGCATGAAGGTGTACTGGAACTTGTTGGCGTTCTCACCCAGCGTGAACCCGAAGGAGCCATTGTCAAGCACAGCGCAGTTGACAAACCACATCGTAGCAATAAAGCCGATGGTGCCGAATACGCGGATGGGCGGGAAGTCCTTCTCGGTGTCCATGCCGTTGTCCTTCAGGATAGTGAAGGCCACCGTGTTGGACAGCGCCAGAGTCGGCATGTAGAAGGCCACACTCAGCGTGTAGATAGCAATAAAGGCAGCCTTGTCAGGAGTGGGGGTGCTCATGCCCATGTAGGCCAACGCGATCATGGCCATACCGGCAATCAGGTGGCAAATGCCCAGCAGACGCTGTGGCTGAATGTACTTGTCGGCGACAATACCCATCAGCGTGGGCATGAAGATCGACACGATACCTTGGATGGCATAGAACCACGAGATCTCGGCTCCCATGCCGGCACGTCCCAGGTAATTGCCCATGCAGGTCAGGTAAGCGCCCCACACGGCAAACTCCAGGAAATTCATCACAATGAGTCTCAACTTCAGATTTTTCATAAGAATCTTTTTATTTGATTAATTGATATTTTCAACCTACAAAAGTAATAAAAAACGCCGATTACTCCTCACTTTGGGCAGGATTTGTTTTCTGAGCGATGATTTTCTGCACTAGGGCGGCCTTCTCATACTCTTCCTTATCGACGTAGTGCTGCATGCGCCGCTCCAACTTGTCCAAAGGCAAATCCTCAAGCCGCACGGGCTTTTGCGGCTTGTAATTGCCGTCGCGTCGCCACTCATAGCTCGTGAGTTTCATTACCTCGGGGGTGGTATAGATTGGGGCTCCAGTACGCAGCGCGATAGCGATAGCATCGCTCGTGCGGGCATCAACCTCGGCAGACACCGTACCATTGCTCACATATAGCATCGCGGCAAACACGCCGTCCTTGAAACTGTAGATCTTTACCCGCTGCAACTCAATGCCATAGACATGAAACATCGTTACGAACAAGTCGTGGGTCAAGGGACGGGACGGCATCACTTGCTCCAAGTTGACGGCGATGGACTGAGCCTCGGCTGCACCCACCACGATAGGGATGCGGCGCGCCTCATCGGGCGTGCTGTCGGCATTCTCCAGCAGCAGCGCATAAGCCCCAGGCTGCACCTCACTGCGTGTAATGCCCAGCACCTTCAACTCTATCAATTCTTCGTTATTCTCCATTAATATCTATCTCTTTACTTCTAACTCCTAACTCCTCACCCAGAAATGATTCCGCTGCCATAGCACAGGTGGCCCTGCGGGTCATACACGACAGCGAACTGGCCAGGAGCGATGCCTTGTACATCCTCCTCGCTCTCGATGACCCAGCGGCGACCGTCAATGTGGGTGAACTTGCCGCGCATGATGTGGGGCGTGTGGCGGTTCTTGAACATGATGTCCACCAGGCCCTCGATGCCCTCCCACGGGTTGCCCGAAATGAAGTGCATCTCGTCAAGGTTGAGCGTGCGTCCATACTGTTTAGCAGTGCCGTAGCCGTTGGAAACGTAGATGACGTTCTCATCGACGTTCTTACGCACGACATACCATGGTCCGCCGCTCAGGCCCAAGCCTTTACGTTGCCCGATGGTGTGGAACCAGTAGCCGCGATGCTCGCCAAGCTTGCGGCCCGTCTCCAGCTCGATAATGGGGCCTGGACGCTCACCCAAATGGCGGCGGATGAAGTCGTTATAATCGATTTGACCCAGGAAGCAGATGCCTTGACTATCACGACGATAGGCATTGGGCAGATGGACTTCTTCGGCGATGCGGCGGACCTCTTCCTTGGGAAGATTGCCGATGGGGAAGATAACATGCCGCAGTTGGTCGTAAGTAATCTGAGCCAGGAAGTCGGTCTGGTCCTTGACGAGATCGACTGCCGTGGCGAGGTATTTCACGCCATCAATGACCTCGGTGGTGGCATAGTGGCCCGTAGCAGTCAGGTCGAAGTCTTTGCCCCACCGTTCCTCAAAGAAGCCGAACTTGATCATCCTGTTGCACATCATGTCGGGGTTGGGCGTCAAGCCTGCCTTGACGGTACGCAGGGCATATTCCATCACATGGTCCCAATACTCCTCATGCAACGACACGACCTCAAGGGGCAGGCCGTAGCGATGCGCGATGAGGGTGCACATCTCGATGTCCTCCTCGGCACTGCAGTCGCCTTCGTCATTGTCCATGCCGATGCGGATGTAGAACAGGTGCAGGTCCTCGCCCTGCTCCTTGAGCCGGTGGACCACCACTGCGCTGTCAACGCCGCCCGATATCAATACTGCGATACTCAATTTCTAATCCTTTGAAAATTAAACTCTAACGTCTAAAGGTCCAAACCAAACGTCTAAAATCTAAAAACTAAAGTCTAACGTCTAAAAACTCTAAAGCCTAACTACGCATTATCAATCACTTGCTCATCATCAGCATTCTCGGTAAAATGAGCTCCAATGATATAGTCCAGCGAAATCTTGCCTGGACCAGCCAGCAACATATAGATGAAAATGCCGATGAACATCAAGGGATAACCTGGCTGAAAGTTGAAAAACTGATTTGTCGCCGTGTCGGGGGATGACATGATGAGATTCTCGGCGAAAAGCATCAGGCACAAGGGGAACAATACGGCAAGACGCGTCAGGAAACCCAACATAATGCATACGGCACATAGCAGTTCTATCGCCACCAGCAACGTCATCGAGGCTTCGGGTGAGAGGCCAAAGAAACCGTGGAAGGTGGGTACGATAGCTTCAAAGTTCAACATCTGACGAATGCACAGCTGCAGGAACATGATTCCTGTGAACAAGCGCAAGAACAGACGCGACAAGTTGCTGTAGGTGTGACCCACGCTATAGAGAAATAGGTTCTTGAAAAAACTTGTCATAACTTTATCACATCTTTTTGTCTATCTATAACTATAGCTTTTTAACTCAATCAATTAGGATTAACAGCTTGCATCAATCTTTCGACCGACAAGCTCTTATTGACGATGGTTCGCTGTGTGTCAAGGATATAGCAACACGGGAAAACACGCAGGTCAAGGTCACGGGACAAATTTTCACCGCAACCGAAGGTCCAGTTGTCGGCATAGCCAGCAACTGAACTTGCCCAGTCTGCACTGTATTTGTTCATGGATAGGCAAACCAGCTTGGCTTGTCCCTCATTGAGCAGGGCGTTTAAAGCCACATCGGTGCTCAATCGCAAGCGACCGATCATGCTGTCGGTACTATCATCAACAAATAACAGAATAAACGTCTCAGCCTCCAATTCACTCAAGCGATGCTTTAAACCATCAACGCCAAAATACTCAAAATCAAGCACAGAACCAACCTGGACAGCATTGATGCGGGTCAACTGTTCAGCATAGTGGTCACGCAAGGCACGCGGCAACTTCTTGTTACCGGCAAGGGGCTTGGCAAACGCTGCATACACCTCGTCACTCCAGTACTCTGCCTCGGTACCATAGAGAGCCCGCTCGGCAATCTCACCCAACTTCTGCAGGTTGGACGTGTTGGACTGCGCTTTGTTGACAAGGTCACGAACGGCACCAAGAACTACATTACGGTGGCCAAAACGGAAGAAGTCCACAAAGTCACGAAAGGTTGTTTCAAACGCCACATCGTCGCTGATGGGCTTGCTGATGTCAAAATTATCCCAAAAATGGCTGATGATGTAGTTACAACGGCTCTCAAGCGTGGAGCAAGTGTCTGGCGCCAGCGGATAGGCGAACAACGTGCCTGGTTGTTGGTCAGCAAGTTGTCCCTGAGCGTGACTGGACACACTCATTAGCGCCAATGTGGTGATTAATAATAAAATAGGTCTCATTTTCAAATACCAGTGACCATTTTGGTCATCATTTAAACTGCTAAATTACTACAAAAGCGTCAAACCAAACAATGCCTCAATGCAAAAAACTATCAACAGCAACATTTTTTCACAATAGCCACACATTTGGTAGCTGTTCAACAAAATCACCTGACAAAAAACTCACGACTGTCCAGTAAAGCCCTCAGTCAGTCAATGAATATAACACTTGCATATATTAAGAAACAATAAGCCCACCACGAATAAGATCGCGGCAGGCTGCCTTTGGGATATATTTTTATTTTCATTTTGGAGGTATCGCTTCCAAGTTATCCAGTAATTACTTTCTTGAGGGTCTAGTCCTTTCAAGACGATGCAAAATTACCGCCAAACCAATCATCAGATTAGGAAAAAAGCCATAATCCGTTAGGACAATTTGTCTTTTTTTGACCTCATTTTTTTGTTTTTTTGACTTTTTACAACAATTAATAAACTAAAAATCAATGATTTAAAAAATCCAAATTTGTTGTTTTTTTCTGTGGACATTACAGCAACCTCTTGTCCAACGATTTCGCCTTCATCAACCGGCCTTTCTCCACAAATCAGGCAAGTCAGGTAGACAGACGCTTACAACAAAGCACAATACGTTCCTGTACAACGTAAAGAGAGCCAGCCCTGATAGAGCTGACTCCCTTTAACGTAATTTGACAAAATATCTTTCAACTCACGTCCAATAAGCCTTCATTCTGGAACATTAAGAACGCTAAAACTTGACAAAGCCGAGTTTCTTTCTCAACTTGAATAAGGCCAAGCCAAAGACCCTGTGTGACATACGCGAGAGCCATAATTTGACGGGATTCTGCTTTTGCCAAGTCCTCGCATACCAATGTATTGAACGGGTCCTATCGGTAATTTTCAAGCGCCCAGTGATGTCTTCAAATGGATTAAAATAATCCTCAGGATATATCCAAAGGCCAGCGACATGTTGCAAATCAGGCGATTTCTGCAATCCTGCCTCAACCAGCAGTCGGGTGGTATGAGCCACCACAGTACCAGGAATAATGCTCCCATCCTCGTTCAGGTAATGGATACCCTCATAGAAATCCAGCAGTTGCTTGTAGAAATCGGTGCCAGCAGGGGTACCGATACCCAAACCTGGAGCCACCATCGGATAACCCACGAGATCCTCGGGTATCACCTTACACATCTCCTCAACGCCCATGAAGGCCCCCTTCTCGACGATATCATCGATCGGCTTGATTACCTCGACATCCGTGTCAAAATAGATGCCGCCATAGTGATACAATACCCAGAACCGCGCATAGTCGCTCACAAACGCATATTTGCCGACACTATATGCCTCGGCAGTATATGGAATGATATTGACATCAAAGTTATCCTCGTTCCATTCCTTGATTTCATAGTCAGGCATATACTTGCGCCAGCTCTCTATACACTTCACTGCGCTCTCCGGCAACGGATTTCGCCCAAACCAACAATAATGTACTACTTTAGGTATCATACGCCAATTATATATTTGCTAAAACGAAAGCGAGAAATAACCCACGATGTAAATAGCGACAATAAAAATGTAGATAAAACAATTACAGGAATTTGCGCCAACCACGGCAAAGATTGCACAACATCAAGATTCCATAAAATCTTTCTCATTATGAATATGTGCACAAAATATATTCCAAATGATAACCGAGAGATTTGACCTGCTATTGCCATCTGTCTATTAGGTAGTTGCATGATCAACTCAAAAATAGCGAAAGCCATCATTGCCACGGGTAATGACAAATACCATAGTGCTGAATAAAAGTCAAACTTAATTCCACTCAACAACAAAGTCAACGGAACAAAAACAGCAACAGTAAGAGCCACTATGATATGCCACAAACGATATTCATAATGAGACTTGAGATAATACCCCAAAACGTAATACCCTACGTAGCCAGCAAAATAATATAACACACCTGATGCGGAATCATTAATCTGAAGCCACATACTTAGATATGGATAAAGAAGTGTTACACCCCATAGCAAAAGATAAAACTCAACCTCTCGTTTGGATGCTCTACTTAACCATTGCGACAAGATTGGGGTTAGCAAGTACAATCCAACCAAAACGTACATAAACCACAACACGCCATGCCCTTGTACCGAAAAAGGAATGCTTAGCATTGACGTCAAAGCAGCTGTAATTGAAGGTCTTTGGTCAACATATCTCACCAACAAGTAGAACAGCGTCCAGAAAAGAGTCGGGAATAAGATCTTGGAGAGCCGCCTTTTCAAAAACTCTTTCATTGTCAGTTTATTATCCAATAACAATGTTCCACTTATCATAAAAAAGAGCACAAGCCCTGGGGCGGTCAAATAGGAAATACTTGCTAACAAAAAACCCGGCGCATCACTATTTGGCATAGGAGAATGCATTAGTACAATCATCAAAATTGCAACTATACGCAAAATATCCAACCTACTATCCCGGTTTATGCTTGTCATAACAGCCGGTATATTTTCTCCACCTCGCTCTCGTTACCGTAGTCGTGAGTCGCGAGATAATTAGAGACGGTGTTCTGTAATTCCTTATCCTTAATCACATTAACGATCCCGCTGGCACACGCCTCGTTGTCCATCGGCACAATCACTCCGTCAATGCCATCACTGATCTGACTCTTCGCCGTCGGATAATCAGTGACAACCACCGGCCTGCACAGGACCTGCGCCTCACGCACCGTTACACTCTTGCCCTCGTAACGGCTTGGCTGGACGTAAATGTCACAAGCCTTGATATAGGGATAGGGATTCTCTTTCTTGCCTAGCAGAATCACATGATCCTGCATGCCCGCATCCGCTATCTTCTGGCGAATCAAGGCCTCGTCACTACCGAAGCCGATGATGTACCAGCGCAAATCTGGACAACCGGCCTCGACGATACGCCTCGCAATATCGGGCACATTATCATAATTCTTGGCATGAGTGTACCGTCCCACAGAGAGCAGCCTGATTCCCGTTGAAGGCATTTCATCGGTCACGTCAAGCAAATCGGCCTGAGTCCTAACGAAATCAGGTGACAATATATTCTCGATTTCGATAATCTTATCCTTGAGGGAAGGGAACGTCTTGAGAAATGAGCGGGTACAGTCCGGCGAGATCGACATGATATGGTCATAGCCTCCCCATACGGGCAGTTCCTTCTCAACATTCACGTGAATCGTTGAGTAATCGGTATGGATCCAGGCGATTTTCTTCTTGGCTTTTACCTTATTGAGAACTATATTATGCGGAGTGATGAAACTGATGGCCAGATCATATTCACCCAAGTAATCAAGCGACGGCAGGAACGGTTGCACCGCATCAGCAACATATTGGAAGCCGCTGCTGTCCATACGTTCCGCATCGCCTGTCAACGACGCGTGATAGCTGGCATGAAGCCTTTTGGCCTTTAATCTGCCATAGAGCACGCCCAACTGCCCCTCAAGCAATATCTGCTTCATCGGCCGTTCGATGGCATTATACCCCCGCTTTTCAGGCAACAGATGAATCTTCTCAGGAATCAGCGGCATGAATTCCCCAGTATGCTGGTTGATGAACAGATCCACCTCCACCCTACTGGTATCCAACGCATTCAGCAGCCCCAGCAGAGCCCTCTCGGCCCCACCCAGCTCCATATAATGCATATTAACAAACACCCGCCCCTTCTTCATTTTCACAAATGAAGCTTTCGTTTCAGTATGGAGAAGAAATTTTGACGGTAATAGCGCTTAAGGCCTTGTTTTTTGGCTTTATCAAAGTCAAAACTTAGAAACCAATCAACAAATTCCTTGTCCTCTATTCTATCATAATTCTCAAGCATTTTCTTCTTGATGTGAGGCCAATGGATGAACTTTTCACTCTTAAAACTCATCAAGCCTGCCCTACGGTATAAGACTTGCTCCCAATGCTCCTTAAGAGAACCTTCAATATTAAAGCCAAAGTCCTTAATGTCCCCACCTTCGGCAACGATACCGAGAATTGTGCGGAAGCATTTTTCACACTCACAGCAGTTATGATCGTGAAAAGAGCAAACGCGCATAAAAAACGGTTTACCCGTTGCCTTTTGATGCTTGACAATAACCTCCATTTTACCTTGGCGATTCAATTCAAAGCCATCGTGAGTCACAAAGCCTTCCTTGGCATATTGGAATGCGCTATCGGTAGTGAGGTTGGATGCACAATAGAAATTAAGGCCTATTGTTAATGAACTTGCGATCATAATCTCACTAATTCCTGCCTGATATGCTACAGGAATAGCTATCCCGATAAAAGCCATCGAATGTAAAAAGCCATGCCACATTGTGTCACCTATTGCTTTATGATACTTTTGATCGAACAAGTCGCTAATGACTCTAGCAAAATTTGAACGAACAAAACATGTCGGCACATTGTACTCACGAGCAAAGCTCGATATGTCGCGTTTATCTGCGTCAGCTGCTATATCTTTATCTTCTAGCGATTTATACCACCCCTGAATATTGCACAGCATCGGTGACTTTTGAAGATTTCGAATAAATGTAGCCTGGCAATCAGCACCTCCACTGAAAAGCAGAAGAGCTCGCGTGGAAGGCAGTTTAGAGGCCGGCATTTCATTTCGTGCCAGAATAGCGGGGACGAATCGACCCTTGAGAGGAAAATGGTCATATATCTCGCGATACGCCTCCCGAATATTAGGGACACCGTCATAGAATGTCTTGTCGATTTCGCGCACCCAAAGATTGCAGTCCAACACCCACGAAATTGCCAAAAGTGAGCTCACAAAAGGTATAGCCAAAATGCTGTCCGGCACATCGGTCACATCACGATCGTACTCAACAAATAAGGTATCAGTCGTGAAGAACTTTTCTATTTCACGGCTGACGGTAAAATGATAGTTGACAAGATTCCCCTTTCGTTCTATTTCTTTTAGAATAATATCAAGATTCTTCATTATCCTTTAACTCTTTGGCAATTTTGTACAGCAAATCTTCATTCATATAAATACGGTCATGCTTGCAATAATTGACAATCAGTGTATATGGGCTCAAACCAAATTCTTTGGCAACTTTCCTTATCGAGTTCATGTATCCGCTGTGGAACCCAGCGATGCCGCAATAGGTATCCAACCCGCTGACCCCCTTGAATTTGACCATGGGGCGCAGATAGTCCTCACTGAATTGCATCAAATCGGGCAATCTGTAGGTCTTATCGCCATATTTCTTCTGCAAAACTGCGATTACTTGCTCGGTAGATGCGTTGCCAGCTCCGCGACCTAATGACTGCAGCGAGGTATCAATAAATTCACACCCGATTGTAGCTGCATAGACCGTATTGTACACAGCATAGCCAAGGTTATCATGCCCATGAAATCCCACTGCGATATCACGAGAGGCTGTATTCTTGATGATATCATAATAGGCTTTGATGTCTTCAGGGAACATGCAACCGGCTGAATCCACGATTGTCAGCACATCGGCGCCTGCTTTATCAGATATTTTGACACACTCCTCAAAAACACTTGGCTCAGCGCAGTAGGTTTTCATATAATTGGCGAAGACCATCAGGCCCAGGTCCTTTGCCTTTTCAATAAAGGGAACCGTCGCCCGTTGCGACTTGAGGTCGGCATTGGCGCCCACCCTGACAAATGAGCCGCCATGTCGCTTAAGCAAATCCAAGTCTTCCAGCCTTGCAATTCCAGGGATACAGAAAAAGCCATACTTGGAATGGTGCAAATGCTCTTCAGCGGCTATAAGATACTGCTCATCAGTACACTTTGCTACGCCATGTTGAGGGGAACTTGCATTCAGACCTTGGCCATGACCTATCTCAATATATTCAATTCCAGCACGTTCCAGAGCCTGGCTCACCTCAATCTGGTCCTGCTCTGAAATCTGGAAGTCAAGCTCATAACTCCCGTCACGCAAGGTGACGTCTAATATTGTTGCATTCATTTGACAAAATTTTCAAATTGCGATTTCCATCGCTTGATGGCCTCAAAATCCATAGTAACGTGTGTTTCAATCTCCGAATTGATCATTTCGGGCAATTCATGGATTTGATTGATATCAATACAATTAAGATGATTTGCCTTGTCTATCTCACGGGCCCTCTCATCTATTGCAATGATGATAGCTCTACGGCCGTGACGCATCGCATAGACACCGCCATGAAGGCGAGTGCCCACATAATCGGTGTCATTATTGGTCAGGTATTCATCATAAGCAGCCTTGCTCGCCGGCAATATCTTGATATTTTCAATATTGTTAAAGTCGTGAAAATACTCGTAGTCACCCATTCCCTGAGGCCAGAAATACACTTCCTGATAATTCTTCAGCAATGTATCAATAAGAAACTGGCCATTCTCATTAACAGCCGGCTGTCTTGTTAAAGTGAATACCACCTTATCTGACTTCTGCGCCGGAATTGACTTGCAAAACTCGGGAGTCAGCATCCACATGGTCACACACCCCGTGTTGATGGCCTTCAGCCCCAAGCTTTCCACATACTGCTTGGTCCGCTCATCCCTCACGCTATGAAAGTAGTCATGGCTCAACACGCGCTGATACATCTTACGGGTGTACCAATTAGAGGTTTCTCCTGCTCCAGCCCCGACACCGACGCCAATGCTCCCCATCAAAGGCTTGCAATTGAACCAATTGATATTCCATTGAGGATAATGAGTCAATAAATCTTTACAGAGTATATTGGAGCCGCCTATGAATTTCAATTCACAGTTCGAATAGGATTGTAACCGTGAAGAATTACGCCAAACCTGATACCAATGAAATGGGCTGACGTGAGTCGGTAAGGTATATTCATAATTATCCTTCAGCAGGAACTGCAATTCCTTACGAACACACTCCATAATAATATCGTCGCCCTTATTGCACGATGCGACTGACGTATCTAACAACAGGATATTCCTCATTTCATTTAGCCTGATTAATAAATTTAACAGCTTGACCAAAGTCGTGTACCTGCCCCGATGAATGCCTCCGCTTCAACAGCCGGTAGGCGACCCTGCGGACAGACAGGTTGACATCGTCAAGGCGCAACTTCCTGTTCATTTTGTCGAACTGGCGATTAACCATATAGCTCAGCAGCCTGTTCTGATTCATCTGCCGGAGCCATCGCTGGTCCTTTTCCAGATTTTCCTCGTACAGCCTGTAATCAAACAAATCGTCATACAACTTCCGTTGCCGTTTGATAGTCTTCTCGGATGTACCCGATTCCTGATAAACGCAGCGCAGCAGTTCAAACATGATCAATGTCAGGTGACGGGATATCAGATAAGCTTCGCCGCTCCCCAATGAAAACTGATTGATGACGCCATGGGCTGCAGCGGTAATCGCACGCTGGCGATAGGCGAGCATCTCGGACGGAACCCGCTTGTGCTTGAGCGATGTCGGCGAGAAACTGCCATACAGGTAGCCCACCTGAGACGTCACCGCAATTCCCCTGACGTGAGCCAGATAGGAATACACAAACAGCCTATCCTCCGATATCGACAGATTCACATCAAACTTCAGCCCATTGTCCGCAATGATGGAACGACGGTACAGTTTCGCCCACGGGCTGCAGCGGTACAGCAGATTGGTCCGGCTGAGCGCGTCATGCACCTGTTCTTTGCCGATATATGTCCCGCTCTTATAGGTCTTGACACTTGCACTACCCTCAACTATCGCATATCCGCAATAAACCAGGTCAATCCGCTCATCCCTGGAGGCCGCATTCATCAGCGACTCCAGGAAGCAGTCCAGCACCATGTCATCGCTGTCCACAAATGTCACCCACTCGCCACAGGCGGCTTCCAGCCCCGCATTGCGTGCGGTGCTCACGCCGGCATTCTCCTGATGGATAACCTTGACACGTTCATCCTGTGCAGCATACTGGTCACAGATGGCTCCACTGCCGTCCTTGCTCCCGTCATCCACCAGTATCAGCTCAAAGTCCTGGAAACTCTGAGCCAATATACTGTCAACGCCGCGCGCCAGATAGCGTTCGGCATTATATACAGGAACGATTACTGAAACACCAACCATATTTCCAATCATTGCACTAGGCATTTACCTTCAATAGCAAGGAATTCATCGGATTCACATGAAGTTTACACACGCCTTATTTTTCTTACTATCGAGCTCACAGACATACCGAATAATCGTCCAACGCATTTCATTGCATGTTTGGCTGGTATTTTTGGCAGATAGCTACTGATCGATGATATCGCCTTCTTTATCCCGCTTTCCTTCAGGTTCAAAAAGAACACATCAACACATATATCATCAATTTTAGGCAACACACGCTTATCCTTTTCAAGTTGATATAGCCAGCTGTAATTAGCCAGCTCTTCTTCTTTCCATTTGAGCATGTTCTTGCCAGAAAAGACTCCACCTGAGTGCTTGCGGTAAACGCCCATAACGTCTTCAAACAGTGCACATTTCCCCGCTTTCATCATATAGTAGTACAAGATATAGTCATATACAATTCTATATCCATTGAGTCTCCCCGGTTCTACTAATGGTTGTCTACGACTTATAATAGTCAATACTCTTGTAAACCAAGGCCCGTTCCAATAGTTATCTAGCGTAGGAGTGCAATACTTACGGCCCTCGAAATCATGCATCGGCAGGCCTTCAACAAATGGATGTGCTTTAAACTCCTTCTTGTCCTCAAAGTAGAACTTAAAGGCATGGCACGTTAAGAAATAATCAGGATGCGATTCCAGGAAATCAACTTGTATCTGTAACTTATGGGGGTCTGTCCAGTAGTCGTCACCTTCACATGTTGCAATATACTTCGATTCAGGGTGCGTAGCTGCAATCATAATTTCCGGTACCTTCCCTTTGCTATACTGGTTTTCAGTCTCGTAGATGGGCTTGATGATATCTGGGTATTTCTCGGCGTACTCTCGGATGATATCTGCCGACCCATCGGTCGAGGCATCGTCATGAACGATGGCCTCAAATGGGAAAGTCGTCTGTTGCATCACGAAACCGTCCAAGCATTGCCTCAAGTAGGGTTCATGATTATAGACCGTGCAACGAATCGTCACCAGTGGTGATCCTTTCATAGTTCTTGATTATTTGCGACGAATGATGTCTATGGCCTCTTTCAATTCAGGCAGGCGGAACACCCAAGCGATCAGCAGATAGATGACGATGCCCAAGGGGATGCCTACCGCCAGCTTCAGCAATTCGTTGGTCATCGGTGAAGTCACCAGATAGATGACCGCTCCCATGGCCAGCGAGTTGAGCAATGTGGGTATCATGTCCATCATCTGTCGGAAGAACCCCACATGGATGAATTTGCCCGTATAATAGGTATTGATGGCCAGGCTTGCCAGCGATGTGAATATCGCTCCATAACAGATGCCCATGATACCGAAGGGCACACAGATGAAGATGACAACAGTTATTATCGCTTTCTTGATGATTTCAAGGCGGAGGAACAGGTCACTCCTGCCCTTGACCTTCAACAGGTTCAGGTTGATGGCATGCACGGGATACCACATCGAGGCGAAACAGATCACTTGCAAGTAAGGCACACACTGTGCCCACTTGTCGGTCACCAGCGATATCACCAGCGGATAGGCCAGCGCTGCCATGCCCACCATGACAGGAAAGACAATAAAGACCGAGAAGCGCAACATGCGGCGGTAGCTGTTGCTCAGGCGAGCATCATCTTCCTGAATCTTGCTCAAGACGGGGAAGGTCACCTGCTGCAACACATCAGTCAACCCATGTGCCGGCAATCCGGCATACCCAGCAGCACGGGTATATTGTCCCAAGTCGGCTGCAGAATAAAACTTACCGATAACAATCGGGTAAATGTTGCCATAAATCCTATTAAGCAAGCCCGAGGCCAGGATCCTTGACCCGTAGCCCCACAGATACTTCAACGACACCTTATTCCACTTGCCTCGAGGACGCCAGGGCGAGAAGATCCACATCAATATCAAGCTCGCCGTATTGCCGACATAATGCTGAACCACCAGCGCCCACACACCGAAGCCCTTATAGGCCGCCAGAATGGCCAAGGCACCAGCCAGGACCTGAGACGAGGCATTGATAATCATTTTGGCTCTGAAATTCAGGGCACGCGTCAATTGGGTATTCTGGACAAGCCCCAGGGCCGAAATGAGGAGTATCACCGCCTCGGCCCGCACGAGCGAAGTTAATATCGGCTTGTCATAGAAACTGGCAATAAACGGAGCAGCCACCCACAGGATGCCGATCATGCCCACCGACACCATAATGTTGAAGAAAAAGGCCGTTGTCATGTCGTCCTCGACGAGATCGGGCTTACGCACCAGCGCGCTCCCGAAGCCGCTGTTGACAAAGGCAAAGGCGATGGAATTGAACACAGCGATCATTGCCAGCAGGCCATAGTCGCTAGGGCTGAGCAATCGGGCCAGGATGACACCGATCACAAAGCCGAAACCCAAGTTCAAGGCCTGGTCCAGAGAGGTCCAGGCAACGCCTTTAACGGTCTTATTCTTCAGTGATTCAGGCATGTTGTTTAACGTGAGTTCGATGAAAATAAAGTGCTGATATTCAGTTCCCCCTCTTGGTTAAGAGGGGGTGCCCGTCAGGGCGGGGGCGTTCGTGCTACAGCGACTATCAACTGTCATCAGTAGCATCAACGCCCCCCGCCCCCCTCTAATCTTAGAGGGGGAGTTGCTAACGCATTGATTATCAAAACAAATTTTCATCGAATTCACGTTATTTAATTCAAGTTATTGTCAATAACTTGAAGATTAGAGATTAGGGATTAGTGATTAGAGAACCGATTCATTTTCCATCGGTGCTAGGCACGCAGGCCGCTAGGCCGATTGAAAAACGAAGCTTCAATGATGGCACATGGGGATCAGCCCATGAAGTCGAGGATGTCCTGGACGGTCTCAAATTCCTTGAGCTGCTCACCGGTGAGCTTCTTGTGGCACTCGTCATCCACCATCACGATGAGTGACAGCTTGGACATTGAGTCATATTCCTCGATATCGGCCAGCACCATTTCGGGAGTCAGCGTGTTCTCGTCAAGTTCCAATACATCTTCAAGGAGATGCAGCTTTTCTTCGTTAGTCATAATTGTTGTTATTGATTATAATGTTAATAAAATAATTACTTGTTTATCAAATCATTGAATAACCTTTTACCTCCAACGGGGCTGTGCCATAATTTATTCGCTGCAATTTGAATCGCGCTTCGCGCGAGAAATTAAACAAAAATTTATATAAAAATTAAACAAAGCGTATTTTCATTTAAATTTTATTAATAATTTTGTTTAATTTCTCGGCCGTTAGGCCGATCAAAAAACAGAGGCGAATGATGACACACCGCCTTCACACGAACAATCCGTCGTCAAAGTATTCGTCGGTCTCGATGATGGGCAGCACATCACGGGCATCGATGGTGATATCACCGGCTGCCCATGACAGGCCGACGCCGTAACCGCAGATCAGGGCACGGATGCGCTCACTGCTGTCCTTGCCTCCATACTTCTGGACAAAGCACAGGGGGATGGATGCCGCGCTCGTGTTGGCATAGCGGTCAATCGACACGAGCATCTTGGCCTTATCGAAGTGGGTGCGACGCACGATCTGCTTCATGATCATCATGTTAGCCTGGTGCAGCGCCATGCAATCAAAGTCGTCGGGCGTCAGGCCCTTGGCAGCCAGCAGCTCGTTGATGAGTGCCGGGGCCTCGTCGATGGCGAAGTTGAACACGGCGATCTCGTCAAATACGCCCTCGGTGTCGGGACGCTCGGGGTGCTTGCTGTAACCGTACGGGCGCAGGATGGCCTTGTAGCCCGAGCCGTCGGTGCGCGAGGCGATGGTGATGGGCGATGCGCCATCCTCCTTGACCAGCAGGGTGGCGGCACTGGCGTCGCCGAACAGGTTGCGCGAGTTGTCGCTGCGCACACCCTTGGACGGAGTGTCACCCGCCAGCAACAGGCCGTAGCGCACGTTGCTCGACTGCATCAGCGACGAGACCACGTTCAGGCCATAGACATAACCCGAGCAGCCCAGGTTGATGTCAAATGCCATACAGTCTCGCGGCAGGCCCATCCTGTCCTGCAGCACACACGCCGTTGAGGGCACGCGGTAGTCGGGGTACTGCGTCGCATAGACCAGCACACCCACTTCGCTCTTGTCGATGCCCTGGGCATCCAGGATGCGCAGGGCGGCCACTTGGGCGAGGTCGGCAGCCGTCTGGCGCGGGCCGCACTCATAGTGACCCAGCACACTTGTCGTCCTCACGAACTTATCGAGAACGGCATCGTTCTCGCCGTTCTTGAGTGACTCAATCGAAATCCAGTTGCTCGATACGGCACAGGCGATACCCCGTATCGCGATGCCATTAAATTCACTCAGTATCATTGGTTTCAGTTTTCAGTTGTCAGTTGTCAGTTTTTAGTTTTTAGTTGCCAGTGGATTTGAATGCCAATCTTTAAACCCTAAACTCTAAACTCTAAACCTCAAGTTTTGAAATCCAAAACTTGAATCAAGTGGACATTTTGCCGCCGTCCACGGTCAGGCAGGTACCCGTGATCATGCGAGCCTTGTCACTCAGCAAGAACGCGATGGAGTTGGCGATGTCTTCGGGCTCACACACGCCCAAGTATTGACGTATTTGATTGATCTTGTAGCTGTCAGTATCCTGGGCATAGCTCTCATATTGCTGTCTCATGCTGGTATTGGTAGCGCCAGGGGCGACGGCATTCACGCGCACGCCTTTTCCACCCAGTTCCACCGCCATGCACTTGACGGCAGCATTCATCGCCGCCTTAGAGGATGTGTAGGCCACCTTCGTCGGAGCGCCATAGAAGGCACCGATTGACGACACGCCAACAATGCTCATTCCAGGGTTGAAAGCCTTGCGCTTGGTCAGGCAACGTACAAGCTCGACAAACGAGAAAAAGTTCACGTTCATCACACTGACCATATAGGGATACTTCGACATCTTCAAGGGGCGCACCTCGCCAGTACCGGCACAGTGCACAAAACCATCTACCGGGCCATACTGCTTGATGACATCATCAATAACGGGCTCAATACCCTCAATATTGCCGAAGTCACAAACGCGGTAGCCATGTCCCTCGCCAGGCAGTTGCTGGCACAATTCTACCAGCTTTTCCTCGTTGAGGTCAAGGGCAATGACCTGTGCCCCACCCTGCGCCAGCATGGCCGACACGGCCTTACCCATGCCACCGCAAGCACCTGCAATAACTATTATTTTATTTTGAAAATTTAGAAATTCAGCCTCCATCAAACTTTTCAGTTTTTGCTAATAATATGATCAAACCAGTGATTTTTACCCACCATATCCCACGTTTGAATTAATTCATATCCAGCTGGGAAATTGATTTCTATGAATTCCACCCTATCGGGCAGAACAGCAAAGTCTAATCCAGCATAAACGATTTTCTTGTTGTCGCTGATGATTTCCTTAGCCAATGCACAGATTTCTTTAAACCTCGGGATTTCAAAACCAGGCATTATCTTGTTGGTTCCTGGATGAATAACATATTTCTTTCCCAAGGCATCCACACCGGGATATGAAATAATGCCTGTGTCTATATCAACAGGATAAGCGACACCACCAGCACACCAATTATCAACGACTGCCCCACCTCGACCACAGCGCAAAAAGGCACACAATATCTGAACCTCATCCTGAGCATTCACAAGAGTAAACAGGCGCAAAGTATTTAAAGATGTTGAATTGATAGCATTCAATTCTTCACAATTCACACACTGTTCTTCCAACAAGAAAGCATTCAGCTGCTTTTTCTCCAACAAGTCAGTAACTGCATCGGCATCATTGGCATGAAGGGCAAAAATGCCATTGCCCTTATCCGATGACACAGGCTTGACAATAACTATCCCATGCTTGTTTACAAAATCACGAATCTGGGCCTCAGGCGTGTCCGCCTCGACTAACAACCAATCGCGATGAATATAATTGGAATATATCTCATACATGGACGCCTTGTCTATCAAGCTGAAAAAGGTTTCCTTATCAAAATGCTTTATCAGATTGAAATATCGACGAAGCGTGAAGAACTTATTCTTTTCTCGACCGTTTTTCCTAAAAAACTCAAATTCCACATAATCCCGGCAATGCATGGCTCCGTACCTGAGGTTGCTCAACATCATGTCAACCCAGTAGCCCACCCTGCTGCCTCCATATTTAACAGACAATTCCTCTGACGTTTTCCAAGCATATTTTGAAAAAGTCCTGATCTGCTTAACACTGTACAACTTATAGTCATACAGCATCTGAGCACGTTTTAAGGAATCGCTGCTGATGGTCCGCATTTTATTGCATCGATTTGAGAATGGCGTTTAACGTGTAAGCATTCTTGAATACCTCATCAAGCACTTCACGAGTCATATCCCTGTAAATCGGTCCGTTGCACAGCTGATGAATGTCCAAGCCACCAGCAAAGTTCATTTCTATGATCAAGGGATGACCACTCTCGTCAATAGCCAAATCCCAAGAAACCAATCTTGACATGATGCTAATACGTTTAGCAAGGTATTTCACCATCTCGATACACTCATCGAAATTAGGTATCGTCACACTCTCAAATATCGTGCCTGATGGATGCTTGTCATATCTATTGGCCTGATAATCATAAGCCTCATTTTTCAGTTGTCCGTTGGGCTTTATGCCGCTCCCGATGCCTCCATTGGTGAAGTTATCGACTTTAGAGCCTGCAATTCCCATTCTGATACAACTTGACAAGACATGCACCTTGCCATGAAGCATCATTGTCATGATGCGGATGGTATTCAGGCTAGAGGCATTGAGTCGACTCAGTTCGGGATGCTGCTTCACCACTTCCTGGCACACGACATCCCCACTGCTCTGCAGATAATCCTTGAGTTCTTTCTCGTCATTCCTGCCAGAATCCCAAAACAAGAGACCACGGCCACTACGTGTGAATCGAGTAGGTTTAACTATTACCTCGCCCTGTTCTCGAGACATGGCGAGCACATCATCAAGCGTAATCTCATCATATTTCTCATCAAGTAACAATCCACTCACTTTCCTGAAAATTGTCCTCGGCCTCTTGATGTCATGATAATACAGGTCATAGAGGTTCTTGTCATCGGTGGGAAAAGAATGCTGAGGATTGCCGAAATACTCATCAATAAATAGGGCATAGAAATCCTCAGGCATATACTCACAAATCTTCTCCCCAGGACGCAGCACCTTTTTATACACGTCATAGTACCTGTAGTCAATGAACTTGTCACGCTGCTCGGGCGTGAGATAGGGTGCCCAAAAGGCATCGATTTCCTCACGTTCGCTGGCACTGATGGGTGTGGAATTCTTTAGTTTGTTGTCCAAGCAATCACGGCCATAAGCCAAGCGAGGAGACAACACCCTGTGATAGTAAGCCTTACGTTTATCATACGAAACACTACTCTCACCAGGGAACGGCTTCAATTCAAAATCCTTCATGATCTATTGTAATGATTTGATGATGGAATTCAGTGTAAAGCTATTGCTGAAAACATCTTTCAGTACATCTTTGGTCATACTTCCATAAATAGGGCCATTACACAACTGATGAACATCCATTCCACCTCGGGTCAGATTAAACTCAACAATCAGTGGTTGACCACTCTCATCTATCGCGAAGTCCCATGAGATTTGTCTTGAAACCGTTGCAAATCTTCTTGCCAATACTTTTACTGTATCAACGCACTGGCTATAGCTGGGTATTGTCACACTCTCAAAAGCCGTTCCCAGTGGATGCCGTTCATATTTGTTGGCACACACATCATAAGCGACATTTCTCAACTGGCCATTGGGCTTGATGCCACTAGCGATGCCACCATTGGTGAAGTTATCCACTCTTGCATCGTTCGAGCCCATTCTCAAGACGCTTGACAACAGATGAGCCTCGTCATTAAATACCACTGTCATCATCCTGATCGAGTTGACGCTATTTGGGCTCAACCGATTAAGCTCAGGGTGCTGCTTGATGATTTCCTGACAGATGACAAATCTCGTATTCTGCAGGTATTCAGCTATTTTGTCCGGGCTATCAGTTTCTGCATTCCAGAACAAGATGCCTCTGCCGCCAGCCGAAAACTTTGCAGGCTTCAAAACCACCTCACCACAGTCACGGCACTTGTCAACAACCTGTTTTAAAGTCAGTGCCCCATAATTCGCATCCAGCAATAAACCGTCTATTTTTCTAAAAACAGTTACAGGACGCTTGAGATCATGAAAATACATGTCATACATGTTCTTATCATCACATGGAGCAGAGTGCTGCGGATTGGTAAAATACTCATCAACAAATGCTTGATAAAAACTATCCGGCAAGTATTGATACAGGGGCTCTCCTTCCCGCCTAACGCTATTATATAAATCATAGTAGCGATAGTCAATCAATTTTGACCGTAACTCAGGGGATAGGTATTGACTCCAGAACTCATCAAGTTCTTCACGCTCTTGAACAGTAATGGGGACAGCATTATGAAGTTTTCTATCTAAATTCAGAGTGCAAAACTCAAAACGATTCTTTAAAAGCCTGATATAATAGGCCTTTCGTTTTGCAAAGGATTCTTCACTCTCGCCAGGATACGGTTTAATCAAGTCTTCCATCAGCTCTTGAATGATTTTATAATTGAATTTAACGTATAACTCTTACTAAACAACTCTTTTAATACGTCCTCGGTTATATCACCAAAAATCGGACCATTGCATAACTGATGGAAATTACTGCCACCATTTGAAGGACCGAATTCTATTAATACGGGTTCACCTTTCTCGTCAATCGCAATGTCCCATGCCAATAAACGTGACATTGCCGCAAGTCTTCTGGTTAAATCTGTTGCCAATTCTACACATCTGTCATAATTTGGCACTTTGATTTGATTCAAGCATTTCCCTTGAGGTCTATAGTCAATTTTGGTTCCATCGATATCACAAGCCTTATCCCTGAGCCGTCCTTCACCATCTATGCCGCATGCAAATCCTCCACTATGAATATTGTCCAATCGGCTTCCTTTGGCACCAAAACGAATAAAACTTGACAACATGTAAACCTTATTATCAAAGAAAAAGGTCAACATGCGAATCGTATTGATGCTAGTCGGGTTCAGAATGCTCAACTCAGGATGCTGCTTGATCACCTCTTGACACACGATATGGTTGGAACCATTCAAGAAATCCACCAGCTTATCTTCTCCATCAACAGAGGGATTCCAGAACATCACCCCATGACCACCACTAGAAAATCTGGCTATCTTCAAAACAACTTCACCAGCATCTCTTGACCTTTTAATGGCATCTTTCAATGAAATCTCTTTATAATCATCATCCAAGTACATGCCATATAACTTTCTAAAGACAGTCTTGGGTTGTTTTACACCATGAAAGTATAAATCATAGAGATTCTTGTCATCACTGGGCCTTGAATGCTGAGGATTAGTGAAGTATTCATCAACAAAAGAATTAAAAAAAGAATCAGGAAGGAAATAAGCAAGTCGCTGATCTTCTCTTTTTACTTTCTTGAAGACATCATAGAAACGATAATCTATAAACAAATCACGCAAATCTGGCGTCATGTATTGACTCCAAAATTCATCTATCTCCTCTTTTTCCTCAGGAGTGATGGGTATTCCATTGGGCATATACATCTTAATGAGTTTCTCAGCATATTCTAGGCGGCCTTGCAACTCACGCATAAAATAAACCTTCCTTTTCAATGTGGAAAACTCATCCTCACCAGGATAGGGTTTGATAAAATCTATCATGACTGTTCTAAATAATTATAACTCCATTATAGTTTCTCTGGAGCTGAAACAAACGTATTGTCCAGCACCTCTTCTTTTTGAATGATTTCCAGCCCACGGTTCACACACACGCAATTATCAGGAACATCCTTGGTGACAATGCAATTGGCACCGATTCGGCAGTTGTTACCTATCTTGCAATTCCCGATAATTTTGGCCCCAGCACCAATATAAACATTGTCACCAATTGTCGGAGAGCCCTGGTTTTTGCTACCGACAGTCGTGTTAGAGCCAATAGTCACCTGCTGAAAAATCACAACATTCTTGCCTATATGGGCGTTTGTACTGATGAAAACACCATAGAATGAATGTGGGAACATTGGAATTTCATCAAATTTTGCACCTAATCCTATATAAGCGCCATATAAGCGCAGGAAAGAAAAATAAAGTAATTTTCTCCTAGGAGTAGGTTTTCTAATGCAGGACTCCCTAAAATTCCAAAAATTGCGATTATAGAACAATTGCAGGAGAAAAAACGGGTGTTCCCTGATGAAAATATCAATAAACGGAAAATGTATAATATTATACAATAATGTTTTTACTCTTGATAAAAAAACGAGCATATCTAATTGGTATAAAGCTCTTAGTTCTACTTTTCAATGCATGGAAGCCACTACACAGGCCCTGCTGAACAACTGGATACCCTGATCGGCATTGGGATGGATATGGTCTCTGAGGTATTTGGCTCGATACATGTGGTCATCATGTATCGCCTGATGAATGTAAGGATTGGGATTGATATATAGGTGCTCTCCCTCGATACAATATTGCTCAAGGGTGGCAGCATATTCCTCGTAGAGCCTAAGCTTCTCGGCCACGGTCGTGTGACAGAAGCGGTCCGGTTCAAAACTGAGCCAAGGGCTAATCATAACGATGCGGATGCCTGGAGTTGCTTGGCGAAGCGCCTGGACGAGCAGGTCAATGTTGTCAATAAACTGCTTGGCGTCCATAGCACATACCGAACTGTCGCGGTAACGGATGTCATTGCAGCCGATGCCTAGGACATAGAGATCGGCATTCTCCTGGGCAATCTGCTTGCGGTTCTCGGCCAAATAGGTCGATGTTATGCCGCCCGAGGCCCATCGCGATACGTTCTTCACGCCCAGCATGGCCACGAGGGGCTCATACCAGCCATAACCGCGGTTTCTAGTCCCCTCGGTGATAGAGTCGCCCACAAAACAGGTTTTATGTGCAGCCTGCAAGAGTTGCACCAGCCTGCTATCGGCATACTCTTGCTTCCACGGCATCGCGGGGGCCGGATTCCTCACATAGCCACCATCGGCAAAGGTGAAATAGTGATGCTGTAACTGGTCTATGGACAAAACTACGCCCAGGGCGGTTTGCGTAATAAGCTTGTGAATGGCACTTATCCGTTTGTAATCGGCAGTACTCAAGCGGCTATAAAGCGAGTCATCTTTGATGGCTTTAATCAGGGGCAGCGCCTGGTATCTGCCATATTTTTGCTGGCAATAGGAATAGAGCGGCACGCATGAGGCGGCAAAAGGCTCTCCCGTGGCGGGATTCAGATAGGCCTCAACAATCATCGAGGCATCTCCGTCATACGAGATGTAGGAATTGACGAAATTACCGGGACAGTGGGCTATCAGCACATTTTTCCCGCTCTTGTTCTTGCGCCACTCGATGGGCTGCACCGCATGGCAATGGTCCGAGAAAATGATGTCGGCGCCCTGCTCTACAAACAGTTCACACCAGGCCAGCTGGTCTTCATCGGGAGCATGCATGAACTGCTTTCCCATGTGGGGCAAGACAACGATGATGTCGGGATGCTGCGACTTCAGTCGCTTGAAATCCTCTTTTACCAGTTCCTGGCAAGCAGTGAAATATTTGCTTTTCTTGGGCACCACGCAACTGGTAATATGCCCGTTCTCCGGCTCGAAGAAGAAATCCTCATTAATGTAATTGTTTCCATAGGTATAGGTCAGCACACCTATCTTCAGCCCCTTCACTTGCAGTACCTTGGGCTCGTCATGCTCGGCACGATTGCGGTAAGAGCCAGAGTGATCGAGACCGATAGCGTCCAGCACGTCGAGCGTACGCAAGTAGCCGTCAATGCCCTGGTCGAGCAAGTGGTTGTTGGCCGTCGTCACGAAGTCGATACCTGCACGCTTGACAGCAGCAGCAAAACTGTCAGGGAAATTAAGGTAAAGCGGGAGGCCATCATCTCCACATGACGTGGTGTAGCCATTGTCGGGGCCAGCCATCGGCCCCTCAAAAACGCCAATAGACAGATCATCCTCGGCCCAATACTCCTTGACATGCTCAAACATCTCATCAAAGTCATAGGTACCCTCCTCCAGATTGTAGGCCCGCTCAATCATGTCGCGCAGCAAGATAAGGTCGCCAGTGAAGCTGATTTTGACAGCTCCCTCGACAGCCTTTTGCTGCTCAGCCGTGATGACGGGGTAGATGGGATCCTGAATGACTGCAGGAGACGATCCGATGACGTCTTTACTCATAATAGCTGTTTATTTCAGTTTCTCGATAAGGGCCCAGATGGCTTCGGCGGAGTTGAAGTTCTCGGGGTCGAGTTCGTTGATGCGGATCTGTACGCCGAAGGCGTCGTCGATCTCGCTGATGATGGAAACGACGTCAAAGGAGTCGAGGATGCCGTCGTCAATGAGTTCGGTCTCGTTCTCGAAATCCACGTCCGGTCGGATTCCCTTTAATATTTCTAACAGTTTGTCCATATTATAAAAAGAAAACAATAAGTGCAATAATTACTATAGCTATCCAACACGAAGCGATTTTAAAGACAACTTAAACAACTTCTTGTCAGGGTTGCTTGATGAGGGAGAGAGTGGACTTGTTGAGGTAGCGGAAGCCTTTCTTCCGGTACATGGCCACGGCAGCGGCATTCTGCTGCTGCACCCAGAGCATGTAGCGGCTCTTGTCGCTCGTGTGGTTGCGCTCGACAAAGGCGTCCACCAGTGCCTGCCCCACGTGTCTGCCGCGCGCGGCGGGCACCACTGCGACATGGGAAATCCACGCCACGTTGCGTTCCACCGTCTGGTGCAGCGCCCCTAACGGGTCGCCTGCCCCATCGACAGCCATCAGCACCTGGTTGGCCTGCAACAAGGTCGGCAGCTCGCTCTCATCGATATAGTCCCCGCTAAAGGGATCAAAGGCGTCGTTGAACATCTTGACAGCCCATGCCACCTCGTCAACGCTGATGGCCGGACGCACCTCGACCTCGCCATGAGCCGAAGCGGGCGCCAAATCCTGATAGACTGCCGCATACTGGTCGCGCACCAGGTTCTCCTCAAAGCCCATTGCCACCAAATAATCCCGCTCGGCCTGAGGAAACGGGCCATTGCCGCGATACAGGATCTCGAGCATGATGACCGGGTCGGGGGCAGTGAGGACATCGGGCGACGTGATGTCGTTGAGGTAGTAGTACATGCGGCAACAGTTGGCCTTGCGCTCCAGCAGATAGGCATTGCTGTAGTGGCAGTCGGCATAGAGCAGGCCGCGAGCGATGAGGTCACCGACACGCGTCTGCAAGTAATCATTGCTGCGGCAGCCCTCGCGGCGATAGCGCTCCACGATGCCGTTATACTGCTGGATGTCGGTCAACTGTTCCATCTTCTACTCCCCGAAAAGAAATCGTATTCTTTGTATTTATTGTTGTTTTAACTGTTGATATCGTTGTTTGAGGGCGATACGGTCAATCTTGCCGTTCATGTTGTGCGGCATCTGGTCAAGGTGCAGCGACACATTGGGGAACATATACTTGGGCAGACGGTCCTTCACCAGGTTGATGATGTCCAGCTCGTTGCCGCTGGCAGTGGTGTAATAGAGGACAATCTTGTCCTGCTCGCTGTCAAAGATGCAGGCAGCGCCCGTCACGTCCTCGAGGGCATTGACGGCCACCTCGATCTCGCCCAACTCAATGCGGTTGCCGTTGTGCTTGATCTGGAAGTCCTTGCGGGAGACGAACTCCAGTTCGCCCCGGCTGTTATACTTGACAATGTCGCCCGTGCGGTAGATCTTGTCGTCGTAGAGGTCGTGCAGCGGATTTTGCACAAAGGCCTCGCGGGTCTTCTCCTTGTTATTGTAGTAGCCCAGGGCAACGCCCGTGCCGCGCACGCACAACTCGCCCGGCTCATCCACGCCCACCAGCTTGTCCTCGTCGTTAAAGACAAGCACCTGCATGTTCTCGCAGGGTTGGCCGATAGGGATATACTCATCGTCGGCAAAGTCGCGGTCCACGACATAATAGGTGCAATCGACGGTAATCTCGGTGGGGCCGTACAGGTTGATGAACTGTGTCGAGGGCAACTTGTCACGCCACACATTCAACTGCTTGGCAGGCATCGCCTCGCCAGCAAAGAAGACGCGCCTGAGCCCACTGGGCACATTGTCGTCAAGAATGTGGCTGTTGCCCACCAGCACGATGGCCGATGTCGCCCACAGGATGGTGGTGATGCCACGCTCGTTGAGCAACTGGATGAGCAGTTTGGGGAACGTGAAGTATTTCTTGCCGATGACGTGGAGTGTGGCACCCGTCTTCAGGCAGATGTAGATGTCCTTGACCGAGCCGTCGAAGTAGAACGGCGTCTGATTGCCCAGCGCGTCGGTATCGTCAAAGCCGAAGCGGCCCACAAGCCATTCGGCCAGGTCTATCACGCCACGATGGCTGACGACAACCCCCTTGGGAACGCCCGTCGAGCCGCTGGTGAAGATGGCATAGAGCGGGTCGGTATCAATGATCCGCGAACGAATGCCGTCAAGCAACGCCTGGTCGCTCTCGTGAGCAACAGCTTCCTGATAATCAATCACTGCGCCGCCAAAGCCGATGGTCTGCAGCGCCTGGGCATCGCGTGCCGTCACTGTGATGGCGGCAATGGGGTTGAGCACTTCGGCAATGAGGCGGATGCGGGCCTCGGGCATCTTGTTATCGATGGGCACATAGAAGTTGCCGCTCTCGACCACGCCCATAAAGCCGACCAGACACTCTATCTTGCGGTCCACAAACACCAGCACGGGCCGCCGCATAGCACCCGAGGTGAGACGTGCAATGAGGGTGCCTATGCCCTGCGCCATCGATTGCCACTGGGCAAAGGTAACAGCACTCTTGTCATCGGCCAGCGCCACCTTGTCAGGGAATCGGCGTGCAGAATCGTCAAGATAGGAAAGAACGTTGTAAATCACTATTGTATTGGCACTAGGCCTTAAGTGTCAGATCTTTAATTAAAACGCCAAGTTCTGAAATTCACTGAACTTGAATATCTCACTTTTTCTCGTAGAGTTGGTTGGGATAGGTGATCAGGCCCTCGGTAAAGATCTCGTCATCCTCCATGATGGGCAGGATGTCGGCCGTGTTGATTTCAAACGAGGTCGCACCCAACGAGATGCCGATGCCGAAGCCGCACGCCATCACCTTAATGACCTTGTCCTCGGCATTGCTGCCATAGACGTCGCACAGCGACACGATAGCCGATGCGCCCGACGTGTTGCCGTAGCGGTCGAGCGTAATGGGCATCTTGTCAAAAGGAATTTTGGCCTTTTTGGCGATTTGCTTCAGGATATACAGATTCGCCTGATGGAAGGCATAACAGTCGTAGTCCTGGGGGACCGTGCCTGTCTTCGCCCAGAAATCCTTGACGAGGCGAGGCACGTCAAAGATGGTGAACGTGAATACCGAGGTGCCCTGGATAAACGAGTTCATCAACGAACGCTCATTGCCATCGGCACACATCTGGGGCTCCTCGCTGGCATGCAGGTTGCGGTAACCGCCACCAGGAATGATCATGTACTTGAAGCCCGTACCATCACTGCGGATGAGCGCCTTGACTTGGTCAGCAGGGTCATCGGTCTTCTCCAACAGCATCACCGCACCAGCCTCGCCGAAGAGCATGGCCGAACTGCGGTCATTGCCGTTCACCGACTTGCCCGCCGTGTCGCCCACGAACAGCAAGCCATACTTCATGTCACTGGTATTGAGGATGGACGCCATCGTCTGCATGCCCACGACCAACGACGAGCAGCCCAAGCTGATGTCATAGCAGACAGCCTCCTCGGGGATGCCCAAGCGGTACTGAAGGACAAACGCCGTCGAGGGCCGACGATAATCGGGGCTGTGAGAGGAAAAGATCAATACGCCGATTTCCTCAGGCTTGATGCCCTTGTGGGCCAGCAGTTCCTTAGCGGCACGATAGCCCAAGTCTGAACACGTCTGATGCTCTTGAGTGCGACGTGAAGCCCTCACTCCCGTCATCGCCATGAACTTGTCCACCTCTTCGTCACCGAAGACCGGTTTGTAGGACTCGGATTTCACCTCATTGCGAGGCACAGCGCAGGCCACACCTGCCACCTTGATATTTTTATACTCAAAAAATGCCATTTCTTAGCAAAACTTATAACGTGTATCCTCCATCGATGACCAACGAGTGCCCAGTCACCCATGAGGAAGCATTCGACAACAGGTAGATGATGCCGTTGGCAACATCCTCGGGCTCGCCATATCTTTTCAACGGATACTTCTGCATATCAGCCTGATGCTGTTCCTCACTGACTGCACCGCCCTTAATCAGTTTAGTATTCACCATTCCCGGGCAAACGCTGTTGACGCGGATTTTTTTAGGAGCCAATTCCAGTGCACAGAAGCGCATGGCAGAGTTCAGTGCAGCCTTGGAAGCACCATAGATGCTGTTACCGATGGTAATGGAATCCACACCACCGATCGAAGAGACAAATACAACCGATGCGCCATTAGCCAGTTTCTTCTTTTTCAACAGCTGACGCAACAACTCGACCGGAGCAAAATAATTGATCTCAAAAATCGGGTTCTGCTTCTTGCGGTCGGCCATCTTAAACGGAACGACAGTTCCCTGGCCAGCACACAAGACGACGCCGTCAACCACGGGCAACTGTTCAAGAAGGCCTTGGAGCTGCTCCTCTTGCGTCAAGTCGGCGATGACGGCCTGATGACCTTCGCCCTCCAGTTCGCTGAACACTTCATCAAGACGCGTCTGGTCACGACCGGTAATAATGACATTCGCCCCCATCTGGGAACATTCGATAGCCGTTGTGCGACCGATTCCCGACGACGCTCCAGTCACGAGGACTGTCCGCCCCTCCAGCGAAAAAGGATTAACAAGCATTATTACAGGTCAAATCTTTTAGCCGGGTTACCAAAAACCTTGATGCCAGGCTTAACATTATTAAAAACGATACTACCGGCACAAATGTAGGCATCGTCGCCAATCTTACGCTTGTTCAAAATCACAGCATGGCTACCGACAAAGACTCTCTTTCCCAAATGAGCATTAGTGATGTTAGCATAACCCGTAACAGTGGAGTAATCACCAATGACTGCATCTTCTCCTACCATTGAACCAGCCAAATGCACGAAATCACCAAGTACAGTACACGTTCCTATCGATGAACGTCCAGCGATAACACAGCCTTCGCCGATTTCCACATTCTCACTGATCAAAGCGTAGGGATGAATCAAGGTCTCAAATACTGCGCCCTTAGGTTTGAGGACATTTGCCACTTTCTCCTTGCCGGCTGGTGAAGAGATCCCCATCACAAAAACTTCGTTTTCAGATGGTTGCCAATCCACAATCGTACCGATGATACTATGGCTGCATTTGATTCCGTCCAAGGTATCGGGAATGTCACTTAGAAAACCCTTGATATTCCATCTGGGTTCAATACTATTTAATGTCTTTGCCAAAGTTAAGGCTTCACGACCGAAACCTCCTGCTCCTACGATAATCAAATCTTTCATATCAATGCCAGGATACTTGACATATCCTCCTCGTCATAACGTTGATCAACAGGTAGAGGAAGAAGATTCTTTGTCAGTTGGTAATCATCATAATCCTCACTGCTCCATTCCAGCACATTCGGCCAGTATTGTGCCACATAGATTCTGTGGTCGATTAAGCGTTGTCTCAAGCCAGCATCAGTGGTCAAAAAGGGATAGACCATAGGAACGGCATCATCAGCCAATGGCAAGAAGATGCCATTTTTATCCCTTAACGCCTTGTCCAGTATGTTGTAATTCTCCTGACGACGAGAAGCTACTTGTTGGTAATCAATGGATTCCATCATGCGATGGGTCAAAGGCGACATCATCATAATAGGATTACCCTTCAATTGCTCCTCATGTTCACAGAAATCGACGTATGCCGCCTCAGTAGAAACATCAATCCGTTTTAGCAGATGAGTCATTCTATCCCATGAGTGATCTTGCTCTAATTCCATGTCCAGCCTCTTGTCACAATAGACATAAGCACCATCGGCTACACCGAAGAACTTGCGGCAGCTGTAAAATGTATCAATGCCCGACAAGGGCAAAGCATAGAAAGCTTGAGTGTTGTCCACTATCAGCCTTTCACCACATTTCTCAGCTAAGGATACGACGTAGTCCTGCTTGAGGCCAAAGTAGTTGATATAGAGGAGTGCTTCACCATCAGACAGAGCGATTGGATCATCTAACTCAAGATTCTTGTTGATGTGGTAAAAATGGTATTCTATATCTAGTTTGTTAAATGGCTCAAGAAGCACATCACAACCGTAATAGGGAAGATAAACGCGATGATAGTGTCGAGCAAGTAAGATGTACTCCAGGCAATTGCGGCCTGTGTTCAAAGCAAGAGCTGCGGAGTGATAACTGCCGCGATGCGACATCTCTAGCTCAAAGTATCCGCCGATGGCTTCTTGTCTGGTAATCATGAGACGACAACTTTGACGCCTTTTTTTGCCAAGTTGAGAACACGTGATACATCTTGTGGGTCAGCCTTCAAGGCTAGTGTGCCGATTGCCATATTTGCACCAGTGAAGGTTTCTACCTTCGTGCCTGGCTTAATCCATAAGTCCTCCTCGACAACAATCTTTCTTAGTTCTTCTGAAATATTAAGTTGTGAGAATATTCCAGATTCATTGGCATGGAGGATAATCTCTACGATGCATTGTTTGCCGCGGTCAATACCAGAGGGTATGGGTTTAAACGACTCACCAACGGCAGCCAGCGTAGCTCTTTCAACAATATCCTCACCAGTAACATACTTCAACATCTCAATAAGGCGGTTTCCACCAGCACGGGGCGAAACTTCCATTATGTAGGCTTTGCCATTGGTGCAGAGGCGTGTTTCGATGTTGTAAAGCCCCGTTCTCATATTCAACAGAGACATCAATCGCTGTAATTCAGAACGCAACTCACCCTGAACTTGCTGTGGCATTGATGATGGCCAGCTATAAGCTGCAGGAGTGTATTCATTCTCTGCATCTTCATCAAAATATTGATTGTTGAAGGTGCAGAAGACCAAATCTCCATCAACTGAAAAGCTATCTGTATCAGATGAGGGACCGACCTTCTCCAGGAAGTCCTCGATGATGAAGTGGCGGGAGGGGGAGCAGTCGAGGGCGTGGGCGATGGCGGCGGGCAGGTTGGCGGGGTCATCAACGCGGGTGACGCCCTTGCTGCCGGCACTGTCAACGGGTTTGACGATGACGGGCCAGTTGAAGTAGTCAACGTCGTTGAGGGCATCGTCACCCTCGCTGTAGCCGCGTGCATTGGGCACGTTGAAACCGTTGTCGGCAAGGAATTTGCGGAAACGGGATTTATCCTGCAGGATGCAGGCAGCCTCATAGCTGCACTGGAACGGGAGGCCCATCTTCTCGGCAGTATAGGCGGCAGCCACCACACCTGGATCCACGGCAAATGACATGATGCCGTCAATCTGCAGTTCCTGCGCCAACTTGAGCACCGCCTCCTTGTCGATGATGCTCACGTTGTGGTACTCGTCGCTGTACTTGTGCGCGATGTTGCTGGGCAAGTAGTCCACCGTGATGACATGGATGCCATGTCGATGAGCCGCCTCAATGACGGGCAACAGGTAGCGCAAGCCGCCCAGGAGCATCAGTTTCTTCTTTGATCCTTCAGCCATAGGGGATTATCTTTTTTTCATGACCACGTCGAGGACGCGTTGTTGGTCGGTGGGGGTGAGTTCGTGATGGATGGGGAGGCAGATGACGGTGTCGGCCATGCGGGTGGCGTTGGGCAGGTTCTCGCGGGTGGCGCTGGGCAGGCCGCGATAGGTGGAGAAGTCGCTGATGAGCGGATAGAAATAACGGCGGGCAAGGATGCCGTGCTCACGCAGCTTGAAGTAGAGCTCGTCGCGCGTCATGCCATATTTCCCGGCATCGACGAAGATGGGGAAGTAGCCGTAGTTGTGGCGCACACCGGGCATGTCGTCCCAGAAGTCGATGCCCTCGATGGGGCGCAGGGCTTCACGGTAACGGATGGCGACCTGGTGGCGCGCCTCGATTGCGGCATCCACCTGCTGCAGGTTGAGCAGGCCGAAGGCGGCGCGCATCTCGTCCATCTTGCCGTTGATGCCCGGGGCAACGACCTCGGTCTCGCCGGCAAAGCCGAAGTTCTTGAGATAGTCGATGCGTTTCTTGGTCTTCTCGTCTTGCACGACAAGGGCACCGCCCTCGGTAGTGCCGAAGACCTTGGTGCCATGGAAACTCAGCGTGGACATGTCGCCCTCGGTGAGGATGCTCTTGCCGTCCACCTCAATGCCAAAGGCATGGGCGGCATCATAGATGACGCGCAGGCCATATTTGTCGGCAATCTCTTGGATTTCCCGGGTGCGGCAAGGCTTGCCATACACATGGACGGGCATGATGGCTGTGGTGCGCGGCGTGATGGCCGACTCGATTCTGTCGGGATCAATACCGCCCGTCGCCGGGTCAATATCAACAAACACGGGCTTGATGCCGTTCCACCACAGCGAGTGAGTCGTTGCCACGAAGCTATAGGGCGTGGTGATGACCTCGCCGCTGATGTTCAGCGCCTGCAGGGCGGTAATCAGCGGCAGAGTGCCGTTAGTAAACACGCTGATGTAGGGCACCTTGAGGTACTCACACAGGGCGGCTTCAAACCTTTTGTGGAAATCGCCGTTGTTGGTCACCCACTTGCGGTCCCAGATCTCGCGCAGCATCTCGTGGAACTCGTCGAGGTCGGGCAGCAGCGGTGATGTCACTGTAATAAAGTTCTTGTCCATTTTTTCATAAGACTGTTAGATGTCGCAAGCGCTCAAGCGCCGCAACAGTTTAAAGACAATAACGAGGGTCACCGTATTCCCAGGGTGGGATGCAGTGAACGAATGGAGAGCGGGCAATGCTGGCGACACTATCACAGTAGTCATTATCAGCGATTTACCTGTAGTATGTAATCAACGGGCGTCTCTGCCATGAGTCTACCCAAAGCGGAGTTGAAGCCCATATTAAATGGCAAAATTAGTTTTTTTTAATGACATGTGCAATTTTTACTTCGTAAAATGATTGAAAAGCTGATTTTGCAGCCTCACCATCATAAGTACAAAAAACCTGTAGCAATACCTTCTATCGGGTATTGCAACAGGTAAACTTATGGAGAAGAACCTACTTGATATAGGGGCGGATGGCGTCGCGCCAGATGAGGTAGCCAGCGCCCATCAGATGGAGGCCGTCGTTGGTCAACTCGGCACGCAGGTGACCCTTCTCGTCGGCGAACAGCGGGTACAGGTTGATCCATGTCACTCCCTGGCGACGAGCGACTTGCTCGAGCAGCGCATTGGCCTCGACGACAACGTGGTCACGGCCCTTGAGCAGTTTCCACTCGCGCACGTCGTTGTTGAATGGCAGCAGGCCCTGCAGGTAAATCTTGGTCCTGGGGGAGCCTTGCTTGACCATGACGATAAGCTTCTCGGTCGCACGGGCGATGCTGTCGGCACTCACGTCATGAGAGATGTCATTGACGCCGCACATGATGAACAATTTCTTAGGTTGTCCCTTGATGATGGGGCCGATGCGGTCGATCATACCTTGCACGATGTCACCCACGATGCCGCGGTTCTTGATGTGCCGGTTGCCCAACAGCTCGTTGAACTCGCAGCCGTCGGTCAGGCTGTTGCCCAGCATGACGATGTCCTTCTTGCCGATGGGCAACTCGTCAAAGAGCGTTGCCCGCCGGGCATAATACGGATCCTGATTGGCCTGAGCCACGGCCGTGAGGCACATGAGTGCCACCACGGCCATTAATGCTATTCTTTTCATTATTCCTGAGTTACTGTGGTGCGATGGCATCGCACCATTCTTGACATTTACGCGTTGCGGTAGGCGTCAATGGCCTTTTTTACCGAGCCGTGGAGCAGGAGCAGGCGCTTAGCGTCATCATAGGGGAGCTTGAGCTCCTCGACAAGCCAACGTGTGCCGCGGTCCACGAGTTTCTGGTTGGTGAGTTGCATGTTCACCATCTTGTTGCCCTTGACGCGACCCATCTGTATCATCACACTGGTCGAGATCATGTTGCAGATGAGCTTCTGACCCGTGCCGCTCTTCAAGCGCGAGCTGCCCGTGACAAACTCGGGGCCGACAATCATCTCGATGGCAATCTCGGCAGCCTCGCTCACGGGAGCATCGGGATTGCTAGTGATGGCGGCGGTCAGACACCCGTAGGCTCGCGCATCGCGCAGGGCACCGATGACATAGGGCGTCGTGCCGCTCGCTGCGATGCCGATGACCGTGTCAAGCGGCGTCACCTTGTACTCCAGCAGGTCTTTCCATCCCTGGGCGGTATCGTCCTCGGCATTCTCTACGGCATTGCGCAGGGCGGTGTCACCACCAGCGATGATACCGATAATCCATCCTGGCGACATGCCGAAAGTGGGCGGAATCTCGCTGGCGTCCAGCACACCCAGGCGCCCGCTGGTGCCCGCACCCATATAGAAGATGCGACCACCCTTCTTCATGCGTTCAACAATACCAATGACAAGGCGCTCGATTTGAGGTATCGCCAGTTGCACCGCATCGGCTACCTTATGGTCCTCCTGGTTCATATCGGTCAGCAGTTCATGCACCGACTTCTTTTCCAGGTCATTATATAGCGACTCTTGTTCGCTGATTTTCACAAAAGCCATAATCGTATCAAACTTTATATTCAACAACAGTCATGCCCATCGGCATAACACTTTATTACGGCCACGCCAAGGCGAGGCCCTACACCCCTATCAGGCCTCAGCCGAGTGGTACTTCACCAGGCCCTCCATCGGGTCCTTGATGATCGTACCGATGGTGATGCCCAGCGCCTCGGCAGCCTCCTGCAGGACAGCCCGCTCACAGTAGGCAATAGAACCCACGAAGTTGCAAGGCAGTTTCTTGTAGTCAGGATAGCTGGCGACATTGCGCTTGAAGAAGTCGGTAAACGAACGCAGCACGATGTCATGGATAGCCGGTTCCTCGATGTTGTGCTCCAGGAAGGGGGCGAACTGCGCCAGGAAGCGGTTGGCGGCAGGCTTGCGATAGACCGACGTGATGATGGTCGTGTAGTCCAGGTTATACTCTTTCATGAATTTGTCACACAGGTGTTCCGGCAACTGCTTTTTCAGCACATCGCCCACGAGCAGTTTGCCCAGCACAGCACCACTGCCCTCATCACCCAGGATATAGCCCAGCGGCGACACATTCATCACCACTTTCTCGCCATCATAGTAGCACGAGTTGCTGCCCGTGCCCAAGATGCAGGCGATACCGGGTTCACGGCCACACACTGCACGTGCAGCGGCAAGCAGGTCACTAGCTACCTCCACCCTACCCGCACTGGGCAGGTTGGCACGCAGGGCATTGACCACCTGCTGCTTGATTTCGTCCGAGATGATGCCAGCACCATAGTAGTGGATCTCGTCAACCTTGTAGTTGGTGAGGTGCGGCATCAGCTCACGCTTGATCTGTTCCTTCATTTCCTCCTCAGTGAGCAGGAGGGCATTCATGCCGGTAGTGAAAATCTGAGCTACCTTTTCTTTTCCGTTCAGCAGTGTCCAGTTAATCTTGGTGGACCCGCAATCAGCAATCAGAATCATCATAATATATTGGTTTTTAAGTTATTAATCATCCAATCTATAGTATCTATAGCCTCTATAGTTTCTATATCTTGATAAATATTTTCTTCTTGTACAGCACGTGGCCCACCACCCAGTTGAGCAGTACGAAGCAGATGGCATACAATGCCGATGCCGTGTACTCGTTGCAGAAGGTCGTGAAGAAGTTATATACCGCGCTGTGAATCGTGATGTTGCCGCCCTCGGCATCGTGGCCAACGGGAATGGCTCCAAACAGAATGGCGAGGATGGTGCCCAACAGATAGAGTGCCAGCGGATTAACGCCGAAGGACTCAAAGAAACGCGTCCAGCCGCCCTTCTTGCCCTTGATGTCCACAAAGTGGATGAGCATCGCCTGGATGCACATCGCCATGCCGCAGGTGATCATCACAAACGTCGAGGACCACATCTTCTTGCCGCAGGGGATGCCATATTGCAAGAGCCAGCCTGACAGTACCAGCACCGTGCCCCACAACAGCATGGTGGTGACACGCTCGGTATTGTTGTGGACACTGAGGATCATGCGGCCCACCAGATAGCCGATGAGCACATGGGCTATACACGGCAGAGTGCTCAGGACGCCCTCAGGGTCAAATGAGATCTGCTCGCCGTAGGCCCACTCGTGATACATGTGATCGGTGCCAAGTACGCTGTTGTCAATGCGTGCAATGATATTGTCAAGCGAGAAGTCATAACCGTTGCCCAAGCCCAAAATCAAAGCATACAGTACCAGAATAATGCCTATGAGCCACGGGATGAACTTGCGCTTAAACAGCACCACACACAGCGACCCGAAGAAATAGGTCAGCGCCAGTCGCTGGAATACACCCAGGTAACGCAGTGTGGCCAAGTTGTTGACTGCCTCACTGAAAGGGTCACCCTTGCACAAGCCGCGCACCAAGTGTCCGAACCACTGTACCAGCCAGCCAATCAGGAAGAGGACCACAGCGCGGCGCACGATCTTCCACATCAGCGGGCCCGACATCTTGTAATTGAACTTCTTCAGTGAGAAGGCCATCGACACGCCCATGCAGAAAACAAAGAACGGGAACACCAGGTCCGTCGGCGATAAGCCGATCCAGTCGGCGTGCTCCAGCGGCTTATAAATGTAGCTCCACGTACCGGGATTATTCACCAGCAACATGCCAGCAATGGTGATACCACGCAGGATGTCGAGTGAGAGCAATCGTTTATTCTCTTTGCTCATATCGGATTAGTCTTTTTTGGGTTTCTGTTGTTTAAACTTATCCATTCCCATCCTGTGGTTAGGATAGAGGTAATACTGCTTGCAGCGCTCGCGGAATGCCTCGGCGTCCTTGTTCCAATAATCGGCGATATCCTCGACACGGTAACGCTTGATAAATCGCTCGCGTATCTCCTTGCTGCCGCACACTTTGTCGAACATGGCATAACGCTTGGGATTCTGCTCGAACAGTTCCACCTGGGGATACATCTCGTGAATGACTTGCAGGAAGTAGAACTGCGTCAGGCACAGGTTGGCAGCATCAGGGTCAGTAATATAAGTCTGTACGCCATGCACCTCCTGCAGTGACTTGTCCACCGCTACACTCAAGGCGAAGAACGGCTTGTAGTTGATGGGCCTGAAATGCATACCAGGCAAGTTCAGCTCGTTCATCTTCATGGCCAGGGAGTCGGCGTTGATCCATGAGGCAGCAAAGGTCTGGAACGGCAGTGTATAGCCAATACCGGTGTTGAAGATGTACAATTCGCCCAGAATGCCCGACACGGGATAGAAAAAGGCACTCTCGGGCGTGGGAATCTGCGGTGAAGGCAGCACCCAAGGCATGCCTGTGTCACGGAACTTCATCCTGCGCGTCCAGCCCTCCATCGGGATGACGGTGAGTTTACACCCATGACCCGTCTTGGAACGCTCTGCGATGATGCCCTCCTCGTTGAGGAATGTGGCCAGTTCGCCAGGAGTCAGACCATAGATGTAGGGGATGGGATACTTGCTCACGAATGAGTAATAGCCGTCCTCGACAAGGTTGCCTTCGACCTTGTTGCCTCCCAGCGGATTAGGACGGTCAAGCACCATGAACTCGGTGCCATGCTTGGCGCAGGCTTCCATGCACACGCCCATTGTGGCATAGAAGGTGTAACTGCGGCAACCCACGTCCTGGATGTCATAGACCAGCACGTCGATGTCCTTGAGCATCTCGGCGGTCGGCTCATGGGTCTTACCGAAGAGCGAGTACATCTTGATGCCCGTCAGCGGATCCACAGCGTCGCCAACGGCATCGCCCGCATGGGCATTGCCACGCACGCCGTGCTCGGGACCAAACAGTGCCACAAGCTGTACGCCAGGTGCCTCGTTGAGGATATCAACGGTACTCTTCAGGTTGTTATCAATGCCACTGGGATTGGTCACCAGACCCACACGCTTGCCCTGCAACTGGGCAAAGCCACCGTCACGCAGCACCTCGATACCCGGCTTGACAACCCTGCGACCAACCGCACCTGCCGTCATCACCACCATCACACACGCTATCAAAATCAATATCTTCTTCATCATTCTTTCTTTTAATGCGAATCTCGCGAATTAAGCGAATTACACGAATTGTGCTAATTAATTATGAAATTCGTGAAATTCGCGTTTAAAATCAATTCTCGGTATCGTTTTTCTTGCCGTAGTTGGGGTCGACGCGACGATCGACAAGGTACGTAACGACCAGCGTGGCGATACAGCACACCATGACCATCCAGAAGAAGTTGGCATAGCCGATAGCCTCCTGGATATAGCCTGCAAACATGCCCGGAATCATCATACTCAAGGCCATGAAAGCAGTGCAGATGGCATAGTGAGACGTCTTGAATTCGCCCTCGCTGAAGTACATCATGTACAACATGTAGGCTGTGAAACCGAAGCCGTAGCCGAATTGCTCAATGGCAATGGCGGTGGAAATAGCCACCAGATTAGTCGGCTGACCGACAGCCAGATAGACAAAGGTTGCACAGGGCAGAGTCATGCAAGCTGCCATCCACCACAATGATTTCTTCAAGCCCACCTTGGCAGCAAACAGTCCGCCCAAGATACCGCCGATGGTCAACGCCAGCACACCGATTGTGCCATAGACAATGCCCACCTCGGCTGTCGAGAGGCCCAAACCGCCAACGTCCTTGCTGGCAACCAGGAAGGGGGTACACATCTTGATGAGGAAAGCCTCGGGCAAGCGGTACAACAGCATGAAGACAATGGCCAACCACACGTAAGGCTTGGTAAAGTAGGTCACAAATGTGCGACCGAACTCATTAAAGATGGCACCAACGGTGGGTTTCTCGTCCTTCAGAGTCGAGGCATCGCTCTTCACCCTAGGAATAGCAAAGGTGTGGTACAGCGTGACGACGCTGAACAGCACCGCGGCGACTGCCATTGTAATCATCCACGACATGGGGATATTACCATTCTTCAACTCAATGGCACCGGCGATGGCCACCAGCACACCCTGGCCGAAGATAGACGACAAGCGATAGAACGTGCTACGGATGCCCACAAAGGCGGCTTGTTCGTTCTGACGCAGCGCCAGCATGTAGAAGCCATCGGCAGCAATGTCATGCGTCGCCGAGGCAAAGGCGGTGATTACAAACAGAATCAGCGTAATGGTGAACATGCTGATAGGGGTCTGACCCGACGCAATCGTGGCAGCATCAGGACGAGGCATCGTCAGCGTGAGCAGGATAAATGCGATACTCATGAGCACCTGCATCGAGATGGTCCACCACCGCTTGGTGCGGATAATGTCCACAAACGGGCTCCAGAAGGGCTTGATCGTCCACGGCAGATACAACAAGCTGGTGAACAGTGCCATCTGTCCGTTAGGTACACCCATCTTGGCCAGCATCAGCACCGAGATGTTGTTCACGACAAAGTAAGGGATACCCTCGGCAAAATAGAGCGTCGGAATCCACAACCATGGCGTCCTCCTTTTGGATTCAATCTGAACTTCTTTCATTTCTATATTTAGTTTTTAAAGTTTAAATCTTATGGTGTCGTTAAGGACCTTAGGGACTTTAAGGTCGTTAATATCTCTTCTCGATTGAAGCTCCAACGAAGTAGTGCAGCAATATCTGCTTGTAGTCATAGCCCTTAGCACCCATCACGGCAGCACCGATCTGGCACAGGCCGACGCCGTGGCCCCACCCTGCTCCACGCAGGACAAACTTGGCGGGATAGCCATCCTCTCCGATGTCGTGTTTCTCGACGACGAAGGCCGAGCTATACAGGCATGAGGGCGACAGGGCATAGCGGATCGTCAATTCCTTGCCGATGATGCGCTCGCATTTCTCGCCCACAATGCGCAGGCGGTATAACCTACCGCTGGTGCCACGCGCCACGGGTTGCAAGTCGCGAATGCGGCCATAGTCAATGCCCGTTCGCTCATGAATCAGCTTGGCAAGTTCGTCTTGGGCATATTCCACCTTCCAGCGATAGAAGTCCTTGGTCTCCTGGTCATAGTCATTGAGGACCTGGGAGAGAATCTCGGGGTCGGTGGTGTTGCAGAAGGCGCTGGGACTTGACAAGATCCACTCGGCAGCGTTATCCTCGCGGGTCAAGTCGGGGAAGTCCTCCTCATTCTTGCCGTCACGTCGTGCCTCCAGGTAGTCGTGGTGATGTGGTTCCCAACAGTTTTCAAACTCCTCCATCACGCCACCACAGGACTTACTGAAGCGCGCGTCACACAGCGCACCTCCGTGCATGAGCACCTGGCCCCATGTGGCACGGATAGCCTGCTCCACTTTTTCGGTCGTGGCGCGGGTGATGCCCTGGTAGCGCTGGCAGTGGTCGTCGGCACACACGTCGAAGTTCACGTGGTCGTCGCGGTCCCACCACTTGACGAGTTCCTCGGGGGTATCCATCATCTCACCGGGAGCATCGGGGTTGCGCTCGATGGGCTTGACGGTCTCCTCGGTATGAATTTGTGCCAACAGCCAGCTACGGGAAATGACCGCATGGGCCTTCAGCAGTTCGAGTGACGCGTCGGCGCTCATCTCACTCGAGATGACGCTCAACAGGTAATCCTCAACGCTCAGCACGTTGACGGGCGTGAGTTTGCCATCCTCGACGATGAGGTGCAGCGCGCCCTTAAACGTCTGGTCCTCCTGTCGTTTCCAGTGGAAACTCACACCGATGGTCACCGCCTTGAGCGTAAAAGAGGCTTTCTCGGCATCAACAGGCTCAAACAGCAGTTCGCCATAACGCTGGCCACACCACTCTACCTGCCCATCTACACAGCGGGCCACCTGCCCACCGCTACAAGCAGTACCATTCACTCGGTAGTCACCATTGAGCACGAACTCCACTTGCGGCTCATTCATGATGCCCACCCTCACTTGCGGTATCTTATTCTCGTCCATATCGTTATCGTTTACTATTGAAGTCAAAAATTACATCAAAAGAACCGTCCCTTTTTTACGTTAAATGGGCTGGATGTCTTCCCAATGCTGGGTGAAACCGTTGATTACGGGTGACAGGTCCTTGCGGGACAGGCACAGTTCATCATAGAGGGCCTGGATGGTCTCGGGGGTAAGGGCATCAAAGTCCTTGAACTCGGGAACGGCCCACAAGCCGCCCATATCGACGGCACCGGGGCTGAGCAGTAACTGGCCTTCTCTCTCGCCGTAGCAAGCAGGGCGATGCTTGCGGCGAGGGAACACGACCATTCGCCACATGCGATAAGCCGTGCTCCACCAGCACAACACATTGACCATCGGCTCGCCGGCATCCTCAGGGACAGGCAGCAAGTCCAGCAGTCGCAGGGCATAACGCTCAGCGGCACGCTGGGTCGAGGTCTCGATGGTGAAAAGGCTGCGTCCCAGCATATCGACATAGCCGATAAAGCCCTCGTCACCGTCGGCCAACAAGTGGGTCGTGGCATGAGGCAACTCGTCACACAATGGCATCTCGCCCTTAGCTCCTGCCTGGAAATGGGCATGATCGGGAGCCGATGCGCCACACTGTGGCCCGTTGTAGAAAGTCACAAAGTCGGGCAATGCCCTAGCCAGCAGCAGCATATCCCCCACCCTGCCCGCAATGCGCTGGGGTTCATGGTGCAGGTCGGCTATCGTGAGGTGACGCGAGAAGATGGGATAAGGATTGAGCTGTATCTTGTAGTGGTCACCCCACAGCACGGTCTTTTGCTTGGTGGGTTGGTGCTCGCGGCACAGGAAGCACTCGCGTTGTGCCAGCGAATTCTTGTCAATGGCGGCAGCCGACGAGCGACGCCGCTCGGGATTGAATTGCAGCACAATGGTCGCCTCGCCCACGTGTAACGTGCGTGTAATGGCACTGGCCAGCGACGCATAGTTGGCGCCAGCCACATCCCAGTCACGCAGTTGCCGTGCAATGAGTCGATCTATCACTCTGCTATAATCCATGATCTTTATTCGGTCTAGAGGCTCTAGATGATCTAGAGATTCTAGAGATTCTAGATCATCTAGATCATCTAGAAAACTATTGATTCTTCTTGTTAAGGGCGATGCGGGCCTGGAGTTCCCAGGTGCGGATGCGGTCCTTGTACAAATTGTTGCGGTTCACCTTCTCCACGTCGAGCGACGCGTCGCTGTTGTCGTCCCAACGGCGGCACAGATAGACGGGATCATACACACGACCGATCTGGTAATAGCGCGAGATGTTCAAGCCCAGGGCATAGTCCTCACCATAGCTGGTGTTGGGCAGTTTTACTTCACGCAGCACGGGGGTATAGAAGGCGCGCGGAGCTCCAAGACCGTTGATGCGCAGGGCATTGTTGCGGCCGTTGCTGGGCGTCCACTCCCTGTGGTGGATGATGCCGGGAGGAATGGGATTGAGATGGATATCGGTCATCTGATAGGTACCAACAACCATGGCCACATTCTGCTCGTAGAAGGCGTCCACCATCGTCTGCAGCGTGTGCTCATCCTTGTACATGTCGTCGCTGTCGAGCTGCACGATGAACTTGCCGACGTTCTGGCGATGGGCGGCCAGGTTCCAGTAACCGCCGATGCCCATGTCATAGAAGTCGGCGATGATGTGGATCAGGCGCGGGTCGTTGTACTCGGCAATCGCCTCGCGGGTGCCATCGGTAGAGAAGTTGTCTACCACCATCAGGTTGAACTTGAAGTTACACTCCTGCTTGAGTACCGAGTCGATGGCGTCGCGGATGGTGCGGATGCGGTTGCGCACGGGAATCATCACCGTTGCCTCGACCTCAAAGTCGCCTTGGTCAAACTCGATGTGGCGGAAGTTGGGCACTTGCTCGCCATTCTCCTCGCGTGTGGGTGACAGATAGCCGCCGATTTCCTTGAGGTGTTCGGTGCAGGCTTTTTCCATCTCGATCTGGCGGCCGCGGTTGCGCGGGTCAACGTAGTCAAAGTTCTTCTCGCCGCTCTTGCGGGTATCCAGCTCGACGTCGCTATAGAGGAACTCGTTGATGTGGGTGATAGCGGCAAACTGCGACAACTTGAGGCGCAGGTCATACAGGCCGGCAAATTCATAGTTGGCCTTCATAGCCTCGACGGCCTTCTTGAAGCACTGGCCACAGAAGAACATCACCGAACCGAAGTCGAAGTCGTCCCTGAGGCTACCCATCTGGTAGTCAATGACGGGAGCCTTATCGGCGCCCTTCTCGGTCACGTTGTAGTGGTCGGCATAGAGCATACCCGACTGGGTGTCGTCGCCCAACTTGGCAAAGCGCTCCAGCGAGAAGGGACCCACCTTCAAGGTGTCATACTTGGTATACAGCAGCACATAGTCGGCATCGGCATGCTCGGCGATAGTGCGCATCGTGTCACTCGAGAAGAGCACATTGACGGGCAGCATTTCGCAGCCCTCAACGGGTTTGGGTTTGTCCACGGTGGCGAGCAGGTAAATCTTGTTCACCAGTTTCTCATTCTTAAGGTGCTCAATGGTTTGCGCCACCTGATCGGGGCTCACAAACGGAATAAAGCAATTAATTCTTCCCATAAATTATTCTTTTGTTTTATATATTGTTGATAATTATTGACTCTTTCTCTCTAGCCCCTCTAGATCATCTAGAACATCTAGCCCCTAAAACCTAAAGCCTATTTAAGGTACTCCATGATGCGGGTCATCAGGCTGGTGCGTTCCTGAGAGGTGGTAACCGTCTCGAGCGGGAAGCCCATCACCACGGTGCGGTAGTTGCCGCGGTCGCTGGCGATGGCGGCGGGCAGGCCGTTCTCACCGTAGCGCAGCCAGGTGAAGCCACAGTCGTCGCTGGCGCGGATGGCGTCGGGCGACTCTACGGCATAGGTCTTGTCGTTCAACTTATTGGCAAACTGCCAGAATCCGGGCGACGACAAACGGGTATCGGGGCTGTCAACGGCGGTGACGGTGCCGTCGAGCGAAGCTCTGCCATGGAGGCCCTCAAAACCGAGGACGTTCTTGACAAACGCCTTGCCTGCCTCGTCATTATTGCCGGCGGCGTTGTCCCACAGATCACTGCCCACGTAGGAACCCGACACGAACACGCTGCCGCCAGCCTCGGTGAAGCTGTGCAGGGTCTCCATCAGGCCCGGCGTATAGATTTTGAAGCGCGTGGGCTTGAGGCCGCTGCCTGTCTTAATCTCCTTCTGCTTACCCAGGATGAGGTCCATCAGGCGATAGTCATTGGCGTTATAGCTCTCTACCAGTGCCTGCTGGCTGCATGACACGAAGGAGTAGCCGGCATCCATCAGCGCCTGGCCATGCAGGGCGGGATAGTCAAAGGTGTTGCCTGCCACGTTCATCGTCTCGTGGTCACTGCGGCTGCTGCCGAAGCCCGGTGCATCGTCATCCTTCCACTCGATGGCGCGGCGGAACTCATACTGTGAGCCCAGGTAGTTAATCTGCTGGATAAAGGGCACGCCGTGGTCCTTGTTATCGTCAAAGCCGGCACGCTCGGGACCGTCAAACCAGTCGGGAGCGCTCACGCGGGTAAAGCCGTTGACCACAAGCACATCGCCCTGACTGCCTGCTGCCTCGCCCAGGCTCAATATCTCGCTGGGGAAACTGCGGCCACCGTCGTTCATGGCGATGATGCGATAGGAGTGCAGTTTGTTGTCTTTAATCGTCACGCTGTACTGCGGGCCCTTGGTGACGGCGATTTCCTTGAAGGCGCCGTCCAGGCCCACGCGTTCACACACGATATAGCTCGTGGGATCGGCATTGTCGCTCAAGTCGTCGTGGGTGGGATCCCAGTAGAGCAGGTAACGCCCCTTCTCGCTCTTGCTGATGGCAAAGTTCTTGACGGGCAGGGGCTGCACGACGTAGGAGCGGTGGTCACGCTGGGCGATGAACTTCAACATGCCTTTATAGATAGCGCGGCTCACGTCGAAACGGAACATCGGGTCAAGGCCGTATTTCATGTCGGCAAAGTTCTGGTGCGACAGCAACTCCATGAGCACGGCGGGCACCTCGGGCACTCGCGCCTCATAGTAGCTCCTGTCCCACATGCCACGGCGTGTCCAGTTGGGTTCCCACTTGGCGCGGATGTCCTTGACAATCTCGCTCGAGAGCAGGTTGCAGTACTTGCGTGACAGTTCGCGAGGGGTGCCGTTGGCATACTTGCCGAACTTCTTGCCGCCGCTATTGGTGCAGTAGATCAACAGGGTGCCCACAATCTCGTCGTCGGGCGTGCTGCCAGCATCGGTGTGCAGGCAGAAGGAGATATCCACCGGCACCTTCAGGCCGCCGCGCTGGGGCAGCACGTCGCTGCCTCCGGCCAGGTAGTTCACCCACTCGCCGCGGCTGCGGTAGTCGTCGGTATAGTCGTTGATGCCGTGAGAGGTGGAATAGACGCTGTCGGGGAAGCCAGCCCACTGCAGGTAGTAGCGCGAGCCCAGGTGGAACCAGGGATGATTGCCGCTGCCGATGTAGCTGTAGTCCACGCCTTCCTTGCCCAGGAATTTCTCATTTTCCTGTTCGGCGGCGAGGCGGCGGTTCTCCTCGGTGGGCAGTGCCACGCGGCGCACGATGTTGCCCTTGCCGCCGCCCACCTTGATGGCGTCGGCGGTGATGACGGCATCCTTGTCGTCGCTCAGGTTAGACACCTCGACGACGGCCTTGTTCATGCCCTTGGCCAGCGGGAAAGTGCCCAGATAGACCCACACACCGCCAGCCATCGTCTGATCGACACGGAACTGGCGCGTTCCGCTCTGGCTGTTGACGGTATAGGTCACGTCGCGGGCACTGTTGGGCAGCGATTTATAGGAAATATAGAGGGCAAACTCGCCAGCCTCGGGCATATCGACGTCCCACGAGGCGGTCGAGAGTTTCTTCTTGTCTTTTTCGGCAGATACCATGCGGTAAGAGCCCTCGGTAAAGGGATTCTCAAAGTCCTTGTAAGTCGGGCGCAGGAAGGCGAAACCACCGTCGGTGCCAGTCTGCCACTTCTGCTTGCCGTTGCGCTCGCTGTAGCCCTGCTGCGCCTCACCGCCGTCGTTATCAACCACGACGCCGAAGTTGTGCGTGTCGCGTTCGCGGGCGTTCCACACATAGGCTCCCGCATTCTCCAGCATCGGGATGAGGAAAGGCAGCACATAGCTGTGGGTGTACATGTCCTCCACCGTCTGCATCAGGCGGGCACGTTGCCATTCCCAACGGTTGAGCTTGGGCTCGAAGTACCAGCCGTGGCTAGGCCACATCGCCACGATGTTGCCGTCCAGGCCATGCTTGTAGTGGCGGTTAGCGTCTTGTTCGCTGATGAAGGGGGCATGCTTGCGCTTGTAGGCGGGCTCATAGTCGGCAAAGTACTGATTGATGTCGTTGCCCATAATGGTGATGAGCACAGGGCTATGACCATAGTCGCCGCCCAGCGCCTCACGGATCTCTCCACGCATCTGCTCGATGCCCTCCTGGGTGAACGGCACATCGCCAAAGTTCTCACTCACGTCAACCTTAACGGTGTCGTTCTCAATGGTGACCGAACGCACCTTCAGGTCACCCACGCCCATCAGCTCGGGCAGCTTGCTGGCAACGATGCGCTGCACGGCATCCTGCTGCTCCTGGGTGAACGGCTGTTCCTGGGCCTGCAACGGCAATACCGCAGCCGCACATGCGACCACACTCAACAATACTTTACAAGTCTTTTTCATAATCTTTACTTCATGTTGTCATTTTCAGTTTCCAATTTTCAATCCAATGCAGATGCTACTGACAACTGAAAACTGACAACTGAAAACTATATGTTATGCAACAAAGGTAGCACTAAACTACGAAAAACCAAAACAAAACACCCCAAACACCCCGTTTTACAACATTTTTTATAAATTAACTACATTTTTTAAGGAGAAGATTAGATTTTAGATATTAGATTCTAGATATTAGATTTTAGATGGCGGCCGTGCTGTAGGGCCTCGCCTTGGCGTGGCCGCCCCTCCCGCGACCTAAACCTCACGCTAAGCCGCGTTGATGCTCGCGTTGCTCGCAGTTTAGAGTTTAGAGTTTAAAGTTTAGAGGGGCTACCGCGCTGTAGGGGCACACGCTAAGTCGCTAAGTTGATTGCTCGCAAGAGGCTCGCAAAAAGCTCGCTGCGCTCGCAGTTTAAAGTTTAATGTTTAGAGTTTAATGAAGCATCCGCGCTCCTACCAAACGAGTGAGCGCGGATGCCGAGTTGTTTAAGTTGTCGCTAATCTCAAGAGCGCGGATGCCAACTCCTAACTTACCAAGTGCCCGAGAGCAGGTAGCTGATCAGGGCAGTCACGTCGGCGATGGTGACCTTGCCGTCAAGGTTCACGTCAGCCCGGTCAGCACTTGTTTTACTGTCGATTAGCAATTTGTTAATCAGGGCAGATACATCGATGATCTTCACCTCGCCGTCACCGTCCACGTCGCCACGAATGAACATGAAGGATTCCCCATCGGTAAAGTAGCCCGGGTTGCTCGTGCCTCCGTCGATGTGGGCGTAGGCAACATCCACATGGCTACTACTGTAGGTCGTGCCCATGCCGCCAACCAGCTTAGTGCAGCTATAGAACATATTGGAGGAACTTGTCACGGCATCTGTGCTCCACTCGCTACTAGCATAGATAGTGGTCAGATTGGTGCAGTTACTGAACATACTGTTCATAAGTTGAACCTTTGACGTGTTGAAACTGCTCAAGTCAAGGCTTGTCAACTGACGACAGTTAGAGAACATACCGCCCATGGATATCACCTTCGACGTGTTGAAATGACTCACATCAAGGCTTGTCAGCTGACGACAGTTAGAGAACATGTTGCCCATGGTTGTCACCTCTGAGGTGTTCAGGTATTCCATTCCTGAGATGGCCGTGAGGTTTTGCATATTATAAAACCATCTGTAGCATGATGTGGGACGGGCGTCGGCAAATGACGGGTCAAACACTACCTGAGTGACATTACTAGCTGTGCTTGCTGTCCAGCCAGGATCGTTAGTGCTCATATTCAGGAGGTATTTTGTTCCTGGACGCGAATTGCGCTGGCCATCGTAGTAGAACGTCAGCGTCCTATTAGCCGAAGTATACACTGCGTAAGCCTCGAGGATCATCTCGGTGAAGTAGCCGGGGTTGCTCGTGCCGCCATCGATATGGGCGTAGGTAGCATCCACATGGCTGGCGTTGTAAGTCGTTCCCATGCCGCCCACCAGACTGGTACAGCCAGTAAACATATTTGTTGATGTTGTAACGGCTGCCGTACTCCAACTATTATCGACATACACAGTGGTCAACGCACTGCAGCCATTGAACATGGAACTCATATTTGTCACTTTCGACGTACTAAAACTCCTCAGGTCAAGGGTGGTCAACTTGTTGCAACCTGAGAACATGGAAGCCATGTATGTCACTTTCGACGTGTTGAAATTCCTCTGGTCAAGGGCGGTCAATTTGTTGCAGCCAGTGAACATGTCACCCATGTTTGTCACATTTGCCGTATTGAAATTGTTCAGATCAAGTCTTGTCAAACCACTGCAGCCATAGAACATACCTCTCATAGTTGTCACCTTGGCCGTATTGAAGTTGCTCACGTTCAGGCTCGACAAACCAGAGCAACCATAGAACATGCCATACATATTTGTCACATTCGTCGTCTTAAAGCCGCTCACGTCCAGGCTCGTTAAACCAGAGCAGCCATAGAACATGTGGCCCATGGTTGTCACACTATCGGTCTTGAGATAAGAGATACCCGTGATGGACGTGAGGTTTGACATCTCACGGAACCAATAGTAGGTCGTCGTAGGACGGGCATTGGCAAATGACGGGGCGAACGTTACACCCGTGATAGAACTACGAACTGAATACCACCCGGGCTGGGTAGTGCCCGTGTTCAGCAAGTAGGACGTGCCCGTGCGCGTGCTGCGCAGGTTGTCGTAGTAGAACGTCAGCGTCGTGTTCGACGGCGTGAAGCAGGCGTAGGCCTCGGTGATAGCAACTGTCAGTTTCACGTTGTCAACGGCGAAGTAGTCGCCTATCTTGTTCATGCTGCCGTCCTTGATGTAGGTCCACGTCAGCGTGTGGTCACCAGGGGTGAGAGCAACGCTATAGTTCTCCCAGTCGTTTTGGCGTGCGCCATAGGTGAACTGTGCCGTGCCGTCAACCGAAAAGACGCACTTGTCGTAAAAAGTGGTTCCAGTGCCTTCACCCCACGCCTTGAAGTCAAACGACAGGGTAGCGCTATCGGCATTTGACGGAACATTGACAATAGCAGTCATATTCGAGGTTGTGGAGTGATAGCCGTTGTTGCCCGAGCGGACATAGGTGCGGTCTCCAACGTGCTCTGCCCTCCACGGATAATCGCCATCCGAGGCAAAGCTGATGCTAGTGCCCGAATAATTAGCTGCGCTGGTCAGGGCCGTGTTGATGGTCTCGACATTAGTGAAGTTCTTCCAGTAGGTAGCAGCCTTATAAGTGTTCAGCTTGTCATTGGGCACAACCAGCTTGGCAGTACTATATAGATTGCTGAAGGTCGTGTTCTCGACCGTGGGCGGTGTGACGGCATAGCTGAACACATACTCCAGGGCGGTGCAATCCTCAAAGGCGTTTTCGCCGATGCTGGTCACGCCACTGGGAAGGACGATGTAGGTCAGACCCTCGCAGTAGTAGAAGGCACGATTGCCGATAGAAGTAATCGAGGTGGGCATCGTCACACTCGTTATATCGGTGGTTCCACCAGAACGCAACTTGTTGTCAGGATTAGACGAATTGAAAGCGTTTTCACCGATAGCCGTCACATTATACGTCGTGCCGTTATAGGTCACCGTGGCGGGGATGGTGATGTCACCGGTAATGGAGTGAGAAACGACACTCACCGTGTTCTCGCTGGTGATGGCATAGTAGAGGCCATCAGAAATGAAGTCGTAGGACTGCCGACTCTGGTAATTGGTGAATCTCTTCCAGACATCAGCCGCCTTATAGGTCAAAATCGATGCAGGAGTGGGTACAATAACTTTAGCGGTATAGTACACGAATGTTGAGCTTTGACACGTTGGTGGTGTGGCCAGAGACGAGCAGTCAATAGTTGTCAATGGACAACTATAGAATGCGTAAGAGCCGATATTGGTCACATTTTCGCCCAAGTAAATAGAACTCAATTGGGTACAATAGTTATAAGCGTCGTTAGGTATTGAAGCCATATTGATGTTGGCCGATACGATTTCGCTATAGGCAAATGCCTCCTCTCCTAGATAAGTGAGATCAGGTCGATGGTCAACAATCGGAGTTTTACAATGGTAGAAAGCGCGCGCACCGATAGAGGTTACTGAATTGGGCAGAAAGATACCGCCACCTACCGTACTGTTGCAGAACGCATTATCCCTAACGCCAGTCACATTATAGGTGACACCATTACAAGTCACCGTCGGGGGCACTTCGATATAATCATCAGAACCTGAACGCTGATAGCTTCCGTAATTGGTGGTGGAATAGCTCACCTCAACAGTGTTGGTACTTGTCTTGTGGTAGTATATGCCGTTCACACAAAAATCAAAGACATCAGCAGTCGTTGGAATGATAGCATAGAAGTTCTTCCAGTAGTTTGCAATGGAATACGAATTTGCGACATCCGTCGAGGGCACCCATAGCGGCACATTATAGTCAGGGAATGTTTCGCTATTAATTATCGGTGGTGTAGTGGCATTGCTGGTAATCATGATCAGTGATGAAGATCCCCAAAAAGCATTTTGTCCGATGCTGGTCACTCCACTGCCCAATGTTAGGGTTTTCATACTTGAACATCCACCAAATGCAGCATCACCAATCGTACCATTTGGTATATCCACACTTTTCACATTATCACATGCTCCGTACGCATTTCGATCGACTCTAGTAATGTAAGATGGGATGCTAACGTAAGTCAACCCTGAGCATTGTGCAAATGCATAGCTCCCAATGTAAGTCAAATTCATTTTACCCGAACTTTCACTCCAGCCTGGTATCCAGCCCTGCGATTTCAGGAATGTGCATTTATAGAACGCATAATCACCGATGCCGATAATGTTATAATAAACATTATTATCACCATATATCATAACTCGATCCCTAATATATGGCTCGCTGTAATATGAGTTGTACTCTGGTGTTGCATAAGTCACCTCAACTGTATGGTCACTGGAGTTTATAATTTTGAAGAAAGCGCCATCAGTAGTATCCCACCAGTCAGCGTGATCGCTGATCAATACATTACCTTTAACTGGGTTACCATTATAAGAATAAACCAATGAATTATTTATCATTGAAACATTGACACGATTCTTAATCGTCTCAGCGCCGTACAATTCTATCGTTGAATTGGATATCACGGAGCCTGGACTATTATTTGGCGTGTTATATAACATTGTTATAGTTCCCGTATCAAAATGGAAAGTTCCATTTTTGATAGAAGCACCTTGATATGAACATACGTAGCTTTTGGCATTGTTTTGGAAATAGACGTTACTCGTCGAAGAATTACCGCTAGTTATTGCATCAGCATCTTCCGACGTTATTTTGAAATAGCCAGGACCTTTTAAATAAAGGTTAATGTTGTTTTCCATATAGATGCCTTCGCCATTGCTAGTCAGACCTGTAAGGTTGACCGTGCTGCCGCTGTTAGCTTCTAATGTAGTGTTTGCTGTTAACTTAATTGCGGGAGCATTGGTGCCTTTTAAGCTACACGTGCCCTTAAAAACCACTGTCAAGCCAGAGCAACTCTCGTTGTAGATACCATAACCCGCGCGGGTAATGGTGACATTTTCCAAAAACAAGTACTTGGTTGTCGGATTGTAAAATACCGTTCCGCTGATATCACTACCCGTCACATTGGTGTAATTGTCACTTGTAACGCTGACGCCACCAACGCTGAAGCCATAACTGGTGGCTGCTTGCAGATGCATTCCGGCCAAGAAGACCGCCATCAAGAAAAAGAGTAATTTTTTCATAATAATAACTGGTGCCTCCTGTGTCCCCCGAATTAGGCTTTTATAAGGTTGGGTAAATGAAAAGCGCAGGGACTTTGTTTGTCTGCTCACCCCTACTGAGGCATCGCCAAACGCCCTTGCACAGTGAACAGTCATCCCCCACGCTTGGCCTTATGGTCAAGCCCTCTCCCTTGGTCGGGGGATGGCAAACCAATCAACCAGCAACGGAGCGTTATCAACTGTCTTTGACCAGTGCAAATTTTTGGCGAAATTTCAGTAGGAGGTCAAAAACAAAACGCTTTCGTCTTGTTAATAGTATGTCTTGCTCAGCAATGGAACATGTCCACCACTTTACGCTCGCAAATTTAGCATATTTTCCCGAAAAGACAAAATATTATCAACAAAAATAGGAAAAAAAACGATAGGCGTTAGATGGCATCCGCACTGTAGGGCCTCTCTAAACACTAACTCTAAACTGCGAGCAAACGCGAGCATCAATGCGGCTTTACGTTAGCTTTTTGTCTGATGCGGGGCGGCCACGCCAAGGCGAGGCCCTACAACGCGGAAGCTTCACTAATCACTAATCACTAATCTGCGAGCAACGCGAGCATTACCGCGGATGCTTCTCTAAACTTTAAACTGCGAGCAACGCGAGCATATCTAAACTCTAAACTTTAAACTCTAAACTGCGAGCAACGCGAGCATATAGTTTTCAAAAAACTTGGCTGAAGGTTGGCGGTTTAATTAATATTTCGTACATTTGCACCGATTTTCGGGGCTTTACTGCAATAATGGTGTACGCGCGTGTGCGTAAACTGTTGTGCAGTAGGGGCTTTGAAGCGTTTACATGGATTAACCTGCCAAAAATTAAAACAAACAATAATAAAGCTTCGTTTTATGGATTTATCAATTTTCGGAGTACAGAGCACGACGATGGCGATTACAGCGGCCTTGACCGGTGTGTTGCTGGTAGTCGGCGCCCTGGTTATCGCGTGGCTGATCGGCCCGCGCAGCTACACCAAGAAGAAGGGTGAGCCCTTCGAGTGCGGTATCCCCACACGCGGCGATTCGATGGCCCAGTTCCATGTGGGCTATTACCTGTTCGCCATCCTGTTCCTGATGTTTGACGTCGAGACGGTCTTCCTGTTCCCGTGGGCAACCATCTGCAAGAACATCGGTGGCCAGGCACTCTATGCCGTGGGTACCTTCCTTGTTATTCTCGTTTTAGGTCTGGCTTATGCCTGGAAGAAAGGAGCGTTGAGATGGAAGTGAAAATCAAATCGATGAAGCATGAGGACTTCAAGGACAACGAGTATATCGACAACCTGGTAGAGCAACTGCGCGCCGGCGGCACCAACATCATTGTGGGCAAGCTGGACCAGTTGATGAACTGGGGTGTGAGCAACTCATTGTGGCCGTTGTGCTTCGGCACCAGCTGCTGTGCCATCGAGTTCATGTGTCTGGGCGCTGCCCGCTACGACATGGCGCGCTACGGCTTTGAGGTGGCACGCAACAGCCCCCGCCAGGCCGACTACATCATGTGCCAGGGCACCATCAACTATCGCATGGCTCCGGCGCTGAAGCGTCTCTATGAGCAGATGGCCGAGCCCAAGTATGTCATCGCCTGCGGTTCGTGCACCGTGAGCGGCGGTCCTTTCAAGAACAGCTACTGTGTCGTCAAGGGTGTTGACGAGATCATCCCCGTTGACGTCTATCTGCCCGGTTGCCCGCCGCGTCCCGAGGCATTCTTCTATGCCCTGATGCAGCTGCAGCGCAAGATCAAGGTGCAGAAGTACTTTGGCGGCGTGAACCGCAAGGAGAAACTCGAGGGCCTGCAGTACACACCCGAGGAGAAATAAATAGATTTTTATAGTTGTCAGTCATCAGTTGCCAGTTGCCAGCGGCATCCGCCCTCAACCGAAAACTGAAAACTGAAAACTGAAAACCGAAAAATTGAAATATTACAATATGGCAGAGATACAAGACAAAATCACCAAGTTGTGTCCCCAGGCTCAAGTCGATACTACCGGCGAATTCCCGCTGGTGACCGTGCCCGACGCACAATGGCATGACCTGGCCCGCGCTCTCAAGAACGAGTTGAACTATCGCGTGCTCAACGCCGTTGTGGGCATGGAATGGCCCGACGCCCGTGGCTGCGTTTACTACCTGACCAACATCACCACCCACGAGCTGCTGCACGTCAAGGTCACCGCCCCCGACCGCGAGAACCCCATGCTGCACAGCGTTGTGGACCTGTGGCCCGTGGCCAACTTCCAGGAGCGCGAGGTGTATGACTTCTATGGCATCATCTTCATCGGTCACCCCGACATGCGCCGCATGTTCCTGCGCAACGACTGGGTGGGTTACCCCCTGCGCAAGGACTACGACCCCGCCAGCAACCCCCTGCGTCTCGAGGACGAGACCAACGAGGACTACACCTGCCGTTGGGTCGAGGACGAGAACGGCAAGGTCAAGAAGGTGGAGGGCAAGGTCTTTGAGGACGACGAGTATGTTGTCAACGTCGGCCCGCAGCACCCGTCCACCCACGGTGTGATGCGCTACCGTGCCAGCCTCGACGGCGAGACGGTGAAGAAGATCGACGTCGTCAGCGGATACATCCACCGCGGCATCGAGAAGATGTGTGAGAGCCTGACCTATCCCCAGATGCTCCTCTACACCGAGCGCATGGACTACATGGCCGCCCACATCAACCGTCACTGCATGTGCATGTGCGTCGAGAAGGCCCTCGGCATCGAGGTGCCCCGCCGCGCCGAGCTCATCCGCCTGATGATGGACGAGCTGATGCGTCTGTCGTCCCACTTGCTGAGCTACGGCTGCTTAACGATGGACCAGGGTGCCACGACCGCCTTCTTCTACGGTTTCCGTGAGAGGGAATTGATCTACGATATCTTTGACCGCACCTGCGGCGCCCGCATGTCGATGAGCTACAGCACCATCGGCGGCGTGGTGGCCGACGTGCATGAGGACTTCGTCAAGGACGTGCGCCACGCGTGCGACGTCATCGAGAAGGCCCTCAAGGAATACCACAAGCTCTTCACCGGCAACGTCATCGCTGTGAACCGCATGACGGGCGTGGGCATCCTGAGCAAAGAGGACGCCATCGCCTATGATATCACCGGTCCCTCGGGCCGCGCCAGTGGATGGCACTGCGACGTGCGCAAGACCAACCCCTACTCGCTGTACAAAGAGTTCGACTTCGACGAGGTCGTTTACAAGAACGGCGACTCGATGGACCGCTACATGGTCCGCATGAAGGAGATGGAAGAGTGCATCAAGATCCTGCGCCAGGCCTGTGACAAGCTCGAGGCCGAGGGGCTCCAGGGCGAGTACTGCGCTCCCAAGGTGCCCAAGGTGATGAAGTTGCCCGTCGGCCACTGGTACCAGCAGGTCGAGGCCAGCCGTGGCGCCTTCGGCGTATATATCGAGAGCGACGGCAACACCAAGCCCGTGCGCGTCCACTTCCAGTCGCCGTGCTTCAACCTCATCGGCGTGGTGGACCTGACGTGCCGCGACAACCTGATTGCCGACCTGATCACCATCACGGCATCGCTCGACTTCGTCATCCCCGACATCGACCGCTGATGTCAACGAGTTAATAAAGACAGAACAAAACCACTAAAACAAGATAAGAATTATGTTTGACTTCGGTATAGTCACGAGATGGTTAGATGAGTTCCTCAACACCTACATGCCGTCATGGCTCACCACGACAATCGAGTGTGTGCTGGTGGCCGTGGGACTGCTGGTCGCTTATTCGCTCATCGCCATGTTCTACATCTTCTACGAGCGCAAGGTCTGCGGTTGGATCCAGTGCCGCCTGGGCCCGATGCGTGTGGGTAAATGGGGTTTGCTCCAGGTGTTTGCCGACGTGATCAAGATCCTGCAGAAGGAGCTGATCACCCTGTGGAACACCGACAAGTTCCTCTTCAAGCTCGCGCCCTACCTGGTGTTGATCGCCTCGATGCTGACCTTCGCCTGCCTGCCTTGGGGCAAGGGCCTGCAGGTCATCGACATGAACATCGGCGTGTTCTTTATCGTCGCCGTGTCGTCGATCGGCGTGCTGGGTATCCTGCTGGCCGGCTGGTCCAGTAACAGCAAGTACACCCTTATCGGCGCTATGCGTAGTGGTGCCCAGATGGTCAGCTACGAGCTGTCCTGTGGCATCTCTATCCTGACGATCGTCTGCCTGGCCGGCACCATGTCGGTTACGGGCATCGTCGAGGCTCAGCAGGACGGTTGGTTCATCTTCAAGGGCCACCTGCCCGCCATCCTCGCGTTCATTATTTATATGATCGCCGCCAACGCCGAGAACAACCGCGGCCCGTTTGACCTCCCCGAGGCTGAGCACGAGTTGACCGCCGGTTACCACACCGAGTACTCAGGTATCCACTTCGGCTTCTTCTACCTGGCCGAGTACCTGAACCTGTTCATCGTCTCGGGTATCGCCACGCTGCTCTTCCTGGGCGGCTGGATGCCCCTGCACATCCCCGGCTGGGAAGGCTTCAACACCATCATGGATTACATCCCCAGCGTGGTATGGTTCCTGGGTAAGGCCTTCTTCATCACCTTCATCTTCTTCTGGATCCGCTGGTCCTTCCCCCGCGTGCGCATCGACCAGATGCTCGCTCTGGAGTGGCGCTACCTGATGCCCATCGGCCTGGTCAACCTGGTTATCATGGCCATCATCGTTACCAAGGGATGGTACTTCGGTGCATGATTTAGCTAATAACATCAATAACACAATAATAAAAAGTCAATCATAGCATTATGGCTGAAAATTATGGTAAAATAACCCAAGTTATCGGACCGGTCGTCGACATCGCGTTTGAGAGTGAGGGCGCTCAGCGTCCCCCCATCTACACCGCCTTGTCGGTAGAGCGTCCCGATGGCAGTGAGCTCATCCTGGAGGTCGAGCAGCACGTCGGCGAGAACACCGTGCGCTGCGTCGCCATGGACAGTACCGACGGACTGAAACGCGGTGCACGCGTCCTGTCCAAGGGCCGTCCCATCTCGGTTCCCACGGGTGACCAGATCAAGGGCCGCCTGTTGAACGTCATCGGTCAGAGCATCGACCACCTGCAGCCCCTGCAGGAAGGTGCCCGCCGTGCCATCCACCAGCCCGCTCCTCCCTTCAGCGACCTGTCGATTTCGCAGGAAATCCTCTATACCGGTATCAAGGTCATCGACCTGATCGAGCCCTTCAGCAAGGGTGGTAAGATCGGTCTGTTCGGTGGCGCCGGTGTAGGTAAGACGGTGCTTATCATGGAGCTGATTCACAATATTGCCCATGGTCACAACGGTTTCTCGGTGTTCACCGGTGTCGGTGAGCGCACCCGTGAGGGTAACGACCTGCTGCGCGAGATGATCGAGAGCGGCGTTATCAACTACGGCGAGAAGTTCAAGGAAGGCATGGACAAGGGCGAGTGGAACCTCGAGGACGTGGACATGAAGGCTGTGGCAAGCAGCCAGGCCACCCTGGTGTTCGGACAGATGAACGAGCCCCCCGGTGCCCGTCTGCGCGTCGCCCTGTCAGGTCTGACCGTGGCCGAGCAGTTCCGCGACCAGGACGGTGGCGGTAAGGACATCCTGCTGTTTATGGACAACATCTTCCGTTTCACCCAGGCCGGTAGTGAGGTATCGGCGCTGTTGGGCCGCATGCCGTCGGCCGTGGGTTACCAGCCCACGTTGGCCAGTGAGATGGGTAAGCTGCAGGAGCGCATCACCTCGACAAAGACGGGCAGTATCACCTCGGTACAGGCCGTGTATGTGCCCGCCGATGACTTGACCGACCCCGCACCTGCCACGACGTTCAACTTCCTGGATGCTACCTGCGTGTTGAGCCGTAAGATTGCCGAGCTGGGTATCTACCCTGCTGTGGATCCCCTGGCATCGACCTCGCGCATCATGGACCCGAACATCATCGGCCAAGAGCACTATGACGTGGCACAGGGCGTCATCCGCCTGTTGCAGAAGTACAACGAGTTGCAGGACATCATCGCCATCCTCGGTGTCGAGGAGCTGAGCGACGAGGACAAGCTGGTCGTTTCGCGCGCACGCCGTGCCCAGCGCTTCCTCTCGCAGCCCTTCTTCGTGGCCGAGCAGTTCACCGGCCTACCCGGTGTGATGGTACCGCTGGCCGAGACCATCCGCGGTTTCAAGATGATCCTCGACGGCGAGGTGGACGACCTGCCCGAGCAGGCCTTCCTGAGCGTTGGCACCATCGACGAGGCCATCGCCAAGGGCAAGAAGCTGCTTGAACAGAACTAAAAAAATACATTATATTTATATATTTAACATGACACTCAAAATCATATCGGCTGAACAAATCGAGTTTGAAGGCACCGTCGATGCCGTGACCCTTCCTGGCGTCATGGGTATGTTCCAGGTGCTCAAGAACCACGCCGCTCTCATCGCCGCACTCAAGGCGGGCACGATGAGCTATGTGGCCGATGGCAGCACCGTGGAGCGTGAGATTCACGGCGGTGTAGCCGATGTCAAGGATAATGTGGTGTCGGTGTGCTTATATTGACGCAGAGACTATGAAGAAAGCAATCACAGCAATCATAGCGGTAGCCATCATCGCCCTCATGGCACTGGGATATGCCGACGCGGCAGCCCATCGTGCCCACAGTGGCGGCGGGGAAACCGAGGTGGACCCCCAGGAGATCATCTTTGACCACCTGGGCGATGCCTACGGCTGGGAGGTGCCGTTCAACCATAGCCAGCGCATCCCGTTACCCGTCATCGTGCGAGCCCAGGACGGCTCATGGCATGCCTTCATGTCCAACCGCTTGGAGGATGGTGCCCAGTATGACGGTTTCCAGATTGCCAAGGGCGGGGACTACAACAACAAGGTGGTTCAAATCCTGCCCGACGGCTCCCAGTACCGCCCCATCGACCTCTCTATCACCAAGAACGTGGCCGGCATCTTTATTGCCGCCCTGCTGGTGATGCTGATGGTCTTTAAGGTACGCAACTGGTACAAGAAAAACGGGTTGAAGGCACCGCGCCGCTTTACCGCCGCACTGGAGCTGGTGGTGGACTTCGTCTATACCGACACCATCCGCCCCATCATGGGCAAGGAGGCACCCAAGTATGCCCCCTACCTGCTCACGGCGTTCTTCTTTATCCTGACGATGAACCTGCTGGGCCTGATCGTCATCTTCCCCGGTGGTGCCAACCTGACGGGCAACCTGGCCGTGACAGCGGTCCTCGCCCTGCTCACCTTCCTGGTGACCAATCTGACGGGTACCAAGCACTACTGGAAAGAAATCTTCTGGCCCGAGGTGCCCACGGCCCTCAAGCTTCCCGTGCCGTTGATGCAGATTATCGAGCTGTTCGGTATCTTCACCAAGCCCATCGCCCTGATGATTCGTCTTTTTGCGAACATGATGGGTGGTCACATGGTAGTGATTGTGTTCATGCTGTTGATCTTCATCTTCGGCAGCATGTTCGGCACAGCTATCGGTGGCGTGATGACGCCGTTGTCAGTGGCCCTGTCACTGTTCATGCTCCTGCTCGACGTGCTGGTGAGCTTCATTCAGGCCTATGTTTTCACCATCCTGTCGACGATGTTTATCTCGATGGCTCATGTGCACGAGCATGCCGAGTAAACTTGGGCAAGGAAACACAACAAACTGATTTTCAATCACAAGAACATAAAAAACATTAACAACAATAACAAACTAAAAACTTTACGACTATGTTAGGAATGATTTTATTAGAAGCTATGGCCAACCTTGGCGCAGCAATTGGAGCAGGTATCGCAGCTATCGCAGCAGGTATCGGTATTGGTAGAATCGGCGGCAGCGCCATGGAGGCTATTGCACGTCAGCCCGAGTCGACCGGTGACATCCGCAGTAACATGATTGTTATCGCCGCGCTGATCGAGGGTGTTGCTTTCTTCGCACTCATCGTCTGCATCCTTGCCATCTTCATCAAGTAATCAACCCTTAACCGGTTTACCAGATGGAACTTTTCAAGCCTGAATTTGGTCTGGCGTTCTGGATGTTCATCGCATTCCTCTGCCTGTTCGGCATCCTTGCCAAGTGGGCATGGCCCTTCATCATCAAGAGTATGGAGGAACGTGCCGACCTGATTGACAAGGGCGTTGCCTATGCACAGGAAGCGAAGTCCCACCTGGACAATGCCAAGGCCGAGGCGGACAAGTTGATCGCTGAAGCCCACGACAAGCAGAACGAGATGCTGCGAGAGGCCGAGAAGATGCGCAACCAGCTCATCGAGAACGCCCGTGGCGAGGCTGCTGTCGAGGCTAAGAAAGTGACCGATGCCGCTCAAGTCTCCCTTGAGCAGGCACGCAAGGAGGCCGAGAAGCAACTGCGTACCGAGGTCGGTGACCTGGCCTTGCAGATTGCCGAGAAGGTGATCCGCAAGAACATTGCCAGCGATGACGCCCAGCGTGCGCTTGTTGACCAATATCTGAGTGAGGTTGAGACTAAAAACTAACGCGATATGAGTGACGGACTAATTCCACGCCGATACGCCAAAGCGCTGTACAAGTACGCCGTCGAGAACGGTGACGCACAGGAAATCTATGAGCTGCTCAAGAAGCTCAGTTTCCGTTACGCCGCTATTGACGAGCTCAAGCGCGCCGTGCTCAACCCCGAAATCTCTGACGAGGAAAAGGGTGCCTATATGCTGAAACTCGTGGGCGGCAAGCCCGGCAGCTCGCTGGACAAGTTCCTGCTGCTGTGTGTGCGCAACAACCGCGCCGAGTATCTGCAGAAGATTTCCCTCGCCTATGTCGATCTCTACCGTGAGGCGCATGAGATTGCCCATGTGGTCATCACCACAGCAGTCCCGATGCCTGAGGCCGAGATCAATGCCATTATCGACATTGTGAAAAAGCGTCTCGGTGCCATGACACTGGAAATTGAGCAAAAGATCAACCCCGAGTTGATTGGTGGCTTTACAGTGGCAATCAACGGGCTCGTACTCGACGCGTCGGTAAAAAGAGAATTGAACGAATTGCAATTACAACTGCAGAAGAAATAATTTCAACACGATGATTAATCCCAGTGAAATATCTGATATATTGAAGCAACAGCTCGTCGAAGAAATCACCAAGCGGCAGGCCGTCTTTGAAGAAGAAGGCACTGTACTCGAGGTGGGTGACGGCGTGGCTCATGCCTACGGTCTGCACAATGTGGAGGCCAACGAGCTCGTGCAGTTCGAGAACGGCGTGACCGGTGTCGCCATGAACCTGGAGGAGAGCGATGTGGGTATCATCCTGCTCGACGAGGTGGATACCGTCACCGAGAACATGAAGGTGCGCCGTACCGGCGAGATCGCCTCCATCGAGGTCGGTGAGGGACTCCTCGGCCGCGTGATCAACGTGCTGGCTAAGCCCATGGACGGCAATGGTCCCATCGAGGGCAAGAAGATACGTCTGCCGCTGGAGCGCAAGGCTCCCGGCGTCATCTTCCGCCAGCCTGTGAACCAGCCGTTGCAGACGGGTCTCAAGGCCATCGACTCGATGATCCCCATCGGCCGTGGCCAGCGTGAGCTCATCATCGGTGACCGCCAGATCGGCAAAACTGCCATTGCGGTGGACACCATCATCAACCAGCGTGCAGGCTATGAGGCCGGCAAGCCGGTATATTGCATCTATGTCGCCATCGGCCAGAAGGCTTCGACCGTGGCAGCCCTGGTGAACAAACTCAAGGAGTCGGGTGCTATGCCCTACACCATCGTGGTAGCCGCCAATGCCGCCGACTCGGCTTCGATGCGCTACTATGCACCCTTTGCCGGTGCCGCCATCGGTGAGTACTTCCGTGACACCGGTCGTGACGCCCTGGTAATCTATGACGACCTGTCCAAGCACGCTGTCGCCTATCGTGAGATCTCGCTGATCCTCAAGCGCCCCTCGGGCCGTGAGGCTTATCCCGGCGATATCTTCTACCTGCACAGCCGCCTGCTGGAACGTGCCGCCAAGATCAACGAGAACCAGGACGTGGCCAGCGTGATGAACGACCTGCCCGCACCGCTCAAGCCCATTGTCAAGGGTGGCGGCTCGTTGACGGCATTGCCCATCATCGAGACCCAGGCAGGCGACGTGAGCGCCTATATCCCCACCAACGTCATCTCGATCACCGACGGTCAGATCTACCTCGAGTCGGCGCTGTTCAACTCGGGTATCCGTCCCGCCGTCAACGTGGGTATCTCTGTATCCCGTGTGGGTGGTAACGCCCAGATCAAGTGTATGAAGAAGGTGGCCGGTACCCTCAAGATTGCCCAGGCACAGTATCGTGAGCTCGAAGCCTTCACCAAGTTCGGTGGAGATATCGACCCCGTTACCGCGCGCACCATCGACACTGGCCGCAAGAACGAGCGTCTGCTCGTCCAGGCACAGTACACTCCCATGGTCGTCGAGGAGCAGGTAGCCATCATCTATTGCGGTGTGAACGGCCTGCTGCGTGACGTGCCTCTGGAGAAGGTGGGTGAATTTGAGAAACTGTTCATCAACTACCTGCGTGGCAAGCACCAGGCCGACGTGCTTGACGTGCTGCGCTCAGGCAAGATTGATGACGATGTCATGGCGAAACTCAAGAACGTAGCCGCCGAGGTCGCTTCTAAATACATCGAGACACCGGCTAGTTAATCCAGCAATTATTAGTTCGCAAGATGTCAACATTAAGAGAACTCAAGACGCGAATAGGTTCGGTCGCCTCAACGCAGAAGACGACGAGCGCCATGAAGATGATCAGCTCGTCCAAGATGCGCAAGGCCACCGGCCAACTGCAGCGCCTGTCGCCCTACCGCCACATGGTGCAACACGTCATCAGCCACCTGCTGGTGACCGACCAGCACTTTGACTCACCGCTCATCGCCGAACGCGACGTGCAGCGTGTAGCACTGGTGGTGTTCGGTAGCGACGACGGCCTGTGCGGCGGCTTCAACGTCAACATCTTCAAGCAGTTGCTCGGCACCATCAAGGACGTGCACAACGAGTACGGCAGCCAGGTGGGCATCACCATTGTCCCTGTGGGCAAGAAGATGGCCAAGGCGGTCCAGAAGATTACCGGCAAGGACATCCAGATGGAGAAGGTGGCCCTCAATACCCGCAGTGGCAACGAGGACCTGTATGCCTTCACCGACCTGATGAAGACCCGTTTCCTGGAACACACCTATGACCGTGTGGAGATGCTGTACATGCACTTCATCTCGACCAGCAAACAGGTGTTCACCCGCGAGCAGTTGCTGCCCGTGAGCTACCAGGGTCTGGCCGACAATGTTGACCCTCGTGCCGCCAACAGCCCCTGCCTGTTCGAGCCCGACGCCAATACCATCTTCAACACCGTGCTGCCTCTGCACATCAAGTCGATGCTCCAGGATGTCTTCATCCAGAGTGCCGCCAGTGAGCAAAGCGCACGCGTGATGGCGATGCAGGCCGCCAGCGACAATGCCAAGGAGCTACTCGACGCGTTGCAGCTGGAGTACAACAAACTGCGTCAACAAGGCATCACCACCGAGCTGCTCGATATCCTGGGCGGACAGGTGGAACGCTAACGCCAAATTGTAAAGAAAACAAGAAAAGACTAAGAGAATATGAGCATCAAGGAGTATTTCGTCTCAATCTTTAAAGGCTTTTACAGCCTGATCAAGGGCATGGAGGTAACCGGCAAGGAGCTGGTGACCCCCAAGGTGACCGAGCAATATCCCGAGAACCGCGCCGAGCTCCACATCCCGGAGCGCTTTCGCGCGACGCTGGAGTTCATCTATGATGACAACGGTTACCACAAGTGCATCGCATGCGGCAGCTGCGAGCGCAATTGTCCCAACCAGACCATCAGCATCACAAAGCGCATGGTGGACCTGCCCGACGGCAAGAAGAAAATGAAACTGGACAAGTACATGTATGACTTGGGCAGTTGCACCTTCTGCGGACTGTGCGTACAGGTGTGCCCCACCAACGCTATCCGCTTCAGCAACGACTTTGAGCAGGCGGTGTTCACGCGTGAGAAACTCAACAAGCAGCTCAATTACCTGCCCGAGAAGGACGACGCTCCCGCTCCCGCACCTGCCGCCAAGCCTGCGGCACCCGCTGCGCCCAAGCCCGCCGAGCCCAAGCCGGCCCCCGAGGCTCCTGCCGCTGCTGACGAGACTAATCAAAAACCTAAAGAAAACAAGGAATAATGGAATCATTAGGTAACATCATTTTGTATTTTATCGTTGCGATTGCCATCATCGCCTTCTCGGTGCTGACGGTTACCACGCGCAAGATCCTGCGCTCCGCAACTTATCTGCTGTTTGTGCTTTTTGCTACAGCTATCATCTACTTCCAGATGGACTACCAGTTCCTGGGAGCGGTGCAGATTGCCGTCTATGCCGGCGGTATTCTGGTGCTGTTTGTCTTTGCCATCATGCTCACGCATAAACCCGGACAGGATGCCGACGTGCTCGCGTCTCATCGTCGCTGGCTGGGACTGTCGGCGGCATTGGGTGGCGTGGCCCTGTGCGGCTACGGACTGTTCAGCTATGCTGGTTTCATCGGCAAGAGCATTGCAGGCAGCTCAGTGGACATCAATATGGAGAAGATAGGCCAGTTCCTGTTGAGTACCGACAAGTATGGCTATCTGTTGCCTTTTGAGGCCATCAGTGTGTTGTTATTGGCTTGTATCATCGGAGGTGTGGTTATTGCCCGTCGCCGCTAAACACGAGAAAGGAGAGAAAAAGTTATGGATTTGACACTGTATATGTATCTCATTCCCAGCCTGATCATGTTTGGCTGCGGTGTTTACGGTTTCATCACCCGCAAGAACATGATTGCGATCATGATTTCCATTGAGCTGATGCTCAACTCGGTGGATATCAACTTTGTGTTGTTTAACCGTTACCTGTTCCCTGGTCAGATGGACGGCATGTTCTTCTCGCTGTTCGCGATTGCCATCGCGGCTGCCGAGACGGCTCTTGCCCTCGCCATCATCATCAATGTCTTCCGCATTGCCAAGGACGTGGACATCAACAAAATCACTAAACTGAAATTCTAACGATTATGCCACTAAGTTTAGCAATTATAGTTGTAGTATTGCCTCTGGTGATGTTCCTCTTCCTGGGACTCGTCGGGGTAAAAATGGGTAGAAAAATCACCGGTGTGATTGGCGTGCTGGCGATGCTCGTCGATACTATCCTCGCCTATGGCGTGGCGCTGACCTACTTCTTCGGCAGTGGCCAGGGCCAGATCGTGGATGGTGTCCGTCAGGCCGTTGTCGTTGCCAATCCCGCCTGGTTGTCGTTTACTGACACGCTGGTGGTACGCATGGGTGTCCTCGTGGATCCCATCGCTGCCATGATGCTCGTGGTCATCACCACGGTATCGTTGATGGTGCACCTCTACAGCCTCGGGTACATGAGTGACCACGACGGTAACGCCGAGAAGGGATTCCAGCGTTACTACGCCTTCCTGGCGCTGTTCACGTTCTCGATGCTGGGTCTGGTGGTTGCCACCAACATCTTCCAGATTTTCGTATTCTTTGAGATGGTGGGTCTGTCGTCCTACCTGCTCATCGGTTTCTATTACTCGACGCCTGCCGCCAACCATGCCAACAAGAAGGCCTTTATCGTCACCCGTCTGGCTGACCTGTTCTTCCTGTTGGGTATCATGATTCTGAGCTATTACACCAAGACGTTCGACTTCGACCAGTTGGTCTTCGGCCCCACGATGTCGGGTAGCTTGGAGACGGCCCAGAGTGCCATCAGCACTACTGGAGGCGCCACCTTCATGGGTTGCTCGGTTGTGGCATGGGCGTTGACCTTCATCTTCATCGGCGGTGCCGGTAAGAGTGCGATGTACCCGTTGCACATCTGGCTGCCCGATGCTATGGAGGGTCCCACCCCCGTGTCGGCGTTGATCCACGCTGCTACGATGGTTGTCGCCGGTGTGTTCCTGGTAGCAAGGTTGTTCCCGCTCTACGTGCTCGTTCAGGGTGCGATGAACGTCATCCTGGTGGTCGGAGCCTTCACGGCCTTCTATGCCGCCGCGATTGCCTGCACCCAGAGCGACATCAAGCGCGCACTGGCCTTCTCGACCATTTCGCAGATTGCCTTCATGATGACCTCGCTGGCAGTGAGCTCCAACAACAACTCGCTCATCGAGATTCACCATGGCCAAGGTCTGGGTTACATGGCGTCGATGTTCCACCTGTTCACCCACGCTATGTTCAAGGCGTTGCTCTTCCTGTGCGCCGGTGCCATTATCCACGCTGTCCACAGCAATGAGAACAGCAAGATGCACGGCCTGCACAAGTTCATGCCCATCACGAGCATCTGCTTCCTCATCGGCTGTCTGGCAATTGCAGGTATTCCCCCGTTTGCAGGCTTCTTCAGCAAGGACGAGATTCTCGTCGCTGCTTATCACCGCGGCCTCGGTTGGGGACTGTGGATGTCGATGGTAGCCTGCATGACCGCCTTCTACATGTTCCGCATCTATTACCTCATCTTCTTCTGGAAGAAACATGAGGTTCACGATGAACATCATGCTCCCAAGGACCAGCCCTGGACGATGACGCTGCCGCTGATTATCCTGGCTGCCATCTCGTTTGTTGCTGGCTGGGTACCCTTCCACGACCTGGTGACCTGGGACGGCAAGGCCCTTGATACGTCCATCGACTATACCGTTGCCGGCTCGAGCGTCGCTGTCGCCCTGCTGGGTATCGGTCTGGCGACCATCATGTACCGCAAGGAGAACCCGCTGCCTGAGCGCATGGCCAACGCGATGCGCGGCCTGTGGACAGCGAGCTACAAGCGCTTCTACATGGACGAGCTCTACCAGTTCATCACCCATAAGGTGATCTTCCAGGGCATCTGTGTACCCATTGCATGGTTTGACCGTCACATCATCGACGGCTTCTTCAACCTGCTGGCCAATGCTACCAACTCGCTGTCGTTCGGCATCCGCCGTCTGCAGTCGGGCAGCATCCAGGTCTATGTGTATGTCTATCTGATCGGTGCGCTCCTGCTGGGTGCCCTCACGATGATATTTGTATTGTTCTAATTTCAACGGTCTTGACAAAATAGAAAGGATATATCAAATGGAACTTTTCAATAATATACTGATTTACTTTGTGATCGTGCCTCTGCTGACGCTTGGAGGCCTGGCCATCTGCCGCAACCAGGGCATCAAGGCCATCAGGACCGTTGCCGTTATCGGTGCCAGCGTTCTCGTGGTGCTCGCCGCCATGCTGGTCAAGATTTTCCTTGACGCACGTGCCGGTGGTGACACCAGCGAGATGATTCTGCGCAGCGATGTGATGTGGTATGCCCCGTTCAATGTCCACCTGGCACTCGGTGTTGATGGCGTGAGCGTGGTGATGATTCTGCTGTCGGCGTTCATCGTGTTCGCCGGCGTATTCGCCTCGTGGAAGATGAACCCGCTGCCCCGTCAGTTCTTCATGTGGTTCTTCCTGTTGTCCACGGGTGTGTTCGGTTTCTTTATCTCGATCGACCTGTTCACGATGTTCATGTTCTATGAGGTCGCACTGATTCCCATGTACCTGCTCATTGGTGTGTGGGGCAGCGGCAACAAGAACTACAGTGCGATGAAGCTGACGCTGATGCTGATGGGTGGCTCGGCCTTCCTGATGCTCGGCCTGATTGGCATCTACTTCCACTCGGCTCCCGAGGGACAGCCGCTGACGATGAACATCCTGGACATCGCCCATAACGATGCCATCCCCCACAGCTGGCAGTATGTGCTGTTCCCGCTGACGTTCGTCGGCTTCGGCGTGCTGGGTGCCATGTTCCCGTTCCACACTTGGTCTCCCGACGGTCATGCCTCGGCGCCTACCGCGGTGTCGATGCTCCACGCCGGTGTACTGATGAAGCTTGGTGGTTACGGCTGCTTCCGCATCGCTATCTACCTAATGCCGTTTGCTGCCAACGAGTTGGCATGGATCTTCCTGCTGCTGACGGGCTTCAGCATCGTCTATGGTGCGTTGAGCGCCTGTGTGCAGACCGACCTCAAGTACATCAACGCTTATTCGTCGGTAAGCCACTGCGGTATGGTACTGTTCGCCATCCTGATGTTCAACACCACGGCGATGACCGGTGCTGTGCTGCAGATGCTCTCACACGGTCTGATGACGGCCTTGTTCTTTGCCTTGATCGGTATGATCTACGGCCGCACCCACACGCGTGACATCCGCGACATGGGCGGTATGATGCACATCATGCCCTACCTGGGTGTTGGTTATGTGATTGCCGGTCTGGCATCGTTGGGTTTGCCGTTCCTGAGCGGTTTCGCTGCCGAGATGACCATCTTCTTCGGCTCGTTCCAGCACACCGACACCTTCCACCGCGTGCTGACCATCATGGCCACCACCTCGATCGTTGTGACGGCGGTTTACATCCTGCGCGTTGTTGCCAAGCTCTTGTTTGGTGAGGTACAGGATGAGCACCACCGCACGCTGACCGATGCCAGCTGGGAGGAGCGCCTCTCGACCGCCACGCTGATTCTCGCTGTGGCAGCCATCGGTTGCTTCCCCAACTTCTTTGTTGACATCATCAAGAGCAGCTTCAACCCCGTTGTCGAGGCCCTGCAGGCTGCCCTACCCTTGTAATTGAAAGTGTTTAACCTGATAAAAAAAGCAAAAATAAAGATATGATGGATTATTCACAGTTCTTATTGATGCCGCAGGAGATAGGCCTGTTGCTGGTTTTCCTGCTCGTTTTCATCTACGACACTTTCATGCCTGAGCGCACTCAGCGTTACATGCCCGTCTTCTCGGTCATCATGATGGCGCTCTACACGATATACTGCTTCTGTGTACCCGCTGCTGTGGGAGAAGCTTTCGGCGGCATGTTTGAGTCCAACGCTCCCACCTGGGTGATGAAGAACATCCTCAACGTGGGCGTCGTGCTGGTGCTCCTGCAGGCCGTGAAGTGGACCAACAGCGACTTCGTCAGCGTTCGCCGCGGCGAGTTCTACGAGTTGATTCTGTTAACGCTGCTGGGCATGTTCCTGATGGTGTCGGCACGCCACTTCCTGCTGTTTGTCATCGGTCTGGAGACCGCCTCGCTGCCCATCGCAGCGCTGGCAGCCTTCGAGAAGCGCCACTATGAGTCCCACGAGGCGGCAGCCAAGTACATCTTCACTGCCATCTTCTCGTCGGCGATTTTCCTGCTGGGCATCTCCTTCGTCTATGGTATGAGCGGTTCGCTCTACTTCAAGGACATCGCCACGACCTTGATCGGCAACCAGTCGGCCCTGCTGATTGCTGCCCTGGCGTTTGTCATCGCCGGTGTGGGCTTCAAGCTCTCGCTTGTTCCCTTCCACCTGTGGACTGCCGACGTTTACCAGGGCTCGCCCACGGCTGTGACCAGCTACCTGTCGGTCATCAGCAAGGGTGCCGCCGCGTTCGCCTTCCTGGTGATCCTGGTGCAGGTCTTCGGTGCTGCCTATAGCCGCGTGTGGGAATGGATGCTCTATGCCATCATCATTCTCACCATCACGCTGGGTAACCTGTTTGCCGTGCGTCAGCGCAACCTGAAGCGCTTCCTGGCCTTCTCGTCGATCTCGCAGGCCGGTTACATCATGCTCGGTGTCATCGCCGTCAACGTGATGGGTATGTCCTCGATGATCTACTACGTGCTGGTTTACATCTTCAGCAACCTCGCCGCCTTCGGCGTGATTGCCGCTATCGAGCGCCAGACGGGTCGCGTCACCATGGACGACTACAACGGCCTGTTCAGGACCAACCCCTGGCTCGCCTTCACGATGATGCTTGCGATGTTCTCGCTCGGTGGTATTCCCCCGTTTGCAGGATTCTTCAGCAAGTTCTTCATCTTCGTGGGTGCCTGCCATCAGGGTTCAGTAGCCATCTACGCACTGGTACTCATCGCGTTGGTCAACACGATCATCTCGCTGTACTACTACCTGCTCGTCGTTAAGGCCATGTTCCTGCGTCAGGACGACTGCGTCATCCCCACCATCAAGAGCCACTGGACCGAGCGTGCAGGACTCATCCTGTGTGTGGCTGGCGTGATCCTCATTGGCCTGATCTCGTGCATCTACGCCTACATCAATGGCTCGGTAGAAGCCATCAGCGCAATGTTCAATGCCATCCAGTGAGCTGAGCTCACTGGAGTTTAGAGTTTATTGTCTAGAGAACGGCGCACACAGCGCCACCCTCTGCCCTACTCCCTCTAAACTCTAAACATTAAACTTTAAGTTTGCCCCGCAAACTTAAATCAAAACAACTTCTGATATCATTTAGCGTAACCAAAAAACAGAGTAGATTTGTTTCATGTTAGAGGAGGCACAGTGGCAATCCACAGTGCCTCCCACTTTTTTTTGCACGATGGGATAAATATTTTCACTAATGCCCAAAACAGAGTGTATTATGAATATTAGACATGGTAAAAATCAAAAACTTTTTTGTTAAATGAAATAATTATTGTAACTTTGCAGACTAAAGTATTAATTATGGCAAAGCCAAAAGTTGTTGATATCTTCTCTGGTTGTGGTGGAATGTCTTGGGGTCTTCACAAGGCAGGATTTGATATAGTATGTGGAATAGATAATTGGGAACCAGCAAGAAATACTTTCCAATTAAATCATCCTAATGCTATAGTCTATGGAGATGATATTCGGAATATAGACCCAGCAACAGTGATGAATGACTTGGGTTTACAGAGAGGGGATTTAGATTGCCTAGTAGGAGGCCCTCCTTGCCAAGGTTTTTCAAAAAATGTTCCTGCTTCCTTTCGTTTTTTAGAGGATCCTAGAAATTTATTATATAAGAATTATCTATTGTTTGTAGAAGAATTCCTACCCAAAGTCCTCGTCATCGAGAATGTTGCTGAGATTTATAATGCCTTTAATGGAATCGTTCGTGAACAAATTATCTCGAAGCTTCAAGAATTGGGTTATGAGGTCAATGTAAAAGTTTTATTTGCTCCTGATTATGGTGTCCCTCAAAGACGTTCAAGGTGTTTTTTCTTTGCATCAAGAACTGGAATCAGTCCAATTTTTCCGGAACCGACAAATTCAAGAGAAAAGGAAATCAATTTATTTAGTTGCTTGAAACCTTATGTTTCAGCATGGGATGCTATTAGCGACCTGCCTGAACTAGAAAATGGTGAAGGTTCATTAACTATGGATTATGATAAACCTCCCTTGAATGATTTTCAACGATTCATGAGAAAGGATGCGACGTTACTACACGATCATATCACAAGGAATCTTAAAGGAATACAGCTTCAAAGAATTCAGTCAATCAAAGCAGGGCAAGGCATTAAAGATTTACCAGAAGATATAAGGCCCAAAGGAGGGTATAGCGGTGCTTATGGCAGACTCGATTTCACCAATGTGGCACCCACTATTACTAGATGGGTCTTTCATATTGGGTCTGGCAGATATGGGCACCCAAAGAATGCAAGATTAATATCAATTAGAGAGGCTGCCAGATTACAGTGTTTCACTGATGATTTTGTATTTACTGGTACTTATATAGAAAAAGCTCATCAAATTGGTAATGCAGTACCTTCGCTAATAATGTACCACCTCGCTAAGCCAATTTTGAAGGCCTTGGGCAGAGAAGAATAGGATAAATTATCCTATTCTTCTCTCTTTATAATTTATTGTATAATAAGTCGATTACATCTTTTAAAGGAAGTCTTTGGGGAGTAAGGTTGAACGTAAAATGATCTTCCGTAAAAAGAAATCTTTCAAAGAATTGCTTCTGACTCGGATACCAACGATACACTACTCTATCATCCGATTTTCGAATACCTTGTAAACCCCTCTTTTTATCATTTGTCCATCGCCAATTCAATTCTTCAGGCTTATAAATGGTTAAGTCTTCTTCAAGATAAGCGAATCTATCATAAGTGGGAGATTTTAAAAGGACACAAATTCTTTTATCATCTATACCTTGAGCTTCTGCATCATTAATGATTTTCTGATGCCAATGCTTTAATAAGGCAGCGCCGATTATATTGGGGTTAGAATCCCTATTAAGTCCTGGGAAACCTAGACTTTCGCCAATACTGAAAACATCTGACCTTTGTATAACAATTTCAAAAGTCCCACCTTCACAAAAATTCTTCTGTATAGCTTTAGCTGACCAACCTATTCTTTTGGACTTATCAACTATGTCAAATAATCGTTTACTTCGCGTATTAAACAGTGGATCTACTAGTGGTATGTCTTTTGTAAAACAAAAAATAGCTTCCCAAATAAAATCTTCAATACTGTCCAACATAGGTAACACTAAAGTCGCAGCGACACCTTTTTGCAGTCTTTCTTTTTGCTGTTCGTTCAGTTTATAATTCTTTAATGCCATTGTTAACTTTTGTTATAAATTCAACAAAATCCATATTCATAGCTTTTGTGATATCGAATAATACTTTAACTGTAACATTCTTTAATCCGCGCTCAATTTGGCTGATATAAGTCCTGTGTAATCCCGCATCAAATGCAAGGTTTTCTTGAGAAAGATGCCTGGCTTCTCTTTCCTCTTTCAAAACTTTCCCTATAACTATGTTTATCTGCTGCATATTATATTTTTTTGTAAAATTAGATTGAATTCATAGAACCGACAACTGACTATAGTATTCACAGATAAAATACAGATTACTTTGCGCAAACACAGTTATAATCAAGTTATCACCAAAATCCAAATAAAGAATCAGCTAAATCATACAACTTCTGATATCATTTAGCGTAACCAAAAAACAGAGTAGATTTGTTTCATGTTAGAGGAGGCACAGTGGCAATCCACAGCGCCTCCCACTTTTTCTTACAACACCCCACGTGGCTGACGCGAAACATCTGATCCACCACGATTGATTAAACACGAATTGCACGAATTTTACAGATTACACGAATAATTTTCATAAAAATTCGCGGAATTAGTCGAATTAGCGTAATTCGCATTTAAAAAAGAACGCGGTAGCCTCTCTAAACTCTAAACTTTAAACTGCGAGCGTAACTCGCATAAAATTTACTGGATTTTTGTTGGATATGTAAAAGATTATTATTAAATTTGCGGCATTACTAAAGAATTGTGGAATTCATATTTACTGACTAATAAAAAGATAACGATTATGAAAAAGATTTTACTCTTCACTCTGGTAGTGCTGTTATCGACGCTGGCAGCCCGAGCCGACGTGGCGATCAACGCCACCAACTTCCCTGACGCGAACTTCCGCTCCTACTTGATGAGCGAGTATCCCAGCGGCACCATCACCACGGCGCAGCTCAATGCCCGCACCGAGCTGATCTTGGAAAACAAGGGCATCTCCGACATGACGGGTGTGCAGTATTTCACCCAATTGACGAAGCTTCAGCTATATTATAACAATCTGACTTCGTTCGACGCGAGTCCCCTCACCAAGTTGAAATATCTGAATCTTGGATATAACAAGCTGACGTCAGTCATAGTGAACAACAATACAGCTCTGGAGCAATTGTATCTCCAGAACAACCAGCTGACCGTCCTAACAGTATATCAGAAAAGTGCCCTGCGTACGCTGTGGATACGCAACAACCCCAACCTGACAAGCCTCTATTGCGCCCACAACAATATCACCAATCTTGATATATATAATTGTACCGCGTTACAGACCCTCAAGTGTTTCTACAACAGCAGTCTGAGCACCATCCAGGGTCTGGAGAGCTGCACCGCCTTGACCTTAATCAATTGTGAGGACTGCGCCATCACCAGCCTGAACGTAACAAACTTGGTGAATCTGGAAAACCTGTTAGCAGCCAGAAACCAGCTGACCACGCTCGATGCGGTGGGATTGTCTAAGCTGCTGAATATAAACGTCAGGGGCAACGATCGGTTAACTGAACTCAATTGCAGTTCGTGTGACCTGGTCCAGCTCATTGTGGGGGGCTGCACGGCGTTAAACAAACTCTGGTGCTACTACAATGATGAACTGAGGGCAATCACAGGCCTGGCCGATTGCACCGCGTTGACCTATCTGGACTGTGAGGACTGTGCCATCACCGAGTTGCCCGGCGTGAACAACATGACGAACCTGCAGCGTCTGTGGGCTCGCAACAACCAGTTGACGGGCAGCCTCAACGTCAGTAACCTGAGCCAGTTGAATAATCTCAGGGTCTCGGGCAACACAAGCCTGACAGAACTCTACTGCAGTGAATGCAACTTGATCAACCTTGACGTGACCGGCTGCACTGCACTCTCTTTTCTCGACTGCAGCATTAACCAATTAACCGACTTGAACCTCAGTGGCTGCCCAAGCCTTGAATACATTTGGTGTAGAAGTAACCAGTTGACCTCGCTGGATTTGAGTCCCTGTAATAGTAATACTTTGGCATCAATTGACTGCAGGTATAACCAGATCTCGAGTCTTGATGTCGGCAAGTTTACTAATCTTTACCAACTGGCTTGTACCGACAACCAGATTTCAAGCTTGCAGCTTGCTAACCACACGCAGCTTAACGACCTGTGGTGCGACTGGAACAATCTCACAAGCCTCAACCTGAGTGGTTGTACCAGCCTTGAAACAGTAGATGCTCAAGTCAACCAGATTGCGAGCATGAATGTGAGCAATTGCCCGAATCTTACCACTATGATTATTTATTACAACCAGCTCAAGAGTAACGCGATGGGAAATCTGATTGCCGGGCTGCCCACACGCAGCGGGGATACGGGGAATGTGTATGCTATCGTTGATCCCAATCCCAATAGTGGTTCAACCGACGAGGGGAATGTCATCACTGCCGCCCAGGTCAGCCAAGCCAACGCAAAGAATTGGGCTATCTACCATTATAATCAGAGTAATTCCGCTTGGGAACCCTATGCCGGCAGCTCGTCGATGCGTGGCGACGTGAACGGTGACGGCCAGGTGAAGATCGGTGACGTGACCACTCTGATCAACTACCTGCTCAGCGGCGACGCATCGGGCATCAACCTGCAAGCAGCCGACTGCGACCAGAACGGCCAGGTGAAGATCGCCGACGTGACCGCCCTGATCAACTACCTGCTCAGCGGAACCTGGTAAGTTAGAAGTTAGAAGTTGGCATCCGCGTTCCGGATAGCACGCTAAGCCGCTAAGGCGCTAAGCTATTAAAGATTGCTCGCAAGAGCTCGCAAGTAATAAATAACTTTTGCGAGCCTCTTGCGAGCAATCAACTTTGCGACTTTGCGGCTTTGCGTGAGGTTTAGGTCGCGGGAGGGGCGGCCACGCCAAGGCGAGGCCCTACAGCGCGGATGCTTCTCTAAACTCTAAACATTAAACTTTAAACTGCGAGCGTAACTCGCATAAAATTTACTGGATTTTTGTTGGATATGTAAAAGATTATTATTAAATTTGCGGCATTACTAAAGAATTG
>ONLH01000003.1 GCA_900318645.1 uncultured Prevotellaceae bacterium
TTCATTTTTTTAAATTTTTTACAACAAAATCAAAATATATCGAACACAAAATTACATGCGCTTTTCAAGGCTCAGAAATTTTTGTTGTTTCATTGTGTTTCTATAAAGTGTTAAAATATGTTACCCCCCCCTGTTCTATAAGTTTATTAACCTGTAAATCAGATTATTACAAAAACTAACTATTTTGCTGTTTTTGCCATTTTCGGTGATTTTTCATTTTCAATCCAGAAACGCCAAGAAACAAATTTTGCTTAATTTTTTGCCATTTGAATTGTTTTTAATATCTTTGTACTCATAATATCTAATCAAGATGACTACAATGCGATACATGATTCGAATTCTGAGCGTAATTGTCTTGAGCTTATTATTTTCATGCTCTGACAAACGCACTTTAGAAGATATTGAGACCATTGAAACGATTGGTGACGAGAACCCAACTGATAAACTATTTTGAGGACAATGGAACTCTGCTTGAGAAGCAAGAAGTGTCCTACTACGCTGGAAGTACATATCGTGATTTGCAAGACGCTCCAAGGGCATTGGAATATTTCCTCAAGTCTCTGGAATATGTCATGCAAGTAAACGAATGGATGTGACTCCGTGTTTCTCTGTAACACCAATAATTTGTTTTACGGTTTTGACATCATTACAAAAACAATCATCGATGCCATGGTATTGATGACTGTTTCTCATCATGTACTGTGAAAGTTACAGGTTTGTCTAGGTGTAATGTGAAAGAGGATTTCAGATTCAATTCCTCCACGACTGAGACTTCCAATCCTCTTCGCTTGGCAAAACTGATCATGTGAGCCGTTCCGCTGCTTTTTCTGTCCCAGAACGCTATCAGAGGCTCTTGCCATTTCCACATTGCGTATCATGCCAGCCGCCTTGCCCAAAGCTCTCCACTTAGCAGGATGAAGCTCAACGGTTAGCCCTTGTTCCTTGGCAAACCTTTCACCCAATGTATCAGCACCATGGGCATGGCCAGACACGATGATGACCCGATGTGTCCTCATTTTCTCCTGAAGCATGAAAAGGCAATGCTCCCTCAGCAACTCGTAGTTACTGAGGGAGCGGCTGCCAGCTATGATGACCCGATAATCGTCCATTTAATTGGCCTGTTGCTCGTCATCAATTTCCAGATAGAGTGACACTCTGCTGTATCTGTTGTCTTTCGGGTTGCTGAACTCCTGTATGCCCCCAAGTGAAACTCCTTTCATCCTATCTGTTGGCACACCACGTTTTGACAGTTCTTTTGCAATGAACCTGGCACGCTCCTTGCTTAATGCAGAATTGACATTCTCAGAACCAGTTGCACTGTCGGCTGCACCCGCAATATGTACCTTGAGATTATGCTCGATAGCCACCTTTGCCAGTTCGTCCAGGTTTATCAATTGGGAATTATCTGTCAACTTAGCTTTGCCCAGCTCAAAGAAGAAGTATATGGGTATGTTCAATACATTCGGTTTGTCTTGTAATGAGTAAGGCAGGGTGTATTCATTCATGCCCTTCATGCGAGAACGCAGTGAAAGCAGTCCTCTGTAATTGTTCTTGGCATTACCATCGTCGCTGTTATCAAAAAGATAGCCATACTTGCCCAATAGTCCTTCAATCTCCAAAATCTTTTTCAGTTCATCTAAAGTCTTTCGGTCGATATTGCGTTGGTCACGAAGATGTTTGTTGGATTGTTCCAGCCGTTCTACGTAAGCAAGCAGATTGTCGTTCTGATTGATGAAAGGATTTGCATCAACGGCATGATTCCATCGTGGCGTTCCAAAGTTGAATCCGATGCCGAACGTCAAAGACGGCATGTTGTCGCATAGCTTTCCATGTGAACCATAGCCGTCGAAATCTCGGAATGTAGTGAAGTTCCCCAATTCCCCAGACAGGTAGAAACGTTCCCCGAAATGGCATCGTGTATGGATGCCATAGGTAAGGGCAAACAAATAGTTCCGATCCTTGCTACCGTCGACACAGAACTGGTCAGCGCCATGAACGAGTCCTGCACCTATAAAAGGAGCAAAGTCAAACTTTGGCAAGTGTTCTGACGGCTGTCGAAACAAGTTGGCGACATCATACATCAGGTCAGCATGTCCCAACTGGTAGTCACCCATGTCTAGGTTACTGTTCTTGTACTTAAATCCCTGAAAAGCTAACCGCACACCGACATCAGGTGTGATCCATTTGCCTACATAGGCGTTGAATGAAGGCATGATGCGGTCGAACAGGTCGCCACATCCTACCGGGTTCCCAATGAATGCCGATACCCCACCTTGGACACCAATAAACCAGTGCTGACTCGCTTTACTCAGCTGTACATAGTCAGTCGTCAGTGTCGGGGTCAGACGATGTAAATCCGGGTTGTCAACTGTGACCCATTGAAGGCTGTCAATCATACTTGCATGGACGCTTGTCGCCATTGACAATGCCAAAAGTGAAATCAGAATTTTTTTCTTCATGATGTAATTGATTTTGATATTACTAATGTTACTGATGTTACTTGTATTACTCAGATTGATGGCTATCTGCTTCTTTTGATTTTTCGACCCGCAGGTCTGACCATTGCGGATGCCTGTAAGATGCACCTCATCCACCAGCGTTCATCATCGTCATCCTTGTCTCGACCCCATCCAGACATATTGCCGCTGCCTCCACCGCCACAAGATTCTGCATAGGTCGTGGCCTGACTGATGTAGTTGATGGCCAACAGAAGGGCGCAGTTGATGATATGTTGGGAATTGTTTCTGAGGTCAAAGAAGCCAGACTTATCTAAAATCTCATGTTGTTCCGCATTAAGGGTAGGCAAAAGGGGTTCCATCGAGGACGCCACCATCTTATAATAAGTGGCATTGATATTTGAGTGAACTATTTCAGCCCTTCTGTCGATGTCATCTCCGATTGATTTAGACATTTCGCAATGCGCTCGCTTCAGTTTTTCAAGTTCCGTTTTGGCATTCGATAGTTCGGATTCCGTTTCGTCCAACATCCTTTGCTTGTCCGCCATCTTCAGGTCGATGTCCTCCATCTGCTTGCGGAGCTCTTCCATGCGATTGGCCAACTGTTCCTTGTCCTGTCCATCCTCACCAAGTTGCTGTGCGATAAGTCCTATTTCTTCGTTTATTTTTTCTTTCCGAATCTGTAAATTCGCTATCATCGTGGACAGCCCCTTCAGTTTGATCTCTGCTCTACGAATCTGCCTCTGTAATCCTTCCCTGGTGCTCTCCAGCTCCTGCACCTGGTTGATGAGATCACGCTTGTATTCCTCTGTCGAGCGATGCCTTGCGCCAGTTTCAGCCTTATTGCTACCACGTTCAAGTCCCCAGTGACTGTTGACTTCCTCGTACAGTTCATTGTGAAGTCGTGTAAAAGTTGCTTTCTCTTCCATGGGATTCTTCCCGAAAACGCTTGTCCATGAAATCCGATGGTTCATTTCGTCAATGGGAAGGACGGTACAGTGGCAATGAGGATTCGTTTCATCCAAATGAACGTAGAAACTGACGATGTTTTCCTCGCCGAATTTTCGGGCAACAAAGCCATAGACTTCAGCCGCCCATGTCTCAATGTCCTTGGCTCTCGTCAGTTTTGAGTTATCCGCCCCTTTATTGAGATTTACGTTCTGCTCCCCGAAAGCCAATTCCAACATGCGCCCTCTACTGCCGCCGAATATCATCTGGGCAAGGATCCGTTGCTTTCTGCGTGCCTTAGCCCTGGCGTTAGGATTTTTGATACCACGTGAGTTGAGGATGTCTTTCATCCTCTCGTCAATGCTCTTGGACTTGTCTATCGGCTGGACCTTTCCTCCTTTTGTGACCTCGAAGTTCAGATGGGCACGAGTCGGGTCGTAATTGGCAAGGCTGTCTTTGGATTTTCTGTCCCAAAGGTTTTCTGACCAGTTGCGCTGCTGCTCGTTGCTTTCCTGTTTTGATATGCCATCCTTGTTCGGACGCACATCCATTACTTGTTTCTTTTCTGCCATTTTTTGTGTCTATTAATCACTTTTGCCTGAGCTTGCTCCCCGTAGGAACTCCTTCAGGAGAGGCAGCCTAACGAGTTAATGAATGTTAACTCTTATTAGGCTAAGAGTTTTTATAAAACTCCCTTCCCTTTGTTCGACATCATATCCCTTTGTTCGGAGGAGCAAGCTCCCCATTTGGGAGAGTGAAGTTCCAATCATTGATTGTTGCTGCCTGCTCATATTCGAGAAGATTGAAGAGTCTGCAATCAATTTACTTGATGAGTTTCTCTGCTTCGGCACTCAGCGAATAGGCAAAATATTTGCCGAAACGCTCCCGTCTAAGTAAACCCAGATCGATGAGTTCCTGGGTGAATTTCTGGACGCTTGGGCGGCTCCAATGCCATAGCTTTGCCAGTTCACTGTTTGTGACTTTGTACAATTGTAACTGGCCTTCTCCTTGGGAACAAGGAAATCCATCAAGGATATGCTCCGCTAACCACATGAATGCGTCAAAACGAGACAGCTTGTGATTGTCTTTCGTTTTAAGGATTTCCAGAAGAGTGTTGTCAAATGTCATCTTGTGGATGGTTCTATTTTTCTGATTCTTTTTCATGACGAATTGGTTTTATTATGGTGTTAATGTTTATTTTCAACTAAAATAGGAGTCAACGAATTTCTTGTCCATTCCTTCCTCATTAAGATGCTTCTCCTGAAAGTCCTCAGATTCTTTGGATGGAAAGAATGTTACACATTCCAGGATCAATGCCAAAGAGAAAGAAGTCGAGAATGCGTGAGGTGCGAATAGCAGCGCAACGCTTGCAATGGCCATGAGCCGATACAAGGCTTTGTTCCGTCTGGTGGCGAGCATCAGCCGGACAGTTGTTTTGGTTGCAAACATGAAGAATACAATGAAGGAAGAAAAGATAAAACCGTAGTCTTCGGGAAACACGGCAAAGTATGTGACATGAAAGAAAATGAGCACAAGTTGTGTGATGTTCGTTGCCATCTTTCTGGCATTGTTGTCGAATGCCAAGCGAAGCCATACGATGATGTACGGTGGTTTGTATTTCCGATAAAGCAATAAAGGAAGCAATATCAGTAATAAGGGAAATACGAAGAATATGATCTTTGCTATCATATGTAATTTTAGTAATACAAGTAATACGGATAATATTGAATTAACTGTTCTCAGCGTAGATGTCGTAGGCCGTATTGACAAGCTTCAGTTTAAGCGCTTGGAATGATGCCCGGCGCACAATGACCTCAATGTCAAACAGGGTCGGCTCACCATTGTCAATCCGCTGTGCAAACGCCTTATCCCTGCGACTGATTTTTGTGATAATTCTGTCGATGTCATTTTCATAAATGTTCCAGATGCTCCGATTCACATGGTTCTTCGGTCGGGTCGTTACCATGACATTAAGGACAAGACAAGTGGACTTGACAAGGATTTTGCCCTGTTGTGTCATATACTGCCTTTTAGCGCGAGGGATGACAGCACGGTATTTCGTGCTGTTGGCGTTGATCATGTCGGCTATCTTATATAGGAGTTCTGTTCTCATTCCAACAGACAGAATAAGCCAAGCACTTCAGAAACCTCCATGGCCTGAATGAAGTCGAAACTTTTGGCATGTGACGTCAGATCTGATTCCAGCTCACTCTCCATTGTGTCAAGTGAGTCGAAAATGGAAATGGTCAGGTCACTGACATATTCACGGTTATCTGAGACCATGTTGAACTTAAACATGTTCTTTCCATTGGCAGGGCTTGTAAAGAAACAGCAATGATGCAGCTTTGCGTTGTCCTTACTTGTGCCATGATAAAGCAGCGACAATTCCATGTCATCTTCAAGCATATCCATCACGAGGCTGATTGGCAATGCCTCCTCCAATGTGAAATACAATATGGCGGAATCGTCTGTGATGTCCGTTTCTTCGGCTGTCGTGTTTTTTATCAACTTTGGCAGCATGAGCGGCGCTAAGGCCATAAATCTGGTTACTTCGTCTTTAATCATATCCTTGAATATTTAGAGTGTTAATACATACATTTTCAAGAGTTGTTGAGGAAGGAGATAGTTTAAGGTACGTTGGTCAATGCCGAATGTCTTGGCAAATTTGACCGACTTCGGCAGTTGTGCGATGATGTTGTTGAAATGACTATGCTCCTGTGGCGTGAGTGTGGCGATCGAAAACTGGTCAATGCTGATGAACGGCTGAATAATCATCCAGAGATAGGCATTTCCCTGTGCCTTGCTCATTGTCTTCTGACTGTTGATGTCCGATATGCAGGCGGTGGAGTTTTGCAAAAGCCGTCTGACCGTCCGCATAGACATATAGACCATGGCGTCTCGTGCAGCAATCTCTCCGTTTTTCGCAGCAATAAAGATGTTCCGGCAAATCCGTTCCGTTTCTTGTGTGATGTCAGATAACGGCTCGTTATCCATCTCATAGATGTGAATCAGGAATGAGCGGAACAAAATATCCTCCCTGCCGATGAAGTCAAGCATGGCCGCCTTATCATGGATGCCGGATTGTATGGCTTGCTTCAACAGGCTGCGATATTGAGAAAGAATATCTTTCTTGTTGGCTACAAAGACAGGGACACTGTCTAATGCGACAAAGAAAGGCTGCGCTTCAATAACGGCCTCGTGCAGCTCATTGTCCTCATGGAATATGGATGCCTGCTCCTTGATTTGCAGAACATCCTCGTATGAGTACCGCCATGTCTCAGTCAGTCTGAGAAACTCAAAACGAATGGAGTCGTGGATTGATGCATAGTCATTTGCACAATGTAAGTCTTTAATGAATGTGGAATCCTTCATCAGAAAGTGGTAAACGGTATCTGAGATCTCCTTCCATACCTTGATTTCTTTACAGAATGATGAAGTGTTGCAGGTCTTTGTTTCTTTGACGGAACTCAGATAATCCTGATATGCTCTTAACGCATCATTTGAAGATCTGAAATCAAGTTTGTCATCACTGGAGCATGATGAAAACAGGAAAACCGTCAGGCATAATGAACATAGTTTTAATGTCAAATGTTTTGAGTTTTTGAACGTGTTAAATGTGATCATATCCTTATAAAAAATGTTTGGGTTGATTTACAGGATGCAAAACTACTGTGTTTTGCTTAATATATTGATATTATTTCCTAATATTTTAATCATTGGTATCATTTTATTGAGAAATAGAACCAAACAGAACCAATTTGCTTATTTGATTGCAAAACAAAGTGTTAAAGTTGACAAATAAAGTGTCTATTAAATAATTATAATATAACTTTGCGCTCAATATTTGCAGCAATAGGTACAACATGAGTTGCGTCGGCTATATAAATAATGCTCAATATGTTGATAATATTGAAGTGGGGGTTTCAAAGATGAAACAGCTTCAATGTTCCCCTATCCATATTGAGGACAAGGATGACAATGATCGTCTTGAATGGAAGTGCTTTCTCGGCAAACTCAATGAAGGCGACGCAGCGGTGCTTCTGTCATTTGACAATGCCTTCAAGAATCACACGGATCTGGTGTTTTTCCTGAAATATTGCCTAAGTCGGCACATTCGGATTATTTCTTTGTTCGATGGTTTGGACACCTCCGATGAGTTGTTCCCAAATGGCAGCACCAGGAATGTGCTCTCTGCCATTGTCAATGTGCGTACAGACAAGCGTGATGAAGGTTTTGATGACTTTGAGGCGGAACTCATTGCAGACAAGCACCAGGAGAAGAAACTGAAGAAATACCGCATGGTCATCAATATGTACAATGCGGGTTACAGCATCAAGGAAATCATGTCAAGGACGGGCTATCACGGGAAGAGCAACATCTACAGGATTCTCCACATGTACAATGTGGAGCTGGAATACCCAACGATGGTCCGCACAAGACATCAGTCACCAAATATCATTCAAAGGAACCTGTAAACATAATCGTTATGACAGTTTATATTGCAGAAAAGCCGGACATCGCCACAGCCATAGCGTCTTACTTGTGGACTGATTTTGTCGCCTGTAGGAGCAAGCACTGCTATCAGAAAGATGATGTCATCGTGACATGGGCATTTGGCCACATTTTGATGACGGCTATGCCTGAGGCCTACGATAAGGAATATGCTGATTTTAAGAAATATCCCATATTCCCGACAGAATGGAAGAAACTCCCCTCGCCAACAGCCAAGGGACAATTTGAGTATATCCGCACTGTTTTGAAGAAGGCCGATGTCGTAGTCAATGGCGGTGACCCTGACCGTGAGGGGCAGTTGCTGATTGACGAAATATTGGAATATGTAGGCTATAAGGGGGATGTACGGCGCATTCTCATCAATGCCAAAGACAGCGACAGTATGAAACGGGCGTTTGACAATATCGTGCCGAATGAACGGTTTCGTTCATTGTACCATGCAGGCATGGCGCGTGAACGGGCAGACTGGTTAGTAGGCATCAATCTGTCGAGGGCATATACGATCAGTGCCCGGACAGGCGGGAATGGTTGTGTCTGGCGTGTAGGGCGTGTGAAGACACCCACGCTTGCTTTGGTGGTCAATCGGGAAAAGGAGATAAAAGATTTCCATTCCATCAACTACTATGAATTGAAGGCTAACCTCTCAAAGGGCGGCATCCCCTTCACGGCAACATTGACATCGACAGCGGATGCTCCGATTGACTGCGAAGGGCGTATCATTGACCGGAAATATCTGGAGCGGATCAAGGAAGAAATCAAAAATAAAACCGCAAGGGTCGCCCACTGCGAGAGGCATAGCCAGACTGAAAGTTCGCCATTGCCTTACTCCATCGATACTTTGCAGGTGGAAGCCAATAAGCGTTATGGCATGTCTCCGTCGAGTGTGCTTGCAAGGGTACAGTCCTTGTATGAAAAGAAGTTCGTGAGCTATCCACGTTCTGACTGTAATTACATCCCATCAAGTCAACACCAGGATGGTGTCCGAATTTTGAAATCCCTTGGCGATTATGGCATGGAGGCTGCACTCCATGCCGACTCCACAATAAAGAGTCGCTGCTTCAATGACAACAAGGTCAGCGCACATCATGCGCTGATACCTACTGGCGTTGTCCCAAAAAACTTGGACGAATGGGAGCGCAAGATCTATGAAATGATAGCCATGCGGTACATCATCCAGTTCTTTCCCCCTTGTAAATACAACGCCATCAAATACGAAATAGAGGCACAAGGATGTATGTTCGCAGGAACTGGCAAGGCGGTTGTCAGTCCAGGATGGCGTAGTGTTGCTAAGTCGGATGACAAGGAGGATGAAGTCAAAGACATTCCAAACCTGGTGGTTGGCGATGAGTTCCCTATACCTGTATATATTATAGAGGATAAGAAGACCACTCCCCCTAAGCGTTTTACGGAAGGCTCGCTGCTGGCAGCGATGACCAATATCTGGCGTTTTGTCAACCCAGACAATCCTAACAGAGAGAAACTGAAGGAGTGCAAAGGCATTGGAACGCCGGCAACTCGTGATAGCATCATTGCTGACTTGCTCGCCATATCGTCAGGAAAGTCTCATTCGTTTCCCTGTATTCAGAAAAAGGGCAAGGAACTCGTTCCGACTGACTTCGGCGTGGCAATGATCGAGAACATTCACGAATCATTGACCAAGCCTGACCTCACGGCAGAAATGGAGTATAATCTCTCGGCCATTGCCGATGGCAAGATGGGGTTAGGTGACTTTATGGAGCAGACTGAGAGGATGGTTCGGGAAAACATTAAGTTCGCAGAAGAGAGCTCCCCTCGTATGTCATTGACAATCAAAGCAGCTGAAGGCCAGGAGGTTCCCAATAGGGAATGTCCTGTATGCCATCGTAAAACGCTTGTACGCAAGTATTCCCCGAAGACCAAGAAGCACTTCTGGATCTGTCAGGAGAATTCTTGTGTACATCCGACCACTCTGAAACCAATCTTCTATGCGGACCTGCGGATGAAGCCTGTCATCAAGCTTTGCCCGATATGCGGTCTGCCGCTGATAAGCGTGTTCAGCAAAAAGAAGAAGCAATCATACTGGTTCTGTCCAAAGTGTAATGAGTTCAAATAACCGCAGCAATACAAACACCAACTAACTTTTTTCATTTCATACGACTAGTTTTTAATAAAACAACGCAGGGGTCACCTTTGGCAGGCCGCCCCTGTTTTTTGTAGCGAAACAAAACCTAAAATAAACCATGTAGCGAAGCGTAAGTCGCTGATATTTAAAAAGAACAATGGGGTTGTTTGTGCTTCGCTACATCGCTACAAGAAAATAAAGCAATCTCATATGAAGCTATTATATTTCAGATGAATGAGGGTGGTGATGAAGTCCATGCCAACAATGAATCTGCCTGCCAGGCCATTGCATGGTGGTGACCTGTGAGTGTCGTCGAAAAAGAAACTCCGTGTTATATGTACGGAAAAGAGAAGGCATGTCTGTTGTCAGACTTGCATTCTCCAGTACATACATCACAGAGTTTCTCGGCGACTCTCACTGGTCATTGTCCAATACTGCGAAGGCTTTCATGCTTGCACGAAAGGCCGAGACGTGATGGACAAAAGCGATGCCAATGGCTGGCAAGTAGAAAGACACAGAAATTTGGCATGGGCGCATCTTGGGTGGGGATGAGTCATCTTCTTGGATAGAATCCTTTGGGTTTTCGTCTAAATGAAGCCAGGCGCATGTCATTCTCTTCGTCTGGATTCATGCTGCTTTCCTGGTTTTTCCTGCCGCCTTCAAGCCAATGCACAAGTTCATCTTTGAAAAAAATGAAGTTTTTCCCTCGTTTGGTGACTGTGATGTTGCCACGTTCTACGTGATAGTACATTGTTGATTTCTTCATCTTCAGGAAGTCACATGCCTCGTCAATAGTCATTGGAATATGTTCGGCTGAAGATGTGGAATTGCCGTCTATCCGTTCTCTGATGGTTTCAATTACACGTTCAAGCCGCTCCATTTTGCTGAGCACCTGTGAGACCATCATGGGAAGGTCGTTGAATGTGATCTGTTCTTGCATATTGTCGAAATTATTATGATTCCGAGGGCAAAGTAACAGACTGATTCAATGCTGGATGATGTCATCAAAAGTTAAGTTTGGAATAAGTCAGAATAAGTTGTAACAAGCAGGTAAATGTTTTATGGCAAGCTGGCGGATGGGGTATGAAACTTGAAACAGCCTTTGTCCGGGATGTCTATCGGGATGATGCAAGTTCCATGTTGTCGCAGGTTTTGCCGGATTGATTTGATTTCAAGATCTCGGAACTCATTGGGGAACGACCGCTTGATAAATATGGCCCGCTGCTCACCATTCCACTTGAAACGTTCTCCGATGTTCCAGGCTAAATGTCTGAGGTCCAATGTTGAAAGTTGCCCGTTGGTTATGGACGGCGAAGGTTCAATGTCCTTTGAAGTCTCCCAATTTTTGATGTTGTTACAAAAGACATGGAGGTCAGAGGTCTTCATGTAGGGGGCCAGTGTGAGCTCCACGTAATCCAAAACACATGTCATAATTTGACGCTTACGTTGTATGAGCTGCTGCTGATGGCGTTCTCTGATGACCTCAGTCTTATCTTTCTCCGGCTCTTCTGTCATTAAATCGTTTTTTGATCCAGTGACAAGACGCAACTGCTGCTTACTATGAGGGATAACAACTACCGTCTTGCCCATTGCATAACTGATGAATGTCATCCTGATAAGAACCAGCAGCGCCAGGGTAATATATAAGATGGGTGTGAAGGCTTTTGCTTGCTCATACTGTCCGCTGATGAACTTTGAGGGAAGTATGAACCAGTCGGCACAATCAATCCATTCGAAAAGCATTGCTATATATAAACCCATTGCAATACAGCCTACAACCAAAAAGAAAAGTTCCGTAACCTTTTTGCTCTTCATATTAATGAAATATCAATAATTTGAGCGCAAAGTTACGGAATTATCCACTAATAACAGCAATCAATCCATCATAATTATGGATTTTGTGGTTAATTGGCTTATTTCTTCATTGCCTCAATATATTGAGGGGTTTCGTAATCTTCAGCCACAATTCCTCGTTTTCTTGGTTTGAGCCGTTACTTTTTTATCATCACCGAGAAGCATGGATGATATTCTTTCGGCAGCTTCCCGTCTCTTTGGGTCGGCATGACAAGTATAGATTTGTGTGGTTGTGACACTCTTGTGTGCCAGGAGCTGCTGGACAGTGTAGAGATCCGTGCCAAGTTCCACTTGGAGCGATGCGAAAGTATGCCGGAATGAGTGGAATGTTATCCGCTTTCTGATACCGGCCTTAGCAAGCCAGGTTTTCAGCGGTTTCCGTGCCATGTCTATCTCAAACCCGTCAAATACCGGCCCATATAAGGATTTTCGTCCCTCAGAGATGAGGTCGTATGCTCCCATAGTGATTGGGATAAGGTTATGTGTTTTAGTCTTTTGTGCATAGAACTCGACATACTTGTTGCCGTCGGCGTATTCCTTGATGTTTTCCCATCTGAGATTGATGATGTCACTTCGGCGCATACCTGTTAAGCAAGCGAAAATTGATGCCTTTTTCAGTACGTCGATGTCACATGGAGTACGGTAAAGCCTGCGAAGCTCTTCCATTGACAGACTCTGCTTGTCAACAGGAATGGTCTTGATTTTGTCCAAGAAGTCATTGGGGTTAGTTTGGATCATCTTGTCACGGTAAGCAATATTCAGGAAGCCACGGAATGTTGACCAATAGCCAGCGACTGAGTTGATGGCCATCGGTCTGCCGTTGCGCATGTTCTTTGCTGTCAGAAGGTAATCGCGGAACTTGTTGCACAGTTCAACGTCGATTTCCTTGCAGCTGCACTTGCCGCCAACAAAGTATGAGAAGTGTTCATAGACAAACCTCCACTTGGGGTCTTTGTTTTGAAGCATCTGATAGAAGTAGGCAAGGAAGTCGCCGTTGAATCTCTTTTTGTCAAAAAAGTCATAACGTTCGTTCACGATGGACTCAAAACGCCTGCAGCGAATGGCTTCAGCTTTTTCAATCATTACCTTATTGAAGTCCTTCTCACGCTTGTTTTGGGGCTTGGGATAAATGTAAATACCAAGCGATTCACGACGGATGGTCTTCATGGAAATGATGTCACGATAGCCTGGATAATAGTCCAGATAGAGGGAAATCATCCCGCATTTGAGGATGCGTTTCCGAAGTGTGATTGTCTTGCAGTACTGCATGTCTTTATTGTTTTATTAGTTTGCAAATGTCTTTACTTATTTTATGCTGATGGCAATCAGCGGATTATAATTGAAAATAATGCTGGGATAAGTCTGAACTTATTATTTCTTATTGTCTCTCTCTTGTTTATCGGAAAAGCACTTATCAATGGCGGATTTAAGATACACTCTAAACTGGCCGTCTTTGGCGCTCGGGATTTTTTTGTATCTGACAATACCATACACAGTTTCCCTGTCAACATGATACTTGGCCATAATCTGCTCGACCATGTAGTAGTCTTCGGCATATTGGAGTCCTGGATTACGTGCAAAGTCAACATGGAGCTTGGAGTAATACGTGATGCCATACTCCTTTTTTGTAGGGATATTGTGACGATGAGTAAAGCTGCGTCTGGCCACAGGTGTCATGTTGTACATCTTTTCTATATCATCTGTGGTGTACCATTCTGTGATAGAGGCTGGTGACGAATATCTGCTGAAGACATCTTCAACCGCTGTCTCATCGTAGAGCAGGATTCCTGCTACCTGCACCCTCGGTATTTTTTTCTGACGCAGCAGGAAGCCAACCCACTTTTTACTTTGTTTGTATCGTGCTGCTATCTCCTCGGCACTAATATAGCCTTCGTACCCATCTGCATCATTCTCTGATTCCACACTTGGTATGATTTCAATGCAGCCAGAATGAGGTGTGATTTGCTCTGTTCTTGTTCGATCATCCTTTGCTTTTTCAATCTTTGCGTTGAGTTCAGAGATGCTTGTGAATCCATTCATGCGTTCCTTGATTGTCTTGTCAAACTCCTTCCGGTTAATCATTGTAAAGGTGCCTCGTTTGAAGCGGTCTATATGATAGGTATGGAGATAATGGCTCACTTGATCTTTTGTGAATCCGTACTTCTCCATCACCTCCTTAAAAGTGTAGTAGAGAGGATCAATAGCTTCACCATTACCTTTCAGGCTGTCGATATGGGGTTTGGAATAGAACACTTCCCTCCGCCTGGTAACCCTTGGTAACTTATGCCGTTTGGCAAAAGAAATGACGGCAGAGTAGGACATGTTGAACTTCTCCATAACCTGTTGGATGGTGTAGTAATTCTCCTTATCAAAGTCCTCGATTAGTTCGGAAAAGTACCTGTCAACGGCAGTTTTTGAGAAGGACACATTGCGTCCCTCGTATATCTTTGGGATGTCGAACTGCTCAATCCGTCGCATGGCCACTTTTCGGGTCACTTGATATTTCTCACAAATCTCCTTCATTGTATAGCTATCGTGCTCGATCTTATGCCTGCGGTTGTTCCGTTTGACGTATGCAGGAGCGTTGTCAAACCAAGCTTCGAGATCACTCCATCGGATAATTGTTTTTGCTGGTGTTCTCAGTGCTTTGAACATTCCTTTTGCCATATATCTATATATAGTCGGCAGACTTATGCCAAGAAGGTAAGCTGCCTCTTTTGGTGAAAGGAATGGTTTTTGTCCGATACTCTCCACTGTTGGCAATTTTGAGTCTTGCTCTGATTCAATTTCCTCTTTCTTCATCTGTCTCTTTTTTGCCTTGTAAGCCTTGTTACCACAGCTTGAAGAGCAGTAAAGAGTCGTCATTTTGTGTGCTATGAATTGTTTCCCGCACCACTGACATCGTTTCTCTATTTCCATAAATGTGCGTCATTATAAAGGTTTAACTCTGCGGAAAATCCGCCATTTTTGTCTCACTCTTTCTCGCAATTTCTCACTGTGTATCATATTGTCCCGTCGATAGCGTATTTGGGGTTTCTCATGGTGTATTGCGCTTGTCCCAAATATTGCATACTGGAAGACAATTTGAACACAGTTTACACTCGCGGTAGAAATATGATACAAAAATAGTACGAGAAAGTTGAAGAAAAAAATATGCAACCTAAAGTGTTAAAAACGAGTAAACCGCTAATTTATAGCGGTTTACTTCAAGTCGTTCAAAGTTGTTCAGAGTTGTTTCTAAGACTCTACTTGCCCACGCAGAAGTGGGAGAAGATCTCGCCGAGGATGTTGTCGGTGGTGATTTCGCCGGTGATTTCACCGAGCCAATGGAGGCATTCGCGGATGTCTTGGTCGAGAAGGTCACCGCTCAGGCCGCTGTCGAGGCCGCTAATGGCACGGGCGATGGCATCGCGGGCACGGGTCAGGGCCTGATAGTGGCGGGCGTTGGTGACGATGACGGCGTCGCTTTCCACGTCGGGCAGGGCGGCGTTTTTGACGATGAGGTCGCGCAGTGCTTCGATGTCGCTCTCGCGCTTGGCACTGATGGCTACAACTGTTGTACCCTCGGGCAAGTGGAGGTCGTTTAGCTCACTTCTCGCAGCTACATCGTCGTCAAGGTCGGTTTTGTTGAGTATGACGATAAGGGCCTTGCCCTTGCAGTGGTCTAGGATACTATGCGCCATGCTGGTGTCGGCGCTGGTGACATCAACGACCCAAAGCACGATGTTGGCTTTGTCGATAGCTTGCCAGGTGCGCATGATACCCATCTGCTCGACGGCGTCGCTTGACTGGCGGATGCCCGCAGTATCGATGAAGCGGTACAGCGTGCCGCCCATGACCACGGTGTCCTCGATGGTGTCGCGTGTGGTGCCGTGGATGTTGCTTACCAGCGCACGGTCGTCGCGCAGCAGGGCGTTCAGCAGGGTGGATTTTCCTGCATTGGTCTGTCCCACGATGGCGACGGGCATACCGTTGCGGATGGCGTTACCATCACGGTAACTGTCCGCCAGACGACTAATCAAGGCATGAATGCCGCGGGCCAACGTTGTCACCTCGCTACGGTCGGCAAAGGTCACATCTTCCTCGCTGAAGTCCAATTCCAGCTCAATCAATGCCGTGAAGTGCAGCAACTTGTCACGCAGGGCTTTCAACTCGTCGCTGTAGCGGCCGCGCATCTGGTTCATCGCCACATGGTGTGCTGCACGGGACTGCGCTTCAATGACGTCGGCGACGGCCTCAGCCTGCGACAGGTCCATGCGCCCGTTGGCGAAGGCGCGGCGCGTGAATTCACCTGCAGTGGCATGGCGGCAACCTGCGTCAATCAGCGTCTGGATAACCTGTTGCTGGATCCACGTCGAACCGTGGCAGGCCAGTTCCACCACATCCTCGCCAGTGAATGAATTGGGCGCTCTATAGATTGTCAGCACAGCCTGGTCAAGCATGTCGCCATTGGTGTCCACGATGTGTCCTAAATGGACGGTATGCGTTTTCATGTCGGCAAGCGGTTTGCCTTGCCATCTCTGTCCGACGATGTCCAGTGCCTGAGGGCCGCTCACACGTATCACGGCAATGCCGCCGCGCCCCTGCGGGGTCGAAACAGCACAAATGGTGTCGTTTCCAATATCAGTCAATTCAATCGTATTCATCGGCGTGGGTAATATTTAGGCCAGTCCTTAATGTTCTCTTTGCTCTCGATGACGTCTTCCACTTTATCCTCTAGAGTTGAGAGGAAGTTGTATCCCGTCAATTCCTCCACCTTGTCGATGGTGGTGGCATAGTTGGTCCAGCTGTTGGGTATCGGCTGGTTCTCCATCACAAAGGCGATGGCACGGTTCTGGCTTGGCGAATAGATGACCTTGAAGAAACGCTCGGGCACGGCGATGTCACCGTGTTTGCCGATATACTCCATGTCATCACTGAAGATGGGGCCTGTGAATATGATGAGGCGTTCGGCAGTACGTGACCATCTGTGCACTGCTTCTTCCACGTGGCGCCACTCGCCGTCATTCATCTCGTCGAGCTGAGGGCAGATGTTCGTCATCAGGAAGCACTCTTCCATCGCGGTCTTGTCCCAGCGCATGTCCATCGCTGGTGCCATGTGGCCGCGGGTGTATCCGCTCTCCTTGTAGTCCCACCAGTCGGGGCATCCCTTCACGTCGCGGTCGCGCTCAAACTGGTAATTGGCGCGGTTCTCGGCATCACGTGAGTCGGCCATCGATGTCATGGTGTTGGTCAGCTCGTAGGCCACGCAGTTGGGCACGCGGTAATGCTTATTGAAATATACTGTGATGGCCTTGTAACGCACCGTCTGGTTGTCGAGCCTCTCGGGCAGTTTCACGTCCAGCAGCCCCAAGTCACCCGTGGACTGGTATTCCTTGCCTTCGTGATGGGCTTGTTGTTCGGTAGTCTGCTCGGTAGGCAGTTCGTCGTTATAGGCGCTCTTGTAGAACGCGTTTTTCTGGTATCCGTGATACCCTGCCAGTCCCAGCAATAGCACTGCCAGCACGTAATAGATGCTCCTTTTCTGTTTCTTTTTCATAGTGATTATTGTTTCTCGCCGACAAAGTTACTATTTTTTTAGATTTAGACCATAGACTTTGGACCTTAGACCTTAGACGTTGGCAGTTGCTTGACAAGAAACTTACTTTACCTGAATCTCGTCGATGAAGAAGTAGCCGTCATAGCCGACGCCGAAGTGCCAGTCAGGGCAGGCACCGATGGTCTTTATGTTCACCTTGACGTAGCGTGCCTTTACTGGCAGCGGAGTGTTGATTGTCGCCCAGCGGTACTTGGGTGACATGTCGCGGTCTTCCTCAAAGTTGAAAGTGCCGATGTCGGAGAAGTTCACATTGTCGCTCGAGATGGCATAGGAAATACTCATGGGCAGGAAGATCCAGGCACCCAGATTATGCAGGCAGTCGGTGCGCACCGTCGTGAACTGTTTCTCCTCGCCTAAATCAACCACCATTTCGGCATCCTCGCCAACCCAACCGACCCAACTCTCTCCATAGGTCGCTCCGCCGAACAGTCCGTCGGTCAGCGCAGTTCCCGAGATGGGTACGAATCGGTACTCGGGCAGGTTCTTATAGGTGACTTTGGCTCCCAGCGCGAGGTTGTTGCTGATACCCGGCAGGAAGCGCTCCAGGTACAGGTCACAATAGTCATCTACCGAGTTCTTACGCTCGGTCAAGGACTTGATACCCGCCTCATTACCGCGTTGACGGAAGAGTTCCACCTCGCGGATGCGCTCCTCACGGTCGCCCTCGGTTGATGTGCGCTCAAGTTCCAGCTTGCTGTATTGCTGCTGCAGCCGTGCTGCATGGACGCGCTTGAGTAGTGTCTCGTCACCGGCAACTGCCGCCTCGGCCTGGTCGAACAGGTCATCGTATTGTGCCAGCAGATAGGGGCGCAGCATGCCCTCCTTGTGCGACACGGGCGAGTCATAAATCCACAGGTCCTTGCCACTGCCCAGCAGGGCGCCCTCGCGCATCTTGAGGTAACGGTACAGATAGGGGGCAGCCTTGCCGTAGTAGCCGTCTAAGAAGGTGTGCATCAGGCTGTCAGTATTGGCATCGACGTTCCACATCAGTTTGGAAATCATATAGGCGCGCAGCTCGCTGAAGTCCACGCCCCTGAAGCCAGCCACCTGCTCAAACAGCATCGTGGCATGGTTCTCTTTGAACAGCCTCATGTTGGGCTGCAGCACATGGAAGTTGGGGAACGGAGTGACTAAGTTGTCGAAGTTGATGCCATAGTCCCAGACGAAGATGTTGTCCGATATCTTGCCCCAACCCGTCAGGGCGCGCATGAAGTCGCGCCCGCTGGCGTTCTCGGTCAAGGGAACTTCACGTTTGCTGTCGATGCTGCACAGCATGATGTTCACGTTGGGCAGCGGTTTGGTGTGCTTGGGTGGCTGCATGCTGTACAGGTAGGCCAGCGTCGAGAATTCCTTGTCGGGGAAACGCTGTGCCAGTTTGTTCATGAAGCGCACCAGGTTGCCCGACGGCGAACCCTCGTACTCGTCCACGGCCTTGCACTCGGGGCAGGCACATTGCGTGCTGTTGCCGTCGTTCTGGCTCACCGAGATGAGTTTCATGCCGGGATTGGCCTTAAAGATGCTGTCGATCTTGGCAGCGGCTAGTTCAAAGACCTCAGGATTGGTTAGACACCACTGGCTGTGTGTGCCAGGATGGCGCACGCCGTTAAAGAAGGAATAATACTCGGGATGTGTCTTTCCATAGACTGCAGCCGGCAAAATCTGGTTAAAGGTGTGGACCCACATGTTGGCTGCAAAGATTTCTTTGGGCTCCTTGAGCCTGTAGAAGGTCACATAATCGGGGTCCTCAGTGCCGTAGGTCTGCGTCTGGCGATAGCGGAATGAAGGCGTCTCGGCATGGTGCTGTTCGGCAATCGTGATGTTGGTGCGCGGCTCTACGGTCCAAGCGTTGGCGGCGTAGTAGCGTACGCCTAATTCGTTTTCCAGCAGTGTTGCCACGCCATAGAGCGCCCCCTTACCACCGCCGCTCTTGATAGTTAAGCAACCGTCATGGCAATCGATGACAAAGCCGTCCTCGCCAGCCTCGTCGGTCGTGCCACCGATAAGGATCAGATTCTTCCTGTTCGCATCGACTGAGATGGGCAACTTCGCTCCTGTCATGCGCTCAACAAACTTGTTCAGCAACATGGCTGCATCCCGGTTGACCTCACTCTCCTCAACGATGGCAATCGCCGCCCGCGCCTTGCCGTTTTTCATTACTTGCAACTGTGCCGATGCCTGCATGGCTGCCAGCATCACAACAGCAAACAACAATATTTTTTTCATAAGCCTAAAGGGTTAGTGTTTAATTTCAGGCAGTAAAGATACAACAATAAAAGGACATGGGCACCATGTCCTTTTATTGTATTTTATCAAAGGGGGATTATTCCCAGTCTTCAATCTTGCATTGGTGCTTGGGAATGGCGTTAGAGAAAGTCAGCCCTGTGCGGCGCTCCACCTCGGCGACTGTCACGGCATACTTCTTGATGCCGCCTGGGCAGGGCGTATTGGGGTAGATGAAGGCGATGGCGCGGCCCTGGTCGGGGGCATACAGCACCTTGAAGAAGGCGTCGGGCACAGCGATATTCTTTTTGTCCTTGCCAATCATCTTGGGATCCTTGCCCATGATGGGACCAGTATAGACCATGATGCGCTTGTCGCGCTTGGCCCAACGATGGACGCGCTCCTCCAGCACACGCCAGTGGTCATTGTTGAGTTTGGTGTCCTGAGGGCACATGTTAGTCATGTAGAAGCACTGTGCCATCGTCGTCTTGTCCCAGCGCATATCCATCGCGGGCGCCATGTGCCCACGGCTATAGCCGCTGCCGCGGTATTCCCAGTTCTCGGGGCAGGTTTTTACGCTCTTGTCCTTGGCATAGTTGTAATTCTTGCGAACTTCATGTCCTGGGGCGTCTGCCATAGCGACCATCGTTGCCGTCAGTTCGTAGGCCACGCAGTTGGGAATCCTGAGTGACGGGTTGAAGTTTACCCTGATGGCTTGATAATTCAATACCTGATTGGAAACGCCCTTGGGAATCGTCACCGCCAGCAGCGCATTGGTGTTTTGCTGCGGCACGACGGTGGTCGTTGTCGTCTTGCCGATGGTGGGGACGCTCATCAGCGACGATGCCGTGGCTTTGTCGGATTGTTTGGACTTTTTCTTATCCTTCTTATCCTTCTTTTTGCTTTTCTTGTCCTTTTTGCTGGACTTTTTCTTGTTCTTGCTCTTGGCTTGGACACACCACTGGGTGGTGATGCTGCTGTCGCCCATCACCTGCGGAGGCAGGGCACCGCCCATAACCATCGCCACAACAATTACCCAAATCTTCAATGATTGCTTCATCTTATCGCATCTAATATCTGCTATCTATTATCTAATATCTAATTAATCCACGCATCCAGGTTCACATGCGTTTCCAATCGCTGTTGTTCCTCGGTGGACAGGGTAGGGAAGAAGTCCAGCCCGGTCCTACGCTCCACCTCATCGACGCTCACGGCATATTGCCGCAGGCGCCCTCCGCTGTGCCCGTTCGGATAGATGAACGCGATGGCTCGCCTGGGCCTCACGCACGGCGCCATAATGACCTTGTAGTAGGCGCTGGGCACCGTTACCCGTCCGCCGGCCAGCGTCGTGTCACTCTCGCTTACGACAGGCCCTGTGAACACCAGCAGCGCGCTGTCCCGTGCCGTCCACTCCCGCACCTTCTCCTCCAGTTTCGCCCAGCCGCCCTCGTTCAGGGCCTTGTGCATAGGGGCGACGTTGGTCAGCAGGAACGACTGCCGCATGGCCTCCTCGCTCCATTTCAAGTCTCCCGCGGGCACCAGATGCCCACGATCCATGCCGCTCCCCGCATAGTCCTGCAGCGACGGGCAACCCTTCACGCCAGCATCGGGAATGAACTCGCTCATGCGCTCGACCGTTCCGTTTAGCTCGTTGTTAACGAGCTCATAAATCGCGCAGTTAGCGATGCCCCGCTCGCCATTGAAGTGCACAGCGAATGCTTCGCCGTAGTTCACCAGCGTGTCGTTCATGCTGTTGGGAATGCCGACGGTCATCAGGCTGTCGCGCCCAACCTCGCTCAAGGGCACCAGATGTGGAGTATTGTTGTTCACGATGACACGATATAGCAAAAAGCATACCAACGCCACCGTCAAGCCCCACAAGAGGAACCTGACGGCATCGCCACACCGTTGCCACAACCGCTCTAAACGCTTTTTCATAGTCACAAAGGGACCCGTCAACTTCATTTGTTCTTTTTATACAAGAACCGGAAGAGGAAATCAGTAGCGAACATCGCAATGAGAAGGCAGATTAAGATAGCCATTACCAGATGGTTCTCAAAAGTATTGATGCTGAAGATTAAGGCCATCAAGGCAGATAAAACTGCGTACACACGAGAACTTCTAATCATGAGCTTGAACATCTCGGCATTGGTGACACGCACGGATGAGCGGTCAGGACCAAAGCCTAAGAACGGATGATAGGCCAGAATGAGGAATGCGATGGCTCCGATGAAGCAACACACATAATATCTCAGGAAAGAGTCATCGAGCTCAAATCTGTGAGTAGTAACCCCGATGATCAGTGAGATGGCAAGAATTAGGGCAGTCGCCACCTCAAAGGTGGTCCCCTCGCGAGTGCGCTGCACCTTTATCTTTTTAAAAGCACGTTCTACTTTCTCGCTCTCTCTTTCTTCATTGGCCTTTATGGCGGAGTTGTAATGACTCACCAGGGCAAACGCGCCAATCATGATGAGTCCCGAAATGACAGTTACAAGATGATTGATCCTGCCGTGTATATAAGCGACGATGATCAGAAACAATACCACCAGCAAGATGGCCATGATCACTTTATAAGTTTTTGCCTTGTCCATGATTTCTGTTTTTCTTGCAATGAATAATGACTGCCGTTGTTGCTTAATCTTTAGCCCTGTTGACGAGGATGACTATAATGACTGCCACGATGAACGTCACTGCCGCGAGTCCATACAATAGCCCAATTACACTAAATCTCTGAAACGGGAATAACAATAAGAATAGGGCTACTATTATAGCCATCACGCGAAAACTGCCAATGATTAATTTGGCCTGTTTGAGATTGGTCACCTTGGGCCACTGATTCTTTTTTAAAATTGTGTCGGGTCGATGTGTGGACCAAAGCATCATGAAGGCGTAGAAGGTAAAAAAGAGCATCGTAATCCGCCTATTGAAGTAATCCGTCAACATATCGGGATTCAAGAAACCGGCATTGGGGTCATCATCGGCGAAGATACCGTTTATCGCCCCCAGTACCCATGCCAGGACTATCAGAACGCCGACGAGCGCTTCAATGGAGGTGCCCAAGACGGTATGCGGCACTTTTACATGATTGATGTCGAAACCATCCACGGCTGCGTCCTGCTTGATGTCCTCGCGATTGCTCCTGGCTTTGTAGATGAGGTAGCGGAAGACGGCGACGGTGACAAGAAGAACCGCTCCGGTGATGTATAAAAGAATTCTATAGTAGAAAAAGCCAGTTGAAAAATCTCCCAAAGGTAGGGCATATGCAAGGACTAACAACGCAAGTTCAACGGCCAGCACGCGGCACATGCGGACTTCAAGGGCCACCTGCTTCACATTAGTATGCCTTCTTACCATTGAAAGAAATCTCGGCATATACACAAACCACAGGACGGTAATGGCCATGATTGTCAGTGTAAACATGGTTACTGAGTCGATGTAATAAAAGTATCCCTCGGTCCAAAACCGATCGGTGACAAGCGCCACTATCCAAGCGACAGCGATAATCAGTAGTGTGAGCACTTCAAAGATGACCCCCTCGCGTGAGCGCGGCACTTCGGTTAAGTCCAGTTTCGGACCGTCCTCTTTCTCTTTACCAATCTTATTGACAAAGGCTACAAAAATGCATATCGCTGCCATGATTGCCATGCAGCAGCAACCGAACACAAGTTCCCCGGTCTCAACGATTCCCCTTCTAGACATGACAATCGTATAGATGATGAAGGCCGCTGCAATAATACCGATAAGAAGGAGATAAATATTCCTATTCAGTTGTTTCATAATCAATTCTTTATATTGACGTAATTCATGAATTGTACAGTTAGCCTCATTCTCTTTTTGCTTTGCTGATGAAGTGTTCAAAAATAAAGTCGGGAATCAGGAAAATGGCTATCGGTATTAGCCAATAAGCGGGATGAGGGAACTGTGAGAAGTCCCAAATCTGATTGCAGAGAACCAAGAAAGCCCAGATAATGGCTCCAACGCGGGTCCTGCGGACGCTGAGGGCAACTACGCGGGCATTGGTCAAATCTTTGTGGTCCAGCCTGCCGAAGGGACGCTCATAGGCAGTTATGAGAAGGGCGATGACAGCGATGGTACACATGATGGTTCCAATGGGCCAATGCTCGATGCCTCCGCTGAACTCATGTTTTGCAAAGGCGATGATCCAGGCGGCGATGAGCAGTAGGACTGCAATGGCTTCCATGAGGGTGCCTTCGCGGGTGCGGCCGATCTTTACCTTCTTGAGGTCGAAATCGTTCTTGTTTTGAGCCTCGGCCGCCAGTGATGATTGAAGGTCTATTGAGGGTATCTCAGCTCGTTTGATGAACATTTTCGAGAGAATCAAGACGACTCCGATGGCTAGCAGCGTCCACGGTAGCCACTCCAATGACGTATTAATCAGGAAAACGAAACCCAACAATGTCAGGGCGGCGGTAAAGGATATGGCATGGTCGCGCAGAATCAGCTGTTTGACCTCTTCCATGCCACGCACACCATAGGTGCCACCGACGGTTTTGGGGTAGTAGGTCATGCCGATGTAGGCCAGTGAGTACACCGTGAGCACTATAGCAATCGAGATAAGCTTGACATCATCGTTGTCCAAAAGATGCCGCTTGAACATCAGCGTCCATGATACAATGAGCATGACGACAGTGACGATATCGCAGAAGGCTCCGGCCAGAGTGAATGGCACTTTGACCGTCTGCTTCTGGGCCTCAAGTAGCACATTTTCCTTCTCTTCCCTTTGCAGGCCCTCAGGATCAAACTTTGCCTTCAGGCTGCGGGCAATCATTTCAATGAAAATGCATCCGATGATGAATGGCACCAGTGTTCCGCCCGACCAGTATTCTGTGAATTTCAATCCCAAAAGGGTTCCACCCCAGATGATCTCGGCAGCCGTTTTCAAGATATTGATATTTTTGTTATTGAGTTCCATAATGTAAGAGTTTAGGAGATACAAATAGGTTTTCTTATTGACTTCTTGTATTGTGGCTACCTAGTCTCTTGCCCTGCGGATGAGGACGCGGAAGGTGATAAACACTACTGCCACCATTACGATGAGCACTATCCATATCCAGTTCTGTGGTCGAAGTGCTGGGAATGAGGATAATAGCATAAATACAGCAAGCAGCAGGGCAATCGAGCGCTTCATGAGTACGGCCAGAGAGACCTGCTTGAGGTTGGTCAACTTGCCTGCATGCTCCATGTCTCCGGGAGTATAGGTGTCCCAAAGCATGAAGGCAATAGCACAGGTGAAAACGAACAGGCTGAACAACATCTTGAAACTGAAACTACCGTCATCCGATGTGAGCAGACCGTTTTTCACTGTCATTGCCCATGCTAAGGCAACAAGGACGCCGACGAGAATTTCAATCGAGGTGCTCAAGGCCGTGCGTGGCATCCTGACCTCATCGATATTGAAACCGTTGGTGGGTTCACGTCGCTCGTTACGGTACTTGGCCAGCAACATGATGGCTGCAAAGTCGCCAATCATCATGGCAACAACCCCCGTGATGATGATTCCTGCCTTTGACAATCCTGCCCAAGCGGCTAGCATCAGAGCGCCGATAAAGACTATCATGCAAACGATGCCCAGCAGGTTGAACGCGGTATGACTATTCAGTTTCATAAAAGGATGGACTATTGGTCAGTTTTTGTTTTTTTCAATTCATTCCTGACTCTGTTCCTCATGTAAAGATCTGCAAAGAGGATAAAGATGAAAATATGACTCGCGATGGTATCCAGAAATCCGAATGTCCCTTTGTAAGGCAGATACACAGCGATAAGCGTGGCGATAGACATTCCAATAGCAAGGATTCGGTACAACTTGATGTTCTCAAGGAGTTGACGATTGTTGACGAAGCCCTCCGACCTGTTCATCCAGCGGGGGCAATAGGGGATGATGAGTGCAACCACGGCCAGGACCGAGTAGCAGACCATCTCGATGATCGGGAAATCAAGTAAACCTTTGCCCTCCAGCTGGTGGGTATAGTGTGCCGCTGCCCAAGCGCCGATAAGGATGAGGATGGTCACGGCCTCAACGGCTAGTGCCACAGGCGTGTGGGTCACTTTCACCTCGGCGATATTGAACCTGCTGTTCTTGTCTTGCTGCTCGGGAACGCCCTTGAGAATGAAGCTGAAGATGAGCCTGATGACAATATACAAGCCACAGGCGATGAGCGCAAGATGAGTATGTGGCAAAAAGGCAAAGACGAGCGAGAACAGTGCCAATGCCACGGAGCGGACGCGCATCCGGCGGCTCTTGACGATGTCAGCTGCCGTAGCCTTGGGGTTGACCTCACCTTCTCTTGAGTTGGGGTAGTAAGCCAGGATAAGCATGCCGGCTGCACCGACTGCGAGTATACCGACGATGAGTAATCCAATCCTGTCGCTTGTCCAGACCTTGTAGCATGACACGGCAAACATGGCGGCAACAGCAATTTCGATGATAGTGCTCACGACTGTTCGTGGTGTCTCTACCATGTCATCGGTGTTACTGAAGTCGGTTTCTTCAATCTTGTCTTCTTTGGGCGCCAGTGACGGGCATTTCTTGTAGATGATATGGCGGGCACCGTAGTAGAAGCCGATGATGACGATGATCAGCACCAATGCAACCAGGGAGCTGATGGCTTCTCTCGAGAGAAGTTCCTTGACCAGATATCCTAATCCTAAAGAGATTACGAATAGAGCAATACTCAATATCTTTGCATTATTAGTTTTCATAGCGATAGTGTTGGTTAAAGGGTTTAACATGTCTTTTTATCAGGACCGCTTACTCTTGAAGTGAGCAGTAAAGAACCAGACTAAGCTAAAGATGGCAAGCAGGAGAAAAGTCCAGTTGACAAAAGTCTGGTTGATTCCCGGGATAACAGTCAGTAAGCCATAAAGCGCAGTTTCCACTGCAATTATGCGCTTGAAGCGTGCCCTTATCTGCAGTTGCTGCATATTGTCTGATGCGATCATGCCGAACGTCCACTTGTTGGTGAAGTACGCCGAGATAAGCAGTGCAATCACACAGAAAGTAACTACATATATGATATAAATTTCTTCGTTGGGATGGGCTATTGCGACGACCCATGAGGCGATGAGGATGAATGCCGATGCGATTTCAAATACGGTAGACTCTTTGGTGCGCGGTAAGAAACCTTGTCTTGCTATATCAGCATTGTTCCATTGCTTTTTCATTTCGTCAGGAGCAATAAGGAACATCATCGGAATAATTGCCAGTGGGCCGGAAATGAGCGCAGTGATTCCGAATACTGTCCCGCTGATAGCCCCAAATGCCAGAAGCAATATGAAGTCGGCTATCAGAACAATAGCGGCAACTATTGCAACGGTGAGCCAGATTTTTCTATTGGTCGGTTTCATAGCTGTTCCTCCTCGTTATCGGTTTCACTTTTCTTCTTCTTGGGCAGACGGTGGGCTTTGCGCAGCGCTTCGGTAATGATCCACTGCAACTGGCCGTTGGTGGAGCGGAACTCGTCGGCTGCCCATTTTTCAATGGCATCCATCGTGTCGCTGTCGACACGCAGGATGAAACTCTTTGTGGCTTTCTTTGCCATAGTCTGCTGATTGATTTTAGTTTTTAGTTTTCAGTTGGCAGTTGTGTGCGGGTGTCGCTGAAAACTGCCAACTGAGAACTGTCAACTGTGATATTACATATTAAGCGTGCCGGTATTGACAACAGGCTGGGCCTGTTCGTCGGCGCACAGGACAACAAGCAGGTTGCTCACCATCGAGGCTTTCTTGTCGTCGTCAAGCTCCACGATTTCCTCGCTTGAGAGCTTGTCAAGGGCCATCTTCACCATGCTCACGGCGCCCTCGACGATCTTTTCGCGGGCGGTGATGATGGCGCTAGCCTGCTGGCGGCGCAGCATCACGGCAGCAATTTCGGGAGCGTAGGCCAGGTAGTTGATGCGGGCCTCGACCACCTCGATGCCGGCCAGCGACAGGCGCTCGTTGAGTTTGCCCTCGAGTTGCTCGTTGATCTCGTCACCGCCTGAGCGCAGGGTCAGCTCCTTGGTGTTCTCGTCATTGTCGTCATAGGCGTACTGTCCGGCTACCTGCCTCAAGGCGGCGTAGCTCTGCACGCTCACGAAGTCTTCCAGGGCGCGCATCAGACCCTTGGCGTTGCCACTCAGTGTGCCGTCGGTCGAGGCCATCGTCTGCGAGTCCACCTCAAACAGTGCTTTGTAGGTGTCTTTCAGTCTCCACACCAGCACCAGGCCGATCATCACGGGATTACCCACCTTGTCGTTCACCTTGATGGGCTCGGCGTCCAGGTTGCGGGCGCGCAGCGACACCTTCTTGGTGCCGTAGAAGGGGTTGATCCAATAGAAACCCGTGCGATTGAAAGTACCGCTGTATTTGCCGAACCAAGTGGTCACCCTGGCAGTGTTGGGCTCAAGCATCAAGAAACCGTTCAGGATGAACAATTCAACGATTAACATCAGCGCACCCAGGATGAGCAGGATAGTAGGGAGGATGCCGTGGCCGGGAATGTCATACAGGACGATGGCCTTGTAGATGCCCCATACAGCGAGAATCGGTAATACAATAGCTACAAACAGCATGAAGAAGCCGTTCATTGTTGTACCCTTGAAATTAAATTCTTTCGTTTCCATAATCGTAAAAGTTGAAATGTTAATATTTAGCTGAATTATTTTGATATCATTTTGATATCGCAAAGATATATTTGTTTTCTAATACAATCCAAATTTTCCTCAATTATTTAACACATTTTAACTATTCTGTCCCATGATACCCAATCACTCCCCATTCTCCCAAGAAATAAAATCTAAAGTCTAAGGTCCAATGTCTAAAGTCTTTTTTATATCTTTGCAGATTGAAAGAGAAAGATAACCATTAACAACTTTATATAATAACAATGAGTACATTAGTCGACAGATTTTTAAAGTATGTGAAGTTCGACACCCAGAGTGACGAACTCACCAACCTGACGCCCTCCACACCGGGCCAGATGGTGTTTGCCAAGGAATTGGAGCGTGAGTTGCACGCCATGGGCCTGAGCGACATCACGCTTGATGACAACGGCTACCTGTTTGCAACCCTGCCCGCCAATACCGACAAGGCCGTGCCCACCATCGGCTTCATCGCCCACATGGACACCGCCCCCGACATGAGCGGACACGACGTTAAGCCCCGCATCGTCAAGTACGAAGGCAAGCCCATCGTTTTGAGCGAGGAGCCCCGCATCGTGCTTGATCCTGAGCAGTTCCCTGAGATGAACGACTACAAGGATCAGGAATTCATCGTCACCAGCGGTGACACCCTGCTCGGTGCCGACGACAAGGCCGGTATCGCCGAGATTCTGAGCGCCGTCGAGTGGCTCCAGGAGCACCCCGAGGTAAAGCACGGCAACATCCGCGTGGGCTTCAATCCCGACGAGGAAATCGGCTTGGGTGCCCATCACTTTGATGTAGAGAAATTCGGTTGTGACTGGGCCTATACAATGGACGGTGGCGCCGTCGGCGAGCTGGAGTATGAAAACTTCAACGCTGCCAGTGCCAAAATCACCTTCAAGGGTCTGAACGTGCACCCCGGTGCTGCCAAGCACAAGATGATCAACTCGATGCGCGTCGCAATGCAGTTCGCTATGATGTTGCCGCGCTGGGAGACTCCCGAGCATACCGAGGGTTACGAGGGCTTCTACCACCTCATCAGCATGCAGGGCGGAGTAGAGCAGACCATATTGAGCTACATCATCCGTGACCATGACCGTGCACGCTTCGAGAGCCGTAAGCGTGAAATCGAGCACTTGTGCAACAAGATCAATGCCGAGTTCCCCGACTGCGCTACTTGCGAGATCAAGGACCAGTACTACAACATGCGCGAGAAGATTGAGCCGGTGATGAACATTATTGATATAGCCAAGCAGGCCATGGAGAATGCCGGTGTCACCCCCAAAGTGCAGCCCATTCGCGGCGGCACGGACGGCGCTCAGCTCTCGTTCAAGAACCTGCCGTGCCCCAACATCTTCGCTGGTGGCATGAACATGCACGGACGTTTTGAGTACGTCCCCATCCCCTCGATGGAGAAGGCCATGATGACCATCATCGAGATCTGCAAGCTCGTCGCCGAGTAAAGACTCAAATGCCTTAAAGACCTTAAGGACTTTAGTGACCTTAAGGTCTTTAAAACCCTTATTTCAAAGCGGAAAAGTAAAAAACAGCCAATAAATTTGGCTGTTAGGGAAATTTGCAGTACCTTTGCACCGCTTTTTGGGAGATTCGCTAGCTCAGCAGGTAGAGCACATCCCTTTTAAGGATGGGGTCGTGGGTTCGAGCCCCACGCGAATCACAAGAAGAAACGCGACTCTATTAGGGAGCCGCGTTCTTTTTTATTGGATGAATGCAATTGAAAAATAGAAGGGCCCCTGCCAATAGGCGGGACCCTTCTATTAATTCTCCGTAATGTGGATTAACCCATGATGAGGTCGAGTTCTCTGTTGATGTCGGCGATGTTGATCTCACCGTCTTGGTTCACGTCGGCGCGCTTCATGGTGCCCTCGTCGGCTGAACCACCCAAGATGATGTCGATGATGGTGTTCACGTCGGCAATGTTCACCTCGCCGTCACCGTTCACGTCACCGAGTTTATATTCGGGCTCTGTCATCTCGACGAACACGTTCTCGTCAAGGTAAGCCATGCGGCGGCGGATCCAATCCTCCACGTAGTCCATTTCCTCACTCAGGTCAAGCGTCTTTCCGGCAAGGTCTGAATCCTCGCTCCAGCGGCCTTCCTCACGAGCGGCTGCACCGCACTCTTCCAGGTTCTCGATGGCACTGCGATAGCGGTTCACCAGGCTATCGGTGTTGAGAACGGTTTCGCGCAGTTCACGGTAGCGATAAACCACCTCGTTGTGGTAGTCCATCGTGTGCCACATGGTAATCATTGGCAGATGGAATACCCAGTCAAGTTGGCGCTCGGGGGCTACTTTCTCATCACGGGCAACCTTGGGGGAATAGCTTTGACCTAAGCAGATGTCAAGGTCCCAAGGGGCCATCGTCAGACGAGGATGGTCAGCGATGTCGTGGCAAGCGTAGAAGATGTTCTTGCTCTCGTTGTCAAGGGCCTGCAGGGCGGTGATGAAGATGAAATAGTCCTGCATGACAGGCACGTCAAAGTAGTAGCCCATGCTGTCGGTACGCAAACTCAGGCTCTCATCGGCACGTTTGGCAAACCATACGGCATTCTCCAGCGTGGTCCAATTGGCACGATGGATCTCGTCATAGTCGGGATACTTCAATTCAAAGCCGTCCCAGAAAACCTTGCTGCTACGCTTGGCGGGATCACTCATGGTAACGGTGCGTGACCAAGTATAGGCCATCCACAATTCACCGTGGAATTCCCTGTTCTCCTCATCATAGCGTTTCAGCTTCATCTGCTTGCGGTCAATGGGCTCGCACATGTTGTAGATACCGCGATACTCGCCGTTGAGCATCACCTCGACCATCTGGCCGCGGGAACCATTGCGGGCATTGGGCAGCGTGTCGCTATACCAGGGACGACGGGCCATGTCAAGCCACAGGTCGGTGCTCACGCGGTTGCGTACACGCAGGAAGTCCATCTGACCGGCGTCAAGGATCCAGCAGTTGTCGTTGCGCAGACCGAAGAAACGGTGATTCTCTTTGGTGCTGTCTTCCTCGTTGACAAATTTGATGCGGTAGTTGCGTTTGTGCTTACCGGAGACGTTAGTGGCGATACCACGGGTCTTCACTTTTGCCAGCAAGGGCTCGGCATAAGCAGAATCAGGTTCGTTCACAATGACGTCGCCATAAGTGTAAGACTTCTTGAACTCACCGAACAGCTCAACAATGGGGAGCCAAGTGAAGGTGATAGAGCCTGTAATGAGGCTGTCACCAAGCATGGCTGTCAGGACATAGGGTTTGCCACCTGCGATGGAATCAAAGGTAATGGAATCTCCACTGTGGATAGCAACGCCTTCGATGACGAGGTCGTTCAACTCATCGCCAAAGCTTACCGTGGTGGCAAAGTCTTGGCCAAACAGGGACTGAGGCACACTGCACAACCACATGTGGTTGAGGGTGTCTAAAGGTGCACGGTGACCGCCGATGTTAAGGGTCTGGGCTACTGACGTAGCTGCCGTTAACACGATGGCCATAGCCAAAATTAATTGTTTCCTCATGAATACATGTATTTTGTTAGTATAATATTATTTCCTGTTTTTGATAGTAGCGCAGCAATAAACAACCCAAGGACAGGAATAAACTTTCCCGCCGGTTTGTCACGATTATCTGTGTCATTGACGACTATTGCCGTTAAAATTCGCCGCAAAGATAGTAAAAATGTTGACATGCTGTAAAGAATGCACATTTTTTCAAAGATATTTTATACAAATTGGGTTGATTGCTCGGCCAATACGTCGGTTCTTGTCCGTATTTTTGAGTTCTAGTGGCAACATCGCTTGATCTGTAATCGAGACCTGCAGCAGGGATGATGCGACACTGTTTCACTCTTCACATTCTTTAAGAAAAAAATCTTCATAATTTTGATTGTTTTTTGACTTGTCTCAGATAAAAAAGAAGTAATTTTGTTGGCTCAATTAAATAACACTTGAAAATTACTCGATAGCAATGAAAATATTTACGAACGATGGACTGCGTCGCATCGGCGATCGCACTGTGGAAAAAGAAGGCATCGACATGCTGGACCTCATCGAGAGGGCAGCTTCGGCGGTGTCCTACGAACTCATATCGCGTTGGAGAACTTCCAAGCGCTTCGTCTTTTTTGCTGGCCCTGGCGATAACGGTGCTGACGCGCTTGCCGTGGCCCGCATGATGTATGAGCAGGGCTATAAACCTGAGGTGTATCTGTTCAACATCAAGTCCACACAGCTCTCTCCCTGTTGCCTAGCCAATCGTGACCGCCTTTTGCAGACAGCGGGCGACGATATCGACTTTATCGAGGTGATCCAGAACTTTAACCCGCCCGAACTTGACGAGAGCGATGTCGTGGTCGATGGCTTGTTCGGTAACGGCTTGCGGACTCCCCTCAAGGGTGGTTATACGTCACTGGTGCAGTACATTAACAGCAGTGGGGCATATGTCGTCTCCATTGACATCCCTTCGGGAATGTTTGGCGAGTGGAATATGGGCATTGACCGCCGCAACATCATCCATGCCAACCTCACTCTCACTTACCAGAGCAAGCGCTTGGCGTTCTATTTCGCCGAGAATGCCGATTGTGTAGGCGAGTGCCGCGTACTTGATATCGAGCTTGACGATGAGAGCGTGGCTCGCACTCCCACCGACTTTTACCTCATTGAGCGGGATAACGTCCATGAAGTGATGAAACCGCGCAATCCGTTCATCAATAAGTATGATAACGGCACTGTTCTGCTCGTTGCCGGCAGTTACGGCATGATGGGCGCCGCAGTGCTGGCCGCCAAGGGCGCTTTGCGCGCTGGCGCTGGATTGGTGACCGTCCATGCTCCGCGTTGTGGCTATCAGGTGCTGCAGACCGCTGTTCCCGAGGCCCTCTTTGAGCCCGATCGTGACGAAATCGTGACAAGCACCATCGATATGCGCCACACCTACAGCGTTGTGGCTCTGGGACCCGGAATGGGCGTGAACGATGTCACGCTCGAGGCCGTTCACCAGTTTATCATGAATTTCAAGCGTCCGTGTCTGCTCGATGCCGATGCTCTTAATTGCATCGCTCGTCGCCCCATGCTCATAAAGAGCATCCCGCATCGCTCGATCATTACTCCTCATGCTATCGAGTTTGACCGCCTCTTCGGCGAGCACACCACCGATGAGGAACGCCTCAAGAAGGCCCTCGATGTGTCCAAGATCTATAACATCACCATTGTCCTCAAGGGACATTACACGATGACCGTCCGTCCCGACAGCAAGATCTACGTCAACAGCAGTGGCAATCCCGGTATGGCAACACCTGGTAGCGGAGACGTGCTTACGGGTGTAATCTCTGCATTCATCGCCCAAAACTACCCTGCCGACTGGTCGGTAGTGCTCGGTGTCTATCTGCACGGATTGGCAGGTGACCTGGCGGCACAGGAACACGGCACCTACGGTATGGTGGCAAGCGATATTGTCGATAACCTGGGCAAAGCCATCGTCGAAGTGATGAAATAGGTAACAACCGTTCTTTCATAAAGGAATTGTAAAAATAAATATTAGGGGCTGATAATCAAACGATTATCAGCCCCTAATAGTACCTGAAGTGGGACTTGAACCCACACGGCCGCAATGGCCAAGGGATTTTAAGTCCCTCGTGTCTACCGATTCCACCATTCAGGCTTGCGGTTCAGATTCGGCTGCAAAGATACAACTTTTTAATGAAACAACGGCATTTGCCGTATATTTTTCATTTTGTTTCATCAGAAATGTCGGTAGTGCTCATGTCCATATCTGGAAGGTCCAGCAGGGTAATGTCGGCATTCGTTTGCTGTTGTTTGGCACGTAAAGCGGTGATAGCTGACCACACTTTACCAAAGCGGGTGTTGGCCTTGGGGATGAAGTCGCTGTTGCCGATATCAGCAAGCCTGTTTGTGACATCGTTCAGCGAATAATCATCGGGGTCAAAGGCGGGTTGATAAGCTTCGTCTTCCTCTTTTCCCGTATTGACACGGTTGATCAGGCCTGCCTGTTTAAGGGCACCCAGTATTTGGTCGGCTAATGGGCTGGGTATGTCACAGTTGCGGATGATTTCGCTGCGGGTGAGCAATCCTTGCTGCCCCTTGAAGCGCTTAACGGCTAGACTGAGCACTGCAATCGCGAGATTGTTGGAATAATTCTGGGAGATTTCCTTGGCTTTGTCACGATAGGCAAAGCTGTCGAAATTCTGCCAGGAATAGGTCAGAACCACGCCCGCTAGGGTGATGAGCCATGACAGCTGCAGCCATACGAGCAGCAACGGCAGGAAGGCAAAACTGCCGTAGATGGCATTATACTTTGAGACATATACTTGGCCGCTGACGAACAGCCATTCTACCACTTGGAACAGGGTGCCGGCAAGCACTCCCGCAAAAAGCGCCCCTTTGAACTGCACTTTGGTGTTAGGAATCAGGTAGTAGGCAGCAGTAAAAATGAGCCAGGAAATGACTGTCGGCGTGAAAGCGAGCAGACGGTGCATCATTGGTGATATGGAATGCTCGCCGAACAATTGTTGCACGGCGTCGCTCAGGAAGATAGAGATACCTGCCGAGCACACCATCAGCACGGGCAAGAGCAGGAAAAGGGCGGTATAGTCACTGAATTTGCGCTGTAACGAACGCTTGGTTTTCACGCCCCACACGTGGTTGAAGGTGTCCTCGACATTGCTCATCAGCGAAATCAATGTCCACAACAGGAAGATGAGGCCGATGCCGATGAAGATGCCCTGGGATGCCTGGGCAAGATAGTTGTCAACATAGGTGAGCGCGCTTTCCAGTGCTTGTCTTTGGGCGGGAAAATACTTGAACAATTCGCTCTGCAGCAGGTTCTGGAATCCGAAGCCACGTGCGATGGCAAACAGCATAGCGAGTGCCGGCACTACAGCAAGAACAGTATTGTAGGTCAATGCGCATGAACGTACCTGAAGGTCGCGGTCCATGAAGGCTCGCACGCTCAGGTTGATGATTTTCACCGCCTTGACCGACCACAGTGACCGAGTGTCATTCCACACGCCATTGATGCAGTACTGGATGTTCCGCAACACTCGCTCCCACAGGCTCTTGTCTTGTCGCTTATTCTCGCTCATTGGCTCGCATTTCGTACAGGGGGACGGTTCTTTTGTACGAAAATATCACATTTTCGTACAAAAGAACCGTCCCCCTGTACGAAAAATTAGTTGTTGTCAAGGGCTTCCTTGATCAGGTCAAAGATGCCGTCGATGGTGCCCAAGCCGTTGATGGAGCGGTACTTGCCCTGCTCCTGATAGAAGGCTTTCAACGGTGAGGTCTGGTTGTGGTAGGTCTCCAGACGTTTGCGGGCTGTCTCCTCGTTGTCGTCTGAACGGCCGCTCATCTGGCCGCGCAGCAGGATGCGCCTGATCAGTTCTTCTTCGGGAACCTCCAGGCCTACTACGGCATCAATCTGAGTGCCACGGTCGGCGAGCAGCTGCTCCAGAGCTTCGGCCTGTGGAATGGTACGGGGGAAACCGTCAAAGATGACGCCTTCGGTTGCCTTGTCCTTGTTCTCGTCAAGCACTTGGGCCAGGATGTCAATGATCAGTTCATCTGGCACGAGTTGGCCTTGGTCGATGAAGCCCTTAGCCGTCTTGCCGAGCTCTGTACCACGCTTGATGTTGTCGCGCAATACATCACCGGTCGAGATGTGGAACAGTTTGTAGTGTTCAATCAATTTATCGCTCTGGGTGCCTTTGCCCGATCCGGGTGCACCAAAAATGACAATGTTCAGCATAATCTTGATTATTTACAGTTATATATCTGCTATCTAATAACTCTTATTGGTCAACGTTGCTCCTTCAAAGCATAGATGTCGGGCAAGTTGCGGGCCAGCCCGTCAAGGTCGAGTCCGTAGCCCAGAATGAACTTGCTGGGGATCTCAAATCCCACATAGTTAGGAGCCTCACCGATAGTGAGGGCGTCGGGCTTGAAAAGCAGTGAGACCATCTTGACCGATGCCGGATTGTGCTTAGCCAGTTCCTTGCGGAGTTGTGCTGCCGTGATACCACTGTCGATGATGTCCTCCACGATGAGTATGTGGCGGCCCTCGATGTCCTCGGTCAGTCCCATGAGCTGTTTCACCTCGCCGGTGGACTCCATGCCTTGGTATGACTTGAAGCGGATAAAGGCTATCTCAGCATCACGTAGTTTGCATGCGCGGAACAGGTCCGATGCAAAGATGAACGCTCCGTTAAGGATGCACAGGAACAAGGCGTTCTTACCCTCGTAGTCACGCTCGATTTCCTCGGCCAGGCGGTGAACCTGCTTGGCTATCTCTTCTCGTCTGATGTAGGGCTCAAAAGTCAGCCCCTGATAGGTGATCTCTTCCATTGGTTTACAGAATTAAAGTGCAAAGTTACTAAGAAGTTTTCAGTTTTCGCTTTTTCAACTTTCAGTTTTTTCATGGAAAAGAAAAAATAAGCGAGCCAGAGGCTCGCAATACTCCGACAGGCCTGCTGAGACCGCCTCGCTTGTTGCTCCTCGTCAGCCAGTCGGGGTATTGCGAGGCTCTGCCTCGCTGTCAGGTCACTGCCGGGTGGCGATAGCCCTTGCTAGGGCATTCATCTTGTGGCAGCATTCAGCGGTCAACCGTTGGTAATCATTGTGGTGCTCAAAGGGGGATACCATCAACACCTTGCCGGCGGCACAGGCGTCGAACAGTTTCCCTCCGGGCTTGGTCATTTCAGTAAAGCCGTTGTTGCTGATGAGGATGACAGGCACACCAGCCTCAAGCGCCCTGTTCATGATAGTTTTCTCTCCTGGACTGATAGCCGGGCTCACGAGCACGCCTCCCCGGGCAAGTAAGAGGTCTCCCTCATGTGCTATCTCTTCCTCACTCAGGCGCCGCGAGCAATAGACCTGTGTGATGCTTCGGTGTTGCAACAGGCGGTGGTTGCCCATGGCACTCACTGCAGTACCGGCAATCGTGAGATGATGGGAAACGGTGAAAAAGTCGTGATGACTCCGTTTAACCCACAAGCGCCGCGGGTTGTCGTTAATGTAGGTTTTCCAGCGCTCCAGTTGTCCCTTGCCGCGGAGCACGCCATCGGTATAACCCTGTTCCCACAATGGGAGGTGGGCTCCCATTTCCCGAACCGCACGGTTACAGCCAGCCTTAAAGCCGTTGATCACTTTTCCCAAATGGACAGGCAGCGGCTCGGTGACAAACAGGATGCCGTGCAAGTGGTCGGGCATGACGGTCAATGCCAGCACTCTGATTTGCGGGTAGTAGCGGGGAATGCCCAACCACTCGGCCTCCACCTTCTCACCTAGAGGTGTGAGGCTCACCCAAGGCTGCGGGTGGCTCTCGTCAGGCCCGCATAGGGCTCCAAGCCGTGGCATGCGTCCTTCCACGCACAGGGTAATCAGGTAGATGGCCCTATCCTGGTAGTCGTGCCCAGCCATCCGGCGCTTCATTGAGGTGGTGGCAGGCACGTCAGGATGCTTTTGAGCCCACTGCTTGCGGCCCTCGTTGCGCTTGTCATCCATTGCTTGTAAAATTTTAAGCGAGCCAGAGGCTCGCAATACTCCGACGGGCTGGCGGGTGGGACGAGCCGAGATGAGCGCGGCGGTCACAGCAGGCCAGTCGGGGTATTGCGAGGCTCTGCCTCGCTGTCAGGTTAGTTACTTAGCGACTTTCTCCAGGCGCTTCATCATGGCGAACATGAAGATTGCAGCCACGAGGCAGACGCCCAGGAACACGCTCCAGCATACCCACAGGGGCACTTTGCCCCACAGGGCACCACCCACGAGTACGAGCTGGTTGCCCAGAGCGGTGGATACGAACCAACCGCCCATCATCGCTCCCTTGTACTTGGGAGGAGCCACCTTGCTGACGAACGAGATACCCATCGGCGACAGCAACAGCTCACCGAAGGTCAGCACCAGATAGACGCTGATCAGCAGGTTGGGCGTCACGTCGGCAACATGCTGGCCTACGAGGTTGCCGCTAGCATCAGGTGCCTGTTGCGGCATGGGCAGGCCTACCGAAGCAATGGCCATGATGGCATAGGCGATAGCAGCGACTACCATACCGTAAGCAATCTTTCTGGGCGCCGAGGGCTCTTTACCCTTAGAGGCCAGCCAGCTGAAGATGGCCATTGACACAGGCGTCAATGCCACGACATAGAACGGGTTGAACTGCTGGAAAATCGGGGCTGCGATGTCGATGCTGCCGGTTGTGCGGGTGTACTTATAATACAGGATACCCAATGCGGCGAGGATGATGGCACCTGAGATGCCCTTGCCTTTGGCGGTCTTGCTTTGGAACAGCGAGAAACCGGCATAGACGATGAAGATAACCAGTACCAGGTTCCATACGTCAAAGGCCATGCTCTCCAGGCCAGTCGATGTGTTGGCTGTGAACTCGTCGGCAAAGAAGGTCAGCGACAAGCCGTTCTGGTGGAAGGCCATCCAGAAGAATACTACCACGGCAAACACGAGGCACAGGGCGATGATGCGTGCCTTGGTATCCTCCTTGCTCAGCTCGGGCTCCTTAACGGTGTTGGCCTCGTCCTTGACAGCGGCCTTCTTGCCGCCCTCACAGTGGCGGAACGTGCTGCGGAAGGCGTAGTAAATAGCAATCGATAGAACCAGCGAAACACAGGCCACAGCAAATGAGAAGTGATAGGCATCGTTGGACGAGAAGCCCCAAACGGTCTCGGCATACTCTTTGATCTTGACAGCTGCCGTCGGTGCGAACAAGGCACCGATGTTGATGGCCATGTAGAAAATTGAGAAACCTGCGTCACGCTTGGCGGCATAGCGGGTATCGTCATACAGATTACCCACCATTACCTGCAGGTTGCCTTTAAACAGGCCTGTACCCAAGCCGATGAGTAGTAGTGCTCCAATCATCACAATCAGGGCAAAGGTGTTGCCTCCAAGGGGAACCGCCAGCAGCAGGTAGCCCAGGAACATGATGATGATACCGATGGTCACCATCTTACCGAAGCCGAACTTATCGGCCATCCAGCCACCGATGAGCGGCAGGAAATACACCACCATCAGGAACGAACTGTAGATGGTTCCCGCAACAGCGGGTGACAGACCATAGTTGGCCCTGAGGAAGAGGGCGAACACGGCAATCATCGTGTAGTAGCCGAAGCGCTCGCCCGTGTTGGCGAGTGCCAACGCGAAAAGTCCTTTAGGTTGTCCTTCAAACATGATTTAATGTCTTTTTATTCTAGAGAATCTAGAAAATCTAGATACTCCTAGATCTCCTAGATTCTCATGTAGATTAATATCGAGTGATAAATTACTTGTCGCTAGTCACGCGCTCGAGCCACTTCACCATACCGAGCATCACGCCAGCAGAGATGAAGCAGACGATGATGAACACACCCCAGCACTGCCACAACGGAATGTTGTTGTACATGATGGTGCCGATGGGCAGCAGGATGTTGCCAACGGCGGTGGTACCGAGCCACAGGCCCTGGCACAGACCGAGCATGGTCTTGGGGGCCACCTTGGAAACGAACGACAGACCCAGTGGCGAGATGAACAGCTCGGCAACGGTGAGCAGGAAGTAGGTGGCAATCATTACCCACCAACCAGCCTTCATGCCCATTTTGGCGTCGGCGTCGAGCAGCTTGAACTCATCACCCGAGGGATAACCGGCGGTGTAGGAGTAAATAGCCAGGAACAGATAGGCCAAACCGGCGATGCACATACCGTAGGCAATCTTGCGGGGAGTGGAAATCTCCTTACCACGCTTGCTCAGGGCACCGAAAATCAACATGATGATCGGGGTGAGCACAATCACGAAGAACGGGTTCACGGCTTGCCACAGCTCGGCGGGCAACTGATCGCTCTTGACGAAGTCGCGGGCAAAGAATGACAGGGTAACACCGTTCTGGTGGAACGAGAACCAGAAGAAGATGACAACGCCGAGCACTGCGAGCAGGGCATACAAGCGCTGGCGCAACTCCTTGGCCATGCTCTTCTTCTCCTCGGGAGTAAGCTCGACCGAAGCGGCAGCAGCCTTCTTTCCGGGAGAGGGGAAGATACCGCGCTTAGCGATGAAGATGGTCAGCGAGATGATCATGGCAATCACCGATGCGATGAAGGCGAAATGCACACCTTGGTTGAACACCTCGAGGTAGCGCTGACAAGCCTCAATAGTAGCTTCGCCCTGGATACCTGCTTGGGCAAGGTAGGTCTGCAGGTTGGTCATCTGGTCGGCAGGAATAGTGCCATCGATGAACTTATGGCACAGTGCGGGCAGCTCGGCAACATACTTGAAACCGAAACGCCCCAGCCACCACTGGCGCAAGAACGGAGCGATGAACGGGGCAATCAGACCACCGATGTTGATGAACACATAGAAAATCTGGAAACCTGCATCGCGGCGGCCCTTCAATGTCTTGATTTCCTCTTCGGACATTCCGTCGGCAGCAGCTTTGGCCTCCATGTCATCATACATCTGACCCACAATGGCCTGTAGGTTACCCTTGAACAGACCGTTACCAAAGGCAATCAGCACCAATGCCACACAGGTGAGGACAAGCAGAGCCGTCATTGTGCCTGCTGTGGCGGTGATAGGAATAGCCAAGGCAGCATAGCCGAGTGCCATGATGATGATACCCGTCATGATGGTACCCTTGTAGTTTTGGGTGCGGTCGGCAATGATACCACCTACCAGACTCAAGACATAAATGGCTGCCAAGAAAATCGAGTAAATCAAGGCCGCTTTATCATCGGCCAGACCAAACTTGGAGCACAGGAACAGTGACAGCACAGCGGCCATGATGTAGTAGCCGAAGCGCTCGCCCATGTTGCTCAACGCGGCGGGGATTAACCCCTTGGGATGGTTTTTAAACATAATTCTTTGTTTTGGTTTTTGATTGTTTAATTATTAATAATGTATTATTGTTGTCGTTGTTTCAACAGCCGGAGTGCTCGCGTGCCTGATAGGCGATGGCATAGGCACGAATCTGCTTGATCATCGCCAGCAAGCCATTGCTGCGGGTGGGGGAGAGGTGCTCCCTCAGGCCGATGCGCTCAATGAAATAGAGGTCGGCATCAAGCACCTCCTGGGGTGTGGAGCCGTCCAGCACGCGCACCAGCATCGAGATGATGCCCTTGACGATGATGGCGTCGCTGTCGGCCTGCAGGCGCATCTTGCCGTCGATACAGTCGGCCTGCAGCCACACACGGCTCTGGCAGCCGTCAATCAAGTTATCGGCCGTCTTGTACTGCTCGTCTAGCGAGGGCATGGAGTTACCCATGTCGATGATGACCTGGTAGCGGTCCATCCAATCGTCCAGACCCTCAAATTCCTCAATGATTTCGTCTTGTCGTTCGTTAACTGTTGACATGAAAAAATGTTGATATTTTCTTTAACCTACAAATTTAGGTTTATTTTTTGATATACGCCCCATTCGTACCGCTAAAAATGCATTTTTACATAAAAATCACGTCCCACAGGGCTATTCCTGCGGGACGTGACAAATGTCCTTATCTATTTAGGATCAATAGAAATCGATCAGGTGCTTGGTCACCTTGGTGGCCTTGGACAGGATGTGGTAGATGCTCTGAGGATTAACGAGCGACTGGATGCCGCGAGCCTGAGCATAGCGGTTGTCGAGCTCCTCCTTAGAGGGCTTGCGCTCTTCCTTCTCCTGCTTTACAATCTGATAAACGATTACAGCGTTCTCACCCTTCCAGGGACCCTGCAGGGTACCGGGCTTGGCGGTAGCGATGCGGCCAACCAGACCGGGCTCCTGACCCAGCTTGGGATCCGACATGCCGGAGAATGCCACGCGAGCGGTGTCCACCTTTGAACCCATCAGGGCAGCATAACCGTTGATGTCGTTGGCCTTGCCCTTGTACTGCTTCATCAGGGCGTCACCCTTCTTGCTGTTGCGAACACGCTGGGTCAGCATCTGCTTGCCCTGCTCGAAGGTGTAAGGCAGATAACCGTCCTTGTAGATGTCGTCAACCGAAACGGCAACCAATACATTGTTGTTGTCGCTGAAGATGGGAGATACCATATCCTTCTTGTTGTCAAATACCCACTTCACAGCCTTGCGGGTGTCCTTGATACCGCGGGTGTACGGGCTGGTCAACTGAGGCGAGCTGGGGGTTACGATAGCGTCAATGGCATTGTAACCGGCCTTAGCAGCGTTCTCCTTGAAGTCCTTGGCAGTCTTGTTCTTGTTCAGGAAGTCCTGGAACTTGTCGCGCAGGGCATCGCTGGTCTTGGTGCTGGCATATGCATCATAGGAGATGGTGGCCAGAGTGTAGAACAACTTGGGAGCCTTCTTCTCGTCAACCTTCATGAGGATAGCACCCTGATCGGCGCTGTTGTAAACAAAGTAGGTGCCGATGGCAGCATTGCCAACCTTGTTCTTCAGCGAGTCGGCGATGCCGTACAGACGCTGCCATTCACCTTGCTTACCATCCACCTTCTGGGGATAGGCCTTCTTGAGCTCGTCAAGGCTCTTGCCAGCATTGAGCTGATCCATGACGGTCTTCTGCATCTTGGCGTCACCCTGTACGCTGACGTAGGACAGCATGACAGAGTCGATGCTCACCTGCTTGTTGATGAGCTTGTACATCTGGTGGTGCTCACCAGTGGTGGTATCGCGGCGAACGGTACCAATCTCGGCACCAGCAAAGAAGTCGCGAACCTTAGCGGGCAGTTTGTCCTTGGTGACAATAGTGCTGTCGATGTGTACGGTACCCAACAGGCGAACCGAGTCCACACCGCGGCCCTTCTGCAGGGCGAGGTAAGCAGCATCGGCAATCTTGTTGGCGGCAGCGATATCCTCGGCGCTGGGAGCGATGTCAACAGCGATGAAGTGGATAGCACGGGCTTCCTCATCAAGCTTGAACATGAACTTCATCTTTTCCCATTCAGCCTTCAGTTCCTCATCGCTAACCGTGTACTTGTCGTCGGGGAGTGATGAATAGTCTTTCTTAGCAAACGTGAGCACATTGGTGACAGCACCTTCCTCGGCGAGCTGTGCGCGGTCGAGGTCGTTGGCCTGCATACAGCCGGCCAGCAGGTTCTGCAGCTTGGCGAACTTGTATTGCTTGACGATATCGTCCTGGAGTTTGTTCCACTGATTCTCGAGCTCAGCAACTTGAGACTTCTGCACACCCTGCTTGTCGGGGTTCTTGATGAACTCATAGAGGTCAAGCGGAGACTTGGCACCTACCTGCTGTGCAAACTGGACAACAGCGGGGGCGGCGTTCTTACCGATCATCAGCTCACTGATTTCCTTGTCGCTGACGGTAATGCCCAGGCTCTCGTACTCCTTCTCCAGGAGCTTCTCGTTGATCATGTCGTCCAGCACCTGCTGTTGGCGCACTGCGGGATCAACTTGATCCTGGTTGTTCTGCTGAGCCTCAGCGGCGGCTTTCTCCACTTCTTTCGAGAAGTGCATAATGTCAATTTTCTCATTGCCGACTATTGCGGCTGCGCTGTTGCCTCCTGAACGGCCCCAGGCTTCGATACCTACCTCGATAATGAATGCGAGCAATGCGGCACCGATTACGATGGCGAGGATCTTCTTCCTCTGCCTAATTTTCTCTAATGTAGCCATTTACAGTTATTTATATTACGTTATTTCATTCATTTTTAGGGCATTTCGCCAAATAAACACGCAAAGGTAGTTATTTTTTGCATACCAGCAAAAAAGAAATCATTTTTTCTCACTTTTTCTTAAAATGGCCTTTGGAACCCCATTTTGTTGACTCCTACTGGATTTAGGGAATATCATGGGCGCCCTTCAACATTATTAGTCCTATTTTAGCATTATTTTAGACGTCGGCTTGCGGTTATGTGGCAATTTATGGCTAAATTTGCGGTTATTATTAATGTGAACGGTTCATCTTGCCTTGCGGCAGGGTGCCATAAGTGTGTAAATGTTAGAAACGATAGATATATGAAGAGAATCAAAAAAGCCTTATTGTTGTCAGCGCTCGCAGCGGCCCCGATGGCGGCCTTTTGCCAGCCTGGCGTGATGTCCAGCGAAGCTGCCGGCTATCTCGAGCGTGGCAGGCTGATGTATGAGTCCCGCAACTATGTGGGTGCCATTGATCAGTTGGAGCACATGAAACAGCTGCCGGCCGATGCATCGATGCGTGAGCAGGCCGACTATTACATCGCCCTGAGCCGCTTTGAGCGCGGCGATGAAGGTAGCCTAGCTGCCCTTGAACGCTTCATTGATACCTATCCTGCCTCGCCACTCGCTGCCGAGGCCCAGCTGAAGGTCGGTAACTTCTACTTCTACCGTGGGCAGTGGGAGAGTGCCTTGCTGAGCTATTCGCTCGTGCGCAACCGGTCACTTGACCTTGACAGTGATGAGGACCTGGTGTACCGTCGCGCCTACTGTAACCTGCGTCTGGGCAACTACAACGACGCCGAGCGCCAGTATTATGAACTGGAGCGCAGCCCGCGCTATGCTGGGGCCAGCGAGTTCTATAAGGCCTATCTGGAATATGCCCAGGGAAACTATGACATGGCCCAGGAGAAGTTTAGCCGCATCCCCGGGGATTCGGAGTTGGGTTACCAGTCGCAGTATTACCTCACTCAGATTGATTTCAACAAGAAGCACTATAGTGACGTCATTGACAAGGGCAAATCCCTGCTCGACCAGCATGGCAACGACTACTTTGACGCCGAGCTCAACCGCCTGATAGGTGAGAGCTATTACCATCTGGGCAACGATAACCAGGCGAGGACTTACCTGCGCCGTTATCTCGATAGCTCCGAGGACGAGCCTTACCGCACTGCGGCCTACACAATGGGTGTGCTTGACTATCGCAACGGCAATTACCAGGCGGTGGTCAACGACATGCTCCACGTGACCGACGAGAGCGATGCCCTCACTCAGAGCGCCTACCTCTATACGGGACAGGCCAAGCGCCAGCTGGGCGATATCAATGGTGCCAACATGGCCTTCCAGCAGGCAGCCATGATGGACTGTGACCGCAGCGTGAAGGAAACGGCCTACTACAACTATGCCGTCGGCGTCAGCAAGGGTGCCCGCACACCGTTTGACAAGAGCGTGGACCTGTTTGAGGACTTCCTCAACCTGTATCCCAACTCCCGTTATAAAGAGAATGTGGAAGGCTACCTCGTGGATGCCTTCATGAACACCACCGACTACAAGCGTGCCCTCACGAGCATCAACCGCATCAAGAATCCAGGCGCCAAGGTGCTCAAGGCCAAGCAGAACGTCCTTTACAACCTGGGTGTGCAGGCCCTGTCCAACAATCGCAACAGCGATGCTGCCGACTACTTCAAGCAGGCCATCGCCGTGGGCAACTATGACAAGACGGCGCTGAACGAGAGCCGCCTTTGGCTGGCCGAGGCACAGTACCGTGCCGGTAACTACAAGGAGGCTGCCAAGTATCAGCAGGAGTATGTTCAGACTACCAGCAAGAGCGATGAGAACTATGGCATCGCCCAGTACAACTTGGGCTACAGCCTCTACGGCCAGAAACGCTATGCCGAGGCCAAGACGGCTTTCCAGAACGCTGTCAATAGCAACCAGCTCTCCAATGACCTGAAGGCCGATGCCTACAACCGCATTGGCGACACACAGTACTATGCACGCGACTTCGGTGGGGCCCAGGCCTCTTATGATCAAGCCTCTAAGACCGACAAGAACGGCAGTGGGGACTACTCGATGTACCAGAAGGGTATCATGATGGGGCTCAACCACCAGTATGCCGACGAAATCAACCAGATGGATGCCCTCATCAAGGCTTATCCCAAGAGTGACCTCGCTCCCCAGGCGATGCTTGAGAAGGGCAATGCTCAGGCGTTGCTCGGTAAGAATGGCGACGCACTGGCTACCTACGCAACACTGCTGAAGAATTACCCCAAGAGTGTTGAGGCACGCAAGGGCCTGCTCCAGACCGCGCTTGTCAACAAGACGATGGGCAAGGAGGAAGATGCCATCGAGGCCTACAAGAAGGTCATCAAGCAATATCCCACCAGTGACGAGGCCCAGGCTGCTGCCGAGGATATGAAACTCATCTATGCCGACCGCGGACAGCTGGCCGAGTTCGGCAAGTTCCTCAACAGTGTGCCCAATGCGCCCAAGATTGACGTCAACGAGGTGGAACGCCTCACCTTTGAGGCTGCTGAGAAAGCCGCCATTGATAGCAAGCCCAACATTGACAAGATGCAGCAGTACCTCAAGGATTATCCTTCAGGTGCCTATGCAGCCAAGGCCCACTACTACATTGCTCGCTACCACTATGGCAAGGGCAACTACAACGAGGCAATGACTGCTATCGACGACGCCCTGAAGGGCGGTGGTGATGCCTCCTACGCCCAGGATGCCCTGGCCATGCGCAGCGACATCCTCACTCGTCAGGGCAAGCTTGATGAGGCGCTCCAGAGCTACAAGGAACTCGCTGAGCGTGCTACCAGCGACGACAACCGCACGCTGGCACAACTGGGTGCCATGCGCGTCGCTAAGCAGATGGGCAACTGGAAAGAGGTGCAGAACATCACCGGCGCCTTGCTTGACCGTGGCGGACTCACTGCCAACGAGGAACGTGAGGTGACCCTCGAGCGTGCCCTCTCGATGGCACAGGTGGGTAACACCAAGGATGCCGAGGCGGCCTTCAGGACGCTGGCTAAGGATCCCTCCAACGAGTATGGCGCACAGGCCTCTTACGAACTCTCGCGCATGCAGTACGAGATGGGTAACTTGAAGGGGGCTGAGCAGACCATCAACACGCTCATCGATACGGGCACGCCTCACACCTACTGGCTGGCCAAGAGTTTCCTCACGCTTGTCGATGTCTATTACAAGCAGGGCAACGTGGCTCAGGCTCGCGAATACCTGCAGAGCCTCAAAGCCAATTATCCCGGCAAGGAGAAAGACATCCTCAACGGTATCGAGTCGCGTATGAACAAGTGGAAAGGCGGCAATGCCAACTCCACCAGCAACTCCAGTACCGACAACGGCAAGAAAAAGAGCACCAAGAAAAAGAATTAATCCGACATCAACCACAGTAACAGTCATCATACATTATATAATATGAAGATGAAGAAGCTATATATCGCCATGCTGATGGCGGCGTTCACGCTCACTACGGTGAACGCTCAGGACAACAAGAACAACCTGAATAAGGAAATCACCCTCGAGAAGGACATCGCTCCGCTCGAGAAGAAGGTGGTAAAGAAGAACGAGTTGCCCAAGGTCAAGAAACCCGCCACCACGGGGCAGAAGACGGCTTTGGGATATAGTGACCTCACCTCGCCCATCGATGTGCCCACCTCGATACCGACGTTGCTGCCCTACGGCTACCGCACGGCGCACAACTTCAGTGACAAGCGCGGCTACATGGACATCGGCGCAGGTACGCAGGGTAACTTCCGCATGGACTTCGGCTACCGCATCATCGATGAGGAACGCGAGAAGTTGGGCGTGTGGCTCAACCACAACAGCACGTGGAACAGCAAGAATCCCAGCAAGGTGGTGCTCGCTGACGAGAACCGCAACAAGCAGAAGTATAACGACAACACCCTTGCTGTGGACTACAGCCGCGACCTCGGCAACGGTACGCTCACCCTGGGTGCCAAGGGCCACATCGACATCTATAACTACTATGGCGGATGGAACGGCTTTAACGGCATTATCTATGATTTCTCCGACAATTATTATTACATTGCTTTCCCCGATTGGGGCAAAGATAAGCAGACGTTCACCAACTTCAACTTCAATGCCGGTTGGAAGAGCCAGTTCATGCTGCGTGACAATCCATTGAAGTACAACGTCGGCTTGCAGTACGGCCATGCTGCACATGATAAATCATTCAATGAGTTATACAAGCATGGTGCACACGACAACTGGGGCATTCTCAACCTGGGTGGCTCATACGACCTCACCGAGTTGACGACAGCAGCTCTCAACATCAAGGGTGAGTACCTGCGCCGTGGTGCCAAGGCCAAAACCAACAGCTTCGATGACCTGTTCGACGAAGTGGGTATGATTACCCTCTCGCCGACATATTCCATCCGTGGCGATATGTTCAAGCTCCAGCTGGGCTTGAATGCCCACTTGAGTTTCAGCGATGGCGGCATTTTCCGCCTTTCGCCCAACATCCGTGCCAGCCTGTCGCTGGTGGATGGCTTCACGGTCTTCGGCAACGCGCTGGGTGGTAAAGCGTTGGGATATCGTCAGGGCAAGCACTTTGTCAATTACCGCTACGACAATCCCTTGTTGCTCTACGGCAGCGTTTACACGCCGCTCGATGCCGAGGCGGGTGTCAAGATTGGCCCGTTCAACGGACTGAGTGCTAAGGTGTCGCTGGGTTATGCTGTCGTCAAGGACGAACCTGGCATCGTCTATTGGACGCCTGCAATGGACGACCTTTCCGAAACGGGAATCAGTGACAAAGTTGCTCGTGATGTATGGTTGGGACTTTTCACCGGCTTCATGAGTCAGTATAAGGTCATCGACAGTCGTGGCTATTATATCAATGCAGCCGTCAATTACAAGTACCGCTCGCTCATCGAGGCTTCGGCCGACATTAAGTATGCACCCCACGACAAGGAGATGTACCCCAACGACAGTCACTACAACGGCTACAAGATGGGTGTGGACCGTGCTTCGACCGTTGCCAACTTCGACCTCAAGGTTACCCCGTGGCGTCCCCTGACCGTCAATGCTGGTCTTGAATACCGTGGCGGCCGCATGGCGCTGTTCCAATCAGAGACTTTAATGATTGGCGTCCCGTCGCAGGTGGAATATACCTTTGTCAACATGAGCGACGTCATCAACCTGCACGCTGGGGCTAACTACCGTCTCAACAGCAGCATCAACCTGTGGCTTGAGGCCCACAATCTGCTGAACCGTCGCTATGACACCCTCTACGGCATGGGCGCCCAGCGCATCGGTTTCATGGTCGGTGCCGGCTTCACCTTCTAGAGGGGGGCTCCCGCAACAATAACAATAATCCCCGTGGCAAACGGTGCCACGGGGATTACTGTTCTATAATATCTATAGTATATATAGTGACTATAGTAACTATAGCTCTGGGATCAGCTACAGCAGGGTGGGGAGGGCGTCGATGTGCTGGACGAAGGCTTCGGCGGCTTCACAACGGCACTCAAGGCCGCGGAAGTGTTCCATCGTCTTGTGCCAGTGGTAGATCTCGTCCATCTCTTGGCTGACGTGGCAGTTGCAGGCCTCGTGCTTGCGCTCGAGCACGCTCTCGATGTTCACCCAGTGGGTGGGGTGGAACAGTTGGCTCTGGGTGCCTGACATGGCCTCAAAATAGAACAGCTTGAAGCGCCTGTCCAGACGTCGCCAAGCGTCCATCACGAGGATGCCGCAGCAGGCGTGGTCGCGGTGTCCATCAAGCGGCCAGTGGGTCATCACGATGTCAGGATTCTCTCGGTCAATGAGTTCGCGCATCTCCTTGTAGCGCTCCAGGTTGACCTCGGTATTGCCATCCACTTGGCTCATGAAAATGTGGCGCGCTCCCGTCACTTTGCAGGCGTTCTCGCTCTCCACCACACGGATGGCGGCAGCCTCGCTGTGGCTCTTGCCAGCGATGCCCGCTTCGCCGCGCGTGAGATAGACGCACACCACCTCGTGGCCCGCCTCCGTCAGCAGGCACATCGTGCCTCCGCAGCAGGTCTCCGGATCATCGGGATGGGCTCCGATGGCCAGCACCTTCATGCGCTTGCGTGGTTTGGTTGAGTTACTGCTGCTCTCTTGGGCCAATGCCCCTACGGGCAGTCCCAGCACCGTGGCTCCCACGGCTGCTGCCCCTGTCTTCTTGATCATTTCTCTACGGTTCATAACGCTATTATTATTTGTGACAAAAGTAGTGAACTTTGTGCATATAATCAAATAATCAAGCAATGTTTGAACCTAAAAATGTTAAATAATGAAGATTTTGCTGCATGATTTGAAAGAAATCATTACATTTGTCGCTTACATAGTTTATCTTGTCTCATTTTTTGCCATTTGGCGCTGTGGTTTCTTGAATGTACTCTATTAAGAGGTAGCAATAGTGGCAGCAATAGGCGATGATGAATTTCCAACGTTACATAACCAAATTTTGTATTTTTAAATATTTTGTGTTTATGAAAAAGTTACTTCTAATTCTATTGACGCTTGCCTTTGCACTACCTGTTGCTTTGGCAGGGGAGAAGACGGTGACGATTTCCCGCAACGAGGGAATCTATGATGACGGCACAGGAGTGTATTATTGCTCCAAGGGCGGCATCACAATGACCTTTTCAAGCGGTTTGAACAATGTCAATTACCTGGTGGAACACCAACAGGTGGTATTTGACATCTTCTCGACAAACTATGTCATCAAGAAGATTAAGTTCAACTGTCTGGACAACACTACTGATGACAATTTGGATTGCTTCTACTGGGGTCCTTCGACCATTAGCGAGTTCACGGGAGCACCCTACACGCCCACAGGCACTTATACCTATAGCGGTTATGTGGGTACATGGGTTGGTGGTTCCACACCATCCAAATATGTCAAGTTCGTGACCGAGGCTAAACCCGTGCGTTTTGGCTCGGTCGAGATTACCTACGACAAGGAATTCGGTGACATCTATGATCTGGTGACCCTGAACAGTGAGATTGAGAATGGCCAGACCTACGTCCTGGTGAGCAAGTATGACTCACGTGCCCTCGGTAAAGAGGAGATTCATGGAAGTGATCCGTATTCGACATTCAGTTCCACTCCAGTCACCCTATTAAATTTTGATTCAGGTCAAAATAATTACATGAAAGTGAAAGTGACAGACGAGGTGTCACTGATGAAGTTGGAGTCTTCGGGAAATAGTACTCGTCCTTGGTATATTAAGATCGGTGATAATTACATGCGCCGCCGCACCGGTACGTTGTCTGGCTCAGGAGGCCCGTCAAATGGTCAAGGTTTTAACTTATATACCGAGTCTAGTGTTCCGAGTGATAGACAACAGTATTTCCGTACCAGCATTACGGTTGAAAATAACAATAACAATGCGTTGATTAGGTATGAAATGTTTTCTTCCGAGAGACCGCTTGGTAATGAAACTTTCGCCATCCGTCACTACAATGGTGGCGACCTGTTCAGGGTAATTGACTACTACACAAGTAATAATCAATACGCAAATAACCAGCGCGTTTACCTCTATAAGCCTGCTCAGAGCTTTGAGGTGACTACCGAGTGTAATCCCACTGATGGTGGCTATATCACCCTGGGTGGCGGTGTACTCACCGATGATCAGGGTAAAAACTGGTCACAGCATTATGACAATGTGACCTTCTTTGTGGGCGCTATGGATGGTTACGGCATCGACCAGGTGACAGTAACTAATCTGTCCACCAACGAGGTCACTGTATTGAATCCCACTAACACTGGTGACTTCGGCAACGACTACAGCTTTGAGATGCCTGCAGCCAACGTGAAAGTTACGGCCACTTTTGTTGAACCCCACGTGATTCACACGGTATCCAATCCCACGGATGGCGGTGGATTCAACTTCCTCAACGGTTATACCGACTTCAACGGACAGACGATGTCCAACGAGGGCAAGACGGTAACTTTCAAGCCCGATCCTGCCGATGGTTACATCTTCAACTCGGTGACCTATACCGATAATGTCACAGGGCAGACTACGACGCTTACCCCCGATGCCGACGGTGTTTACTCTTTCGTCATGCCGGGCAACGACGTCACCTTGACCGCTAACTTTGTGGCTGCAACCGAACTCTATCTGCTCGGTACAGCCAACGGCAAGACGGGTTGGGAGCCTAAGGGTCCCAAGTTCACCTATGACGCTGATAACGAGAAGTATTACATTGACGTTTACTTCAGGGGGGGCAATGATGATCCCTACACCGATCCCGCCTACGGCTACTTCAGCCTTACCAAGAAGATTGACGAGAACGGCAACTGGGGCAACATCAACGGTTATCGTCTCGGTGCCCAGTATAACAATTTCTGGGTAGAGGATGGCTCGACTGCCCAACTCTATCCCAACCACAACGATGATGCTTTCAAGATTCCGCCCGGCGTTTACCGCATCGAGGTAGATAAGGACATGCAGAGCGTACATATCATCAAGTATGAGCTCACGATGACCTTTGATCCCGCTGGCGGTTCTATCGTTGAGCCGGGTCAGGTGGTGACTGCCACCAGCAACCTCGATGAGTTGGTACACGCCATCAATCCTAATGAGGAAAATGCGTTGTACTATAACACCATCGACAACTGGTCACACCAGGAGAACGACAATACCGCTGTGATTAACGATGAGGGTTACACGACGATGATCGCCAATGCCAATATCGGCTACATTCATGTCGAGGATCAGGCTACCTATCGGATCATCGGTGACCTCTATCTGCTTGGTACCGCCAACGGAAAGTCGGCATGGTTCCCCTATGGTCCCAAGTTCACCTATGACGCTAATGCTGGGGAGTACTACATTGACGTTTACTTCAAGGGTTACAATGATGATCCCAATGCCGAAGATGGTTACGGCTACTTCAGTCTTTCCACAAGGATTGGAAGCAATGATACCGATTGGGGTAGCATCAACGGCTATCGTATCTTTGCCGCAAGTCATGATTATTTTGTTGAGGACAACCAGAATCCGTACCAGAATTGTTTCCAGAGGAACAACGATCAAGCCTTCAAGATTCCTGCCGGCGTTTATCGCATCACGGTTGACGTGGACATGAACTGGATGAGAATCTCAGAGTATCCCACCACCCTTACCTTTAATCCTGCTTCAGGCGCTACGGTAGCAGCGGGTGATCAGGTAAACATCACCAGCAATCTTGATCAGTTGGTTCATGCCATCAATCCCGATGAGGAGAATGCGACATTCAAGTATGCTACCAGCACTGACGGCACTCTGCCGACCCCCAACACCGAGGGCAGCACTGTTACCATCACTGCAGTTGATGCGACGACAACCGTCAATGCTCAAGCCAATATCGGCTACATCACTGCTACGGGCAATGCCAATTACATCATTCCCGCACCTCCTGTTTACAGCATCACGACGGTAGTCACCCCCGAAGGCGCTGGTGCCATCGACGCTCCTGCCGATGCTGTTGTTGGCTCAACGGTTAACTTCACGGTAGACACCAACGAGGGTTATCGCTTAGACCAAGTGCAAGTGACCTACGGTTCCAATTTGGCTATATTGGACTATACCTACAATCCTGAGACCGGCGTTTACACCTTCGTCATGCCTAATGATGAAGTGAAGATTTATGCCGACTATTCCGAGTCCTATGACATCACGACGATAGTCACTCCCGAAGGTGCTGGTGTCATCACCGTTCCTGCCGATGCTTTTGCTGGCGAGACGGTAAACTTCACGGTGACCGCCAACACGGGTTATTTGTTTGATGGTGTGACAGTCACTTACACTGATGGTTCTACTGGTACTATCACTGTGACCGACAACGGTAACGGTTCTTATAGTTTCACCATGCCCGAAAAAGCGGTGACCATTCAAGCCGATTTCACCCGTTGTTATAACGTGGAGACCTGGTGTTATCCCGCTGAAGGTGGTACAATCACTGTGAATGGTGTCGATATGTCTCAACCGATTTTGGTTACTCCAGGCACTGAAGTCGTATTCACTATTGAGACAAATCCTGGCTATGATTTCCTTGAAGTCGTCATAACAAATATGTCGATGCTGTGGGAGGAACAACCCACATCCTTGGGAAACAACCAGTATTCCTTTGTGATGCCTGAGCGTGATGTAGTGATCGCTGCATTGTTTGTTCAGGACCTCTATCTGCTCGGTACAGCCAATGGCGAGACAACAAGGCACACCTACGGTCCCAAGTTCAACTATGATCCCGACGAGCAGATGTATTACCTTGATGTTTACTTCAAGGGCGGCTATGATGATCCCGATGTTAATCCTGCTTATGGTTACTTTAACCTGAGTACCAAGATTGACATGAACGACAACTGGGACAATATTGCTCAAAATTGCCTGTTTGCTCCTGCGAATAATTACATTCTACCCGACGATGCTAATGGTAGTTATGGGTATCAACTGTATTCTGATGCAGAGCACTGGAACTATACTTTCAAGCCAGAGCCAGCGGTGTATCGCATCCGTGTCAATAGGGATATGACACACATGTACGTTACTGCGATTCCGTTAACGATCTCCTTTGACCCCGAGAGTCAGAGTACTGTTACTTCGGGTACTGTGGTCACTGTCAGCAGTAACCTCGATGACTTGGTACACGCTATCAATCCTAATGAAGTTGATGCTACATTCCAGGTTCGTGAAAACCACGGTGCTCCTTATAATGCCAATACTCAACCATGGGTTGACGGCAATACCTATACAATCACCGAGTTTGGTTGGACTCCATTTGATGCTAAAGCCTTTATCGGTTATATTGATGTACATGCGACAGCAAGATATTTCATTGAGACACCTCCTGAACCTGAGGAGTACAACGTATCAACGGTAGTACTCCCTGATGAGTTGTCCTCTCATGGTTCCTTGTATGTTCTTGCAGCTCATATTACAGAAGGACAGACTGTCGTGTTCACAGCAACTTGTGATAATGGCTATGAGATTGCTGATCTCAAAGTGACTAAAGACACTGATGGCGAGGTTGTGGAAATATCCCAAGCTGATTACTATTATTTCGTGATGCCTGGCTGTGATGTGACTATTTATCTTACCATCAGGGAAAAAGAAATGCCGCCCGTAGGGCCTACTACACTGGCGTACATTGAACGCGGGGACACCTTCGAGAATTATACTGAAGTCGTTGTGGCCGATGAGCTGATTGGCGTCTGGATGGCACGGAATTATCTCTGGGCCAAGGACCAGGCCGTGAGCAATTACTTCCTGCCTCAGGATGAGGGTACCATCGACTTCGTGCGCGAGCGCATGAAGCGTGACGGTATCGATTGGCAGCCCCGTGACTGGGACCAGAGCAACTGGGTAATACTTGACTTCGGTCAGATTCCTGAGTTTGAAGGCTGGGATTATCTTGATATTCAAGAAGGCGTAACTTATGAAACTAACGTTAAATATCAGGCGATGAAAGCCGCGATGGAACGTTTTGTGGACAATAAGATCAAAGCTGGATCCATTAATGGTGTTTACATCTGTAATGGTTTCAGCTCCAATAATCCTGACTATGAGGGCAGACCGTACACGCTCAAGCGCAATCATGTCATTATCCTGAACGAGGTGCCTGATTGTGACAACGAGCCGACAGGTATGGTTGAGAACTCGTTGGGTTATCCCGGTTATCAAGAGGATCCTCGTGAGGAGAAATACTATCCCGATCCCAGCAGCTACATGTATAACCACTACATGCCCTACAATTTCTTGGAGGAAAACACTGTTCCCGAAGGAATATCAGCCTCACAAGCAGCTATCAGTCATTACAACCTCAATCCTAATGACAGGTACTTCTTCATGACTCCCAAGGATCAAGAGGTAGCACATGTCTGGGCCGTATGGGTCGGTCAAAAGACTTTTGAAGATCCACTCCTTCCTAATAACTGGATGACAGAAGATGTCTTTGCAACCTATCGGTTTAGTCCTGCCGATGGCGTGAACAAGTATGGATTCAATGGTGCATTCTATGTTACGTATGAAAATTGGGATTTCAACCGCTTGTATGTTGAGGACGGCTCAGAGTTTTACGGCAAACCCGGCGTAGATAATGAAGCCCCTGAATTGGCAGTTGGCGAGGCTTATATGTTCCATATCGCCATCAAGTATCTATACGATGATGTTGTGAATCCCCATGCTCCTGTGAAGCCTGAGGTTCCCAAGGCTCCCATGGCTCGTACTCCAGAAGCCTCTAATGACGCTCCTGGACCCTACTTGATATATCCGCTTGATATGATGGGTACAAATCAAACCATTACTGCCGTGCGTGAGCTGCAATCGCAAGATGCTGTCACCATCAAGAGCATGACCTATTACAACATGATGGGTCAGGCAAGTGACACGCCCTTCGACGGCATTAATGTCATCGTGGTACGTTATTCCGATGGTTCCTCCAAGTCATGGAAGGTGCTGAAGTAGCCGCTACCACATTTTGAACACTAATACAATTCGCGCGACCCGCAAAATCCGGGCCGCGCGAATTATTTCATCTGATCGCAGTCGATACGTTATCTTTAATCAGACAGCAGATAGTTGATCATTGCTGACAATGCTTTTTCTGGACAAAACAGTTTGACCAGTGTGAACACGGGCCATTCGGTGAAGTCCATTGGCAAATATGCGTTTGACGCGTGTGAATCGTTGAGTTCTATTTATCTAGGCAGTGCGGTGGAACAGATTCATGAAATGGCAATTATGAATTGCAATCAACTGTTGTCAATTCGGGTGCATCCCGACAACCCGTTCTTTGACTCACGAGAGGATTGTAATGCGATTATCGAGACGGCAGACAACAGGCTGATTGCGTCGTGCATGTACACGGTCATCCCCAATACAGTCACTACGATTGGTTATAATGGATTTGCCCACTGCATGGGTTTGACATCAGTCACGATACCGGAATCTGTCAAAACGATTGAGGAATACGCCTTCAGGAACTGTTCGTACCTGAACACTGTCGTAATTCCCAAGTCTGTAACGTTCATTGGCAAGGGCGCTTTCGACAGTTGTAGGAGGCTGAATTCCACGACTTGCAAGTCCAAAACCCCTCCAACGACTGGAAGTAGTCCGTTCTCCGCCGATGCGCTTCTAGGCAAGTTGTATGTCCCCCGAAGTGCCGTAGAGCTTTACAAGGCTCATGAGGAATGGGGCAAGTTCCCGACCATCCTGCCCATGCCCGATGGCGGCACAGGTGACGCCGATGGCGACGGTGAAGTCAAAATATCGGATGTGGTTTACCTGATCGATATGCTTCTCAAAGGTGATGTTGATATCAATGAGTCGCCCTTTGCTGATGTCAATGGTGACGGTAAGGCCAGTATCCGCGACATTACTGCTATCATTAACATCATGCTCTCAAATCATTGACCGCTTTAAGTGGTTGTTGCAACACTTCGCTTGACGCATTTTCAATCGACCTAACACGATTATATGGTGAGGCATTAGTTTTGCAACGTTTTCAATTTCATTAAAAGATAGCGAGGACGCCTGCGCTTTTTGGGCATCCTCGCTATCTCATTCAGAGCTGTGCCATCAGTGCTTTATTGGTGTGAGAGCAACAGGTTGATCAGGTCGGTTACGTCCTTGATGGAGACCTTGCCGTCACTGTTCACGTCGGCATTGTCAAGGATGATGCCCTCCTCATTTTCGCTCAACAGATAATTGATCAGGTCGGTCACATCCTTGATAGAAACCTTACCGTCGCCATTCACGTCGCCAGTCTCATACACTGGAGCTTCGGGGAAGACGATGGTGTGGAACGAGGTGCCTTTGATCTTGATTTGTTCACCGGCACTATAATAGTAGGAGTTCACAAAGTATTTCCAGCCGTCGATGACGTTGTCAAAGTCTGCCTGCACCGTCTTGGTCTCGCCCGGCTCGAGGACGATGGGCATGTTAATACCCTGTACCGAGGTGCCGCTATTGCCTGTCGAGTGCTTGTAGAGTTTGAAGGAGAGTTCCTCGTTATAGGTTTGGGTGCCATTGTTGGTGACAGTGAGCTCTACACTGAACTTGTCGCTGGTGACGATCTTGTTGGTAGCATCGGTGACATTTAGCACCTGCAGCGTGCCGCTCAGTGAAGCTGATGGCATTGCATTGATAGTAACGATGCGGGTGGCGATAGGATCGCTGCCATCTTCGTTCCAGGACCAGGTGAGGGTGAAGTCGCCAGCAGCCGTCGGCATAAAGCGGAAGGGGATGTCTGCGGTCTCGCCGTTGCCGAGGTTCACCAAGCCTGTCGCCTTGAACGCACCATCAACAAACATATAAAGCAGTCGGTTGCTCCATTCGCCGTTGTTGGTCAGGTTGACGTTGAGGTCAACGGGGCGGCCGTTGTGCATCATGCCTTCCATGGTGATGTCGTTCACTGTGTAATTGATCTCGGAGGCTGAGCCGTAGCCCTTAAAGGTACATTCGTCGCCGTTGATGGTAACTTCGAAATAGTGCTTGTCGGCACCGTAGCAGGGACGCCAATTACTTTCGCCATACTCGCTGTAAATCGGCACGATGCGATAGGTGCCGCTGGTCTTTCCGCTACCGAAGCTCACCGTCTTATCAGCAATGGTGAAGTAGTTACCGGGCTTTACACCGCTGGTGGAAGTGCTGTAGAGTCGCTCTATGAATTCGTCATCCTGATACAGACCCCAACCAAATCTGGCCGCAATCACCTCGGACGTGTAGTTGTGGAAAAGACCCGTTAAGACAGCCGTGAAGTTTTCGTTGGTGTCTGTGCGCGTTGTTGTAGCTGAGTTCAAGGTTGCACTAGTAATCGTCATGGCAAAATCGTTGGGGGCATCTCCAGGTTCGATGCCGACGATCGCTGCCTGGCTATAGACGTAGCCATACACACCGCTGGCGCTGCCTGTTCCCTGCATGTCGGGATTGAGTACGTTGAGCAGGAAGTAGCCGTTACTCTGTCCGTTCCAACCCCAGTTGATGTGGAACATGCCGTTGCCGTCATAGCCATCGCAGATGAAGGCGTGGCCACTCGACTTCTTTCTACCGCTGTAGATGACGGGACGGTGGGCAGACAGCTCGCTATAGAGCATGTCCGACCATTCCTGGGTCGTGTAGTTGAGACGACACAGGGTGTGGGCGCTTCCCTTGTAGCCGAAGTAGGTGCTGAGTTTCTGCGCCGCGCGGGAGGTGACGGCGCCCGAAGTGCCGTCCTCAAAATCCATCTCAAGGGACTGAGCGCAGTACAGCGATAGCGTTGCGGCTGCCAGACCGGCTTCGCTCAGCGTGTCGCTGCCCAGGTAATTGTCCTGCATCGCATCCCAGTTAAAATCAACTGGCTCCAATGCAGGCATAAAGATGGAATAGGTCGTAGTAGTGTACTCGGGAATGGTCATCGTAGGTCTTGCGGGCCATTTCCAGTAGTACATGATTTGGGCCATGGCTGTGGCCGCGCAACCCACGACAGCGCGATTGCCTTCAACAAAGGGCAGCAGGTGGTTGTGGGGCGATTTTTGGTTCCAGCAGGAGGTAAGCATGGGAGCAATGGCCGGACCTGACGAAGTCAGCGCTGCCGCCTTGTTGCCCAGGCTGATTGCTTCAATCTGCTCGGCGTAGCTGTCCAGTAGCTCTTGCATCGCTTCGGGGACAGCCTGTGCGTCAAAGGTGCCACGGTCGCTGTAACCCAGCACAGCAGGAGCACGGTCGTCGCCGGCAACGATGATGTAGCCACCCTGGGTTTGTCCGTTGTTGAATACATAGTAGGCAGCTTTCCCGGCCTGTGAGGGCGCGTTGAGCTGTGGAGCCTTCTTTGCCAATTTCAGCCCTGTGGCGGGCAAACGGTGACTGGTCATGAAGCCCTCGGCAATGCGTCTTGCCTGGTTCTCATTGATAGACTCGGCCCATGCAGTGCTGCCGGCTATTGCCAGGCACAGCACTAACATTAAAGTGTAAATCCTGTTCATTGATTGGTTTGATTTGAGGGTTAATAACATTGTTGCTGCAAATATACTAATTTTCCTTGATAATGAAAACTCAATACTTTATTAACGTGAGTTCAATGAATTTTTATTTTAGATTTCAGTGAGTTGCCGCCAGATAGCCAGTAGGCTGTGTCATAATTCATTCGTTGCAAATTGAGTCGCGCTTCGCGCGAGAAATTAAGCAAAAATTTGTATAAAAATTAAGCAAAATACATTTTTATTTTAATTTTATTAATAATTTTGTTTAATTTCTCGGCCGTCAGGCCGATTAAAAATCACGAGGTGAATTATGAACAGCCTCAAAGCGAATGAATTCAGCATCAACGCTTTTTTTCGCCGAACTCGCGTTGGCGTTAGATATGTAAGCTGAATAAAAGACAACGAGGACGCCACGCTCTTTGGGCATCCTCGCTATTACGATCTGTGCTATTTCGTCAGTTCTTTATTGGTGTGAAAGCAACAGGTTGATGAGGTCGGTCACGTCCTTGATGGAAATCTTGCCGTCGCTGTTCACGTCGGCATTGTCAAGGAAGATGCCCTGCTCGTTTTCGCTCAGCAGATAGTTGATCAGGTCGGTCACATCCTTGATGGAAACCTTGCCGTCACCATTCACGTCGCCAGTCTCATGCTCTGGCGCCTCGGGGAAGACGATGGTGTAGTATGAGGAGCCCAAGAGGTTGATTTTCTTTCCGTTGCTGTAGTAGAAGGCATAGGCAAAGTACTCCCAGCCGTTGAAAACTTCATCAAAGTCAACCTGCAATACGGTGCTCTCCCCTGGAGCTAAGGTAATGACTTGGTTTTTGGCCTGCATGAAGGAGCCATAAGTCCCGTCCAAAGCTTTGTATAACGATATCGAGAGATCCTCATGATAGGTCGTTGTGCCACTGTTGGTGATGGTGAAGATGGCGCTGAATTTGTCGCTGGTGATGATCATGTTGCTGGCATCGGTGACGTTCAGCACCTCAACGCTGGCCGTTAAGGTCGCTTCGGGCATCTGGGTGATTGTGAGCGTATGAGTGGCAATGGGGGCACTACCGTTCTCATTGAACGAGAAGGTGAGCGTGTAGTCGCCGGCGGCAGCGGGAAAGTAGGTAAAGGGGATAACTCCAGTTTCGCCGTGATTAAGGCTCACATAGCCGCTGGCAGCGAATGTGCCGTTGACAAACATGTGCAGGACGCGGTTGCTCCAATCCCCTTCGTTAGTAAGTGTCACACCGATGTTGACGGGGCGGCCATGGTGCATCAGACCTTCACAGGTGATGCTATCCACCCGGTAGTCGGGAGTGGATGCTGATCCATAACCTTGAATGGTGCACTCGTTGCCGTCGATGGTCACTTCGATATAGTTCTTGTCGGAGCCTATGCACGGGCGCCAGTTACTCGTATAGCGTTCACTGTATATGGGCATGATGCGATAGGTACCGCTAGTGATTCCGTTTCCGAAATACAGTTTTTGGTTCCTGGTATAGATACAACGATTGGTTCTCAGGGCATCGGTGTAGCTGTTGAATAGCGTGCTGACCAGCGTCTCGCCATCAAAGAGTCCCCAACCGATATTAGCACTGACGGTTTGGGAGGTGTAGTTCCAAAAGCGGCCAGTAACAGTTATATTGAAATTGTAGTTGCTTGATGAACGTGTCGTGGTGGCGCTGCTAAATGTGACATCACTTGCTGTGAGGGCTAGCTCGCTATTGTCTTCACCTGGCTCGATGCCCACCACGGCAATTTGTTCATTGATATAACCGTATGCACCGCTTGCACTGCCCGTCCCCTGAATGTCCGGGTCCAGGACATTGAGCAGGAAGTAGCCGTTGCTCTGGCCGTTCCAGCCCCAGTTGATGTGGAACAAGCCGTTGCCGTCATAACCATCGCACACAAAGGCGTGACCTCCTGTTACTTTCTGTCCACCATAGATGACGGGGCGGTTAGAAGCAAGTTCGTTGTAAATGATTTCGGCCCATTCTTGGGCAGTCCAGTTCTCTCGGTCCAAGAGCTGAGCGCTGGCTTTGTAACCGAAGTAGGTTGACAGAGCGTGATTGGTGATGTTGGTGGCTCCGGAACCGTAATCTTGGAAGTCCATTTCAACTGATTGGGCGCAGTACTTGAGCAGCGTGGCAACGGCAAGTGCCTCTTCGCTGGTGGTGTCGTTAGTCAGATAGGTGTCTTGCATCTTGTCCCATTCAAAGTCCACGGGTGACAACTCTGGCATATATATGTGGTAGTACGGAGTGGTGTAGGCCGGGATAGTACAAGTGGGGCGAGCTGGCCATTGCCAGTAATGCATCACTTGGGCCATTGCTGTGGCAACGCACCCCGTATAGGCATGATAGCTGTTAATGAAGGGAAGCATCAGATTGTAAGGCGCTTCTTGGTCCCACTGGGCATGCAACAGAGGACTGATGGCATGTCCCAATGATTGCTGTGGTACAGCCTTGGCGCCTTGCTCAAGAGCATTGATTTGTGCAGCATAGCCTTCAAGCAAGTAACTCAATTCATTAGGAAGATGATCAGCGTCAAAAGTGCCCTTGTCGCTATAGCCCAACACGGCAGGCGAACGGTCGTCTCCTGCAACGATGACAAAACCGCCGGCTTGCACATTGTTGAACACGTAATACGAGGCATTCTCGCTGCTTTTACTGGGGGCGTTCAAGGCAGGAGCTTTGTGCGCCATCCTCAGGTTAGTGGATGGCATGTGATGACTTGCCATGAAGCGTGTTGCGATAGTTCTTGCCTGGTTTTCACTGATGGACTCGGCCTGTGATGTGCTAGCCATCACTGCCAATCCTAAAACTAATAATAAGGTGTAAATCCTATTCATTCAATGGTTTGATTTGAGGGTTAATAATACTAGTATTGCAAAAGTAATACTTTTTCCTAAAATGAATAGTCAATACTAGATTATTATGTGAGTTCTCTTGGGCTTTCCCCTTTACATCCTGTTTGATTGGAAGAACAAACGTTAGATGGAGATCAAGAAAAAACAGCGAGGATGCTCACCTTTTTGGGGCATCCTCGCTATCTCAATTTTGATTATTGTATAAGTTTTTACGATTGTGTCAGCAACAGGTTGATGAGGTCGGTCACGTCCTTGATGGAAATCTTGCCGTCGCTGTTCACGTCGGCATTGTCAAGGATGATGCCCTCCTCGTTTTCACTCAACAGATAGTTGATCAGGTCGGTCACATCCTTGATAGAAACCTTGCCGTCACCATTCACGTCGCCAGTCTCATACTCTGGTGCCTCGGGGAAGACGATGGTGTAGAAAGAGGTGCCTGTGATCTTGACCTGTGTGCCGGCATTATAGAAGTAGGCGTTGACAAAGTATTTCCAGCCGTCGATGACGTTGTCAAAGACTGCCTGCACCGTCTTGGTCTCGCCTGGTTCCAGAACGATGGGTATGTTGATACCTTGTACCGAGGTGCCGGTGTTGCTATACGTGTGCTTGTAGAGTTTGAACGAGAGTTCCTCATTGTAGGTCACTGTGCTATCGTTGGTGACAGTAAGCGCTACGCTGAACTTGTCGCTGGTGACAATCTTGTTAGCGGCATCGGTGATGTTCAGCACCTGCAGGGTGCCGCTCAGCGAGGCTTTGGGCATCGGGTTGATAGTAACGGTGCGGGTCGCAATGGGGTCACTGCCGTCATCGTTCCACGACCAGGTGAGGGTATAATTGCCTGCTTCGGTCGGCATGAAGCGGAAGGGGATGTCGGCGGTCTCGCCGTTGGCGAGGTCTACCATGCCCGACGCCTTGAAGGTGCCATCAACGAACATATAGAGCAACCTGTTGTTCCACTCGCCGTTGTTGGTCAGGTTCACGTTGATGTCAACGGGGCGGCCGTTATGCATCATGCCTTCCATGGTAATGTCGTTGACCGTATAGTTGGGCTCGGAGGCATTGCCATGGCCCGTGACGGTGCACGTGTTGCCGTTGATGACCACCTCGATATAGTTCCTGTCGGCACCGATGCAGGGGCGCCAGTTTTCTGCATAATACTCGCTATAGACAGGCACGATGCGGTAAGTGCCGCTGGTGATGCCGCTGCCGAATTTCAATGATCTGCTGCTGGAGGTCAGGTAAAAGCCCGGCCTGAGTGACGTGTGGTAGCTCTCATAGAGCATACTCTTGAAGGTCGAGCCCTGATACAAGGCCCACCCGAAGCTCACGGTCATCACTTGAGAAGTCAGGTTGCGGAATCGCCCTGTAACAACTGCCCTGAAGTCATAGTTGGTACCACTGCGTGTTGTTGTCGCACTGTTGAGCGCGAGATCGGTGGCGGTCAGTGCAAACACATTGGCGCCCTCACCTGGCTCGATGCCGACAATCGCTGCCTGACTATAGACGTAACCATATACTCCGCTGGCGCTGCCAGTACCTTGCATGTCGGCATTGAGCACGTTGAGCAGGAAGTAGCCATTGCTCTGGCTGTTCCAGCCCCAGTTGATGTGGAACAGGCCCTCGCCGTCATAGCCGTCGCAGATGAAGGCGTGACCACCAGATTTCTTGCTGCCGCTGTAGATCACGGGGCGGCTGGCTTCCAGTTCGCTATAGAGCATGTCGTTCCATTCCTGGGTCGTATAGTTGAGACGCCACAGGGTTTGGACGCTTGCCTTGTAGCCGAAGTAGGTGCTCAGCATTTGTGTCGCACGTGAGGTGGTGGCTCCCGAGGTGCCGTCTTGGAAGTTCATCTCAAGAGACTGGGCACAGTATAGCGATAACGTTGCAGCAGCAAGGCCGGCTTCGCTCAGCGTGTCGCTGCTCTGGTAGTTGTCCTGCATTGCATCCCAGTTGAAATCAACCGGCGGCAGTGCTGGCATGTAGATGGAATAGGTCGAGGTGGTGTACTCGGGTATAGTCATTGATGGTCTTACTGGCCATTTCCAGTAATACATGATCTGAGCCATGGCTGTGGCCGCACAGCCCACCACAGCGCGACTACCTGCAACAAAGGGCAGAAGGTGGTTGTGGGGTGATTTCTGGTTCCAGCAGGAGGTGAGCAGGGGAGCAATAGCTGGACCTGATGTTGTCGTTGGTGCCGACTTATGGCCTTGGCTCAGCGCCTCGATCTGCTCGGCATAGCTGTCCAGCATGTCTTGCATAGCCTCAGGGACAGCCTGGGCGTCAAAGGTACCCTTGTCACTGTAACCCAGCACGGCGGGTGCACGGTCGTCGCCGGCAATGATGACATATCCACCCTGGGACTGACTGCTGTTAAAGACATAATAGGCGGCTTTCCCAGCCTGTGAGGGTGCATTGAGTTGTGGCGCCTTCTTTGCCAGTTTTAGGCCAGTGGCGGGTAAACTGTGGCTGGTCATAAAACTTTCGGCAATGCGTATTGCCTGGTTCTCATTAATTGATTCGGCCCATGCGGTGCTACTGGCTATCGCCAGACACATCGCAAATAATAAGGTGTAAATCTTGTTCATTGGTTATGATGTATAAGCTGAAGAATTAATAGTATTTGGCAAAGTTAACATTTTTCTGTTACTTCAAGTACTTGATTTTACGAAAAATAACTGCTATTTACCGATTATGGCAGATAGCAGTTATCTCAAGGAGGATATTACGTCATTTGGGGCTCATGGGCGGCAGAGCAATAGCAGCGTGCGGGCGCGGTGCAGGCGCCATGCCGTGCCGTAGATGCTGTCCTCGTCGCCATAGAGCGACATCAGCGTGTAATTGGCTAGAGCGCTGACCATTGCATTCTTCACGTCTCGGGCCAGCGAGAGCAGCGGTCGCTTGTCGATGACGAGTCCCAACACGATGTTCTGGCTGTCGAGATTGAAGTTGATGTTCTGGCTCACGATGTAGCCGCTCATGCGCGCTAGCAGGTCGTCCAGACCCTCCCGCACGCGGCGGTCAACGATGGGTTCATTATTGCGGTTTACGCCCCAGGCGGTAGCGTTCTCGGCGGGGTACCATACTCCCTCGGTGTAAATGGCTTGCTGGATTTCATCCAGGTCAATCACGATATCAATGCGGTATTTCATGGTTTTTCTCTGGTTTTAAAAAAGATGATTCTCTCTAGATATCCTAGATGCTCTAGATGTTCTAGATGTTCTAGATAATCTAGAACTCCTAACTCCTAACTCCTCACTCCTAACTCCTCAAGGCTCGGGTGCGGGCTTGGGGGCAGATTTTGGTCAGGGCGGTTGCGGGTGTGATGAAGAAGCGCGAGGCGCGGCAGTGCTCAAGCACGTGTTCAAGGGCACTTTCCACGCTCATGCCTCGGTCTCGCAGGTAGGAGACGTGCTGTGCGATCTCGTACCACATCTGTTGACGCAGGCGGCGCTTGGGCAGACCTATTTCCTCGCTGGTGCGGTAGGTGCGGGCGTTGCATGCCTTCTTCTGCTCGGCATTCAGCAGGTGACACACGCAGCGGTAAGCACGATCGTGGTCCACATGGTAGTGAGGATGGCCGTTGGCGATAGTGAACTCCACGGCCGCACGTCGCGCCTTGCTCATGGGCATGCCTTGCTCAACCAGAGTGTCTAGAGTGGGGTGATAGAGTTCCAGGAACTCCCTGTCGCGCTGCTGGCACAGTTCGCGGTGCTTAATCTCAGATTTCATGTCTTTCATGGTAAAAATGGTGTTTAAAATGGTAAAACAATAATTTTGACGTTGCAAAATTACAATATACTTGGTGTTTTGTCAATACTTTTGCCCGTTTTTTTTCAAAAATAATTTCAACAGCAACCACAGCAACCATTCAAAAACCAGCTCTCTTCATGCGCGCGCGTGCGTTGCTGTTGGGAGAGAATAATATATTTTTCTTGTTTTTATTTTTTTCTTCCATAGAGGGGTGCGGGGGGAAATCTTCTTTTTTGTTTTTTGTTCTTTTAGGGGTTTTGGATGGTTTTTTCGGTTTTTTGCAGTTACCAAAAACTTGTTGTAACTTTGTCGGCTCAAGATATAAAACTAGATACGAAGATGAGACATTTCCTATTGACAATCATGATGGTCTTGGCTGCTTTGACCGTGTCGGCACAGTCTAACCGCATCGTTATTGAAGATTTTGTGGTTGACAGGGATTCTGTTGTCACTGTTCCCGTGGTACTGGCCAACGAGACCCCGATGCGTGGTCTGCAATTTAAGATGGCGCTCCCCGAGGGTCTCAAAATAGAGAGTAGCCACTTGACCAAGTATAGCGAGAAATATGACATGAACTTGGTGTGCCGTCAAACGGATGACGGTTTCTATGCGGCCTTTATTTATCCGTTGGGTCGCGTGTGTTATCCGGCCGATAGTGTGGCTATTATGATGCTGGATTTTGCTGCCGGCCCCGACTTCAAGGGCGGCGACATCATCCTGTCTAACGCCAAGGGCTCAACAATCGACAACAAGTCAATCACCATCGATGGCGATACCACGACCATAACAGTTCCCGCCAGCTCGCTCATCGGCATACCCATCGATCAAACCCAAGGCAACGGCAAGTTCTTTTAAACCAATCGCCACAGTAATCGTCTAATGTTGCAAAAACAACATTTAAAACCAATAGCGATGAAAAAATTACTGGCAACGGTATTGCTCGTGGTGGCCATGATGCTGCCGCAGCAGGTGGAAGCAAAGGACTTCAGCAACGAGGTGCTGAACTATGAGGTGGTGTATCACTGGGGTGTGATCTGGAAACATGCCGCCGATGCTACTCTGACCACTCGCAAGACCAAGGATGGCTATTTTGCCCAGCTCACTGGCAAGACGCGTTCGTGGGCCGACAAGGTCTATCCCGTGCGTGACACCCTCAAGTGCACCATGAACAATGACCTCAAGCCGCTGCAATACGAGAAACTGACCCACGAGAAGGACTATTATGCCCGCGACGTGATCAAGTTCTCCTATAACTATAGCCACACCAAGGCTCATTGCACCCGCTACCGTAAGAGCGGAACGACGAGTATCGACTTGAGTGCCAAGGCTCAGGCCTATGACATGGTGAGCGTCTTCTACATGCTGCGTAATCTGGACTATGACGAGTTGAGCCGCAACAAGAACTACACGACTGTCATCTTCTCGGGCAAGGAAAAGGAGTACCTCACCATCAACTACAAGGGTGTGGAAACCATCAAGATGCGTGACGGCACCAAGCGCAAGGCGCATCGTATTGATTTCCGCTTCACCCAGGAGGGCGGTAAGAAATCCAGCGACAACCTCACTGCCTGGATGTCCACCGAAGCTGACCGCATCCCCCTGTTGCTGGTCGGTAAGCTCCCCGTCGGCGAGGTCAAATGCTACTATAAAAGTTAGGTGTGAGAAGTGAGGAGTTAGGAGTGAGAAGTTGTCATTGACATAGCACTTCTAACTCCTCACTTCTAACTTCTAACTAACAACAGCTGTTCCAAATTTCACTTATTGTGGACAATTTGGGACGGCTGTTGTTTGTTTATATAAATTATAGTACTTTTGCAGCGTTAAAACAGACCTAAAAAATATGATAAAAATGCGAAATATCGTTCTCATAGTGCTCAGTATCATATCCATGATGATGTCAGCCCAGGTAGTGACTCTGGACTCATGCCGTCACATGGCGCTGCGCAACAACAAGGAAATCCAGCAGGCCTCTCTTGCTATTGAGAAAGCCGGCTATCAGCGCAAAGAGGCTGCTGCGGCCTATCTGCCCCAGTTTGACCTCACGGCGGGCTACATTTATAACTCCCGCAAAGTTTCCCTGATTAAGGAGGACCAGTTGCTGCCCACCAAGTCGTTCAACCTGCAGACGGGTTCCTACGACTACAACCTGGTCATTGACCCGCGCACTGGAGCACCCCTGCAGCTTGAGAACGGTCAGTATGTCCCCTCTACGGTGGCCTTGCTGCCCAAGAGCGGCATGACCTATAACATCCATAACCTGATGGGGGGTGCCTTGACGGTGACCCAGCCCATCTACATGGGTGGCAAGATTACCGCGATGAACCAGATTACCGACCTCGCCCAGCAGCTCGCCCGCGAGATGCGCGAGAGCAAAGTCGAGGACGTGATTTATAATGTTGATGCCGCCTACTGGCAGGTTGTCTCGCTGTGCGCCAAGCAGAAGCTTGCCCGCAGCTATGTCGAGCTGGTGCAGAAACTTGATGATGATGTCAAGGCGATGGTAGGTGAGGGCGTCGCTACCCGTGCCAACCAACTCGCCGTTGACGTGAAACTCAACGAGGCCAATGTGGATCTCACCAAGGTGGATAACGGCGTGACGCTGTCGCGCATGTTGCTGGCCCAGTTGTGTGGTCTGCCCGTCAATACCATGATGACCCTTGCCGACGAGGGCCGTGACGATTTGGACATGATTCTTGCCCCGTCCAACTTTAATCTGAACGAGGTGTTCAATAAGCGCCATGACGTGCGCTCGCTGGAATTGGCCACCAAGATTTATGACCAGCAGGTCAAGGTCGCCCGCAGCGAGATGATGCCCAAACTTGCCGCCGTGGCTGCCCTGCATGCCACCAATCCCAACAGCTACGATGGTTTTGAAAACCGTTTTGGGGCTGCCTTCAGCGTCGGAGCGACGCTCAGGATGCCGCTGTGGCACTGGGGTGGACTGAGCAATAAGGTCAAGGCTGCCCAAGTCGAGGCAAACGTGAAACGTCTGGAATTGGACGATGCCAAGGAGAAAATCGCTTTGCAGATCAGTCAAGCCGCTTTCAGCTATCAGGAGGCCTTCAAGACCTATGACGCCACCAAGGCCAACTTGGCACAGGCCGATGAGAACCTGCGTATCGCCGACATCGCTTTCAAGGAGGGTATGGGCACCATCGACGAAGTGCTTGCCGCCCAGACTGCCTGGCTCAAGGCCAACAGTGAGAAGATCGATGCCGAAATCAACGTGCAGCTCACCCACGAGTTTCTGACCAAGGTGATGGGCGACATGAACTATTAGACGATATATTCTAGACCATCTAGAACCTCTAGGAAATCTAGAGTAACTACGACAACAACTAAAAAACAAGATATAACGATATGGAAAAAGACGAACAGAGAACTGTGGTCCGCAAGAAGGACAAAGCGTTGCTGGCAGCGCTGGCAGTGTTTGCACTGGTGATGGCAAGTATCGCCATCGTGGGCATCCTGCTCATCCATCCCGCCGACACGACCACCCAAGGCCAGGCCGACTGTGACGCTGTGCGCGTCAGCGGCAAGTTGCCCGGGCGCATCGTGCGCTTTTATGTCCACGAGGGTGACACGGTGCACAAGGGCGACAAGCTGGTGAGCATTTACTCCAGCACTGTCGATGCCAAGTACTATCAGGCTAAGCAGATGCAGCAGGCTGCTGCTTCTCAGAACCAGAAGGCCGAGAAAGGCACCCGCGAGGAACTGAAGCAGAGTGCCTATAACCTGTGGCAGCAGGCCATCGCTGCCCAGACCATCGCCGAGAAGACCTATCAGCGTGTCGAGAACCTCTTTAGGCAGGGTGTTGCTACCCAGCAGAAGCGTGACGAGGCCAAGGCCGCATTTGATGCTGCCACCGCTCAGGTCAAAGCTGCCAAGGCGCAGTATGATATGGCCGTGCGTGGTGCTCAGCAGGAGGATAAGAACGCCTCCAAGAGCATGGCAAATGCTGCCCGCGGTACCGTGATGGAAGTCGAGAGCCTGCTCGAGGATCAGGTGCTCGTGGCTCCCTGTGACGGCGAGGTGAGCGAGATCTATCCGCAGGAAGGTGAGCTCGTGGCGATGGGCACTCCCATCATGTCGATTGCCAAGTTGGATGAGATGTGGGTGAGCTTCAGCGTGCGTGAGGAAATGCTGAACGACCTGCCCATGGGCAAGGAAGTGAACGTACGCATCCCTGCACTGAACAACATGCAGACCAAGATGTCGGTCTATTATATCCACGACATGGGCAGCTATGCCGTTTGGCAGGCCGCCAAGGCCCAGGGTCAGTATGACAGCAAGACCTTCGAGGTCAAGATGCGTCCGGTGAGCAAGGTGCCTAACCTGCGTCCCGGCATGTCGGTCATCCTGGAAAAATAAGTATAACACCTCTAGAAAATCTAGATCATCTAGAAAATCTAGAATATCTAGAAAGTCTAGACAACTAAAAACTGAAAAATGATGATAATGAAGTACATAGGCCGTTCCTTCAAACGCGGGTGCATTCAGCTCGTGCGCAGGCCCATGTATTTCCTGTTGATCGTCATCATGCCGTTGCTGTGCAGCTGGTTCCTGATGGATTTGATCAAGGACGGCTCGGTACAGCGTGTGCCTGTAGGCATCGTTGATTTGGACAACAGCAGCTTGTCACGTCGTATCTCTCGCAACTTGAACGGTTTCCAGCAGGTGAACATCTGCCAGCGTTACAACAACTTTGCCGAGGCGCGTGATGCGGTGCAACGTGGCGAGGTGTATGGTTTCTTCTTCATTCCCGATTACCTGGAGGAAGAAGCTTTGGGTGGCCGTCAACCTGTGGTGAGTTACTATGTGAACTATGCTTTTTATGCTCCCGCATCGATGCAGTACAAGGGCTTCAAGACCATCTCGTTGCTCGTTAACGGCGGCATCGTCCAGACGGCGTTGCGCACCGTTGGCCTCAGCAATGAAAGGATTGAGTCCACTCTTGTGCCCTATCAGACCCATGTACACATGATCAGCAACCCCTTTGTGAACTACAACTACTACCTGAACAGCACGTTCGTGCCCTGTTTCCTGTCGTTGTTCATCCTGCTGGTGACGGCATTCTCGTTGGGACTGGAGTTGAAATCGGGGTTGAGCCGCCAGTGGCTCAAGACCTCGGGTGGCAGCATGTTCCTGGCCCTGATAGGCAAACTGGTGCCGCAGACGGTGCTGTTCACCGTCGTGGGCTGGTTCATCCAATGGATGATGTACCGCTGTTTTGATTTCCCGTTGAACTGTAACCCGTGGAATATGCTCATCGCGATGTTCCTCCTCGTGGTGGCTAACCAGAGCTTTGCGGTACTGATGTTCTGTTTCGTGCCCAACTTCCGCTACGGCACGATGCTGTGTACGCTGTTGGGCATGGTGTCGTTCTCGTTCTCGGGCTTCTCCTTGCCCCAAGAGTCGATGTACCCGTGGGTAACGTCGCTGGGTTATGTGATGCCCATCAAGTACTATTTCCTGATTATGGTCGATCAGGCACTGAATGGCATCGACCTGTATTATTCAAGAGTTTATTATGCTGCACTCATCGGGTTCACGATCCTGCCCATGCTGCTGTCATGGCGCTTGAAGAAGGAGTGCATGAACCCTGTGTATGTGCCCTGATGATATGACCGAGAAACTGAAACATAGCAGATTTTTCCTGTGGTGCATCCAGGTGTTGAGGATGTGCGGCCGCGAGTTGCTGCTCGTCTTCCGTGACGAGGGCGTAGTCATCTTTTTCCTGGTCCTCAATGCGGTTTACCCTGTCTTGTATGCCTTGATTTACAATCCCGAGGTGGTACGCAACGAGCGTGTTGTGGTTGTCGATGACAACCGCACCCATGCGAGCCGTGACCTCGTGCGCCGTCTTGATGCTACCCAGGAGATCGCTATAGCCGGCTATGCCGCCAACATGCAGGAGGCCCAGGTGGCCATGCATCGTAAGGACTGTTATGGCATCCTGCATGTGCCTCGTGATTTTGGCCAGAGTGTCGGTCGCGGTGAGCAGGCGCATGTGTCGCTCTACTGCGACATGAGTGTGATGATGCGCTACAAGGCGATGTTTACTGCTTTGTCCAACGTTACTCAGGCGATGGGCAATGAACGCATGGCTGCCGTCGTTGAACCCGTGGTGAATATGGGAGGTTCTATCGTCGAGAATCACCAGGTACCTGTGGGCAATCCCGCGTTGGGTATCGCCAGTGCCGTGCTGCTGTTTATCCTGCCGCTGGTACTGCAACAGAGCATGATTCTGGGTATTGCCATGCTGCATGGCGGCAGCATTGAGCGCCGTCGTCGCAATGGCGGCCGTGACCCGATGGCTGTCGAGGCCAGCCCCGGTGCCACCATCGTGGGTAAGATGATGTGTCACCAGATCATTTATGTACTGCCCGTCATCTATGTTCTTCACTATGTGCCCCTGATGTTCGGTTTCCCGCAGTATGGCAACCTGTTGCACATCATCTGCCTGGCTGTGCCCTTTGTCATCGCTGTATCGTTCATGGGACAGACGCTGTCGGCCTTTGTCAACGAGCGCGAGAGCGTCTTCCTGCTGTTCGTATTCTCGTCGGTAGTCTTTGTGTTCCTGACGGGCGTATCGTGGCCTCGTTACCTGATGTCAAGGCTGTGGTGGCTTGTGGGTGACTGTGTACCCGCAACTTGGATGGTCAACGGCTATGTGCTCATGCAGACCAATGCTTCCACCCTCTACCAGGTTCAGCACCCCTACTGGATGCTGTGGATACAGGTGCCCGTGATGTTTGTCTTGGCCTATCTGGTTGAGCGTTACGTGAATCGTCGTCGTTACCGCTCCTGGATTGCCGCCAGCGAGGACAACCCCAACATTCTCACCCGCATCGAGCTAGCCAAGAACGGAGTAGGGTAGAGTTGAGTTAGGAGTTAGGAGTTAGAAGTTAGGAGTGAGGAGTTACTGGTCTATACTATCTAGATGATTTGGTAATTCTTGAGGGTCTAAAAGGCTTGATAATCTCAATGTTTTTGGAGGAAGTGACATTTCCGGGAGGCACGAGAGTGCTGGCGTGGCGGCTCGAGGAAGAGACGTCGCTGCTGGCGTCGTGTTGCCATGAGATGGGCATAGCATTTGAGGATTTAATGGACCTGCCGCTCAAGCGGCAGCGCGAGAAGGCGGCCGAGAGGCTGTTGCTGTGTCGTGCTTTTGGACACCCTGTCACACTGTTGCATGACGAGCAGGGGGCTCCGTCGGTCGAGGGCCACGAGCAGGTGAATATCAGCATCACCCATACGCCACAGCTGGTAGCGCTGGCAGTCAACGAGAACGAGGTCATCGGGCTGGATGCCGAGCAGGCCGACCGTCAACAGGTGCTGAAGGTGCGTACCAAGTTCCTCAATCCTGAAGAACAGACCTTCATCGGTCAAGACATGGCAGCCCATATCATTGCCTGGACCGCCAAGGAAGCTATCATCAAGGCCGAACGCAACAGCGCTCTGGATTGGACCAACGGCATCTGTCTGGAACCCTTCACCGTCCCCGAGCTTGACTTTGAGGAAATCTCCTTTACTGCCCGTTGCGGCGCTAACCGCTACCGCATGACCACACATCGTGTTGAGCACCACTACATGACGCTCGCTATCGCCTATTGAACGGCTAAAGTTGCCCTTTGTGCAATATTGCAGGAAAATCATCGTTATTAGGATATAAAGATAAAACACGATGAAAAAGATGATGAGATATTTCGTCCGCATGGTTGTGCCTTTTCTGGTGATGGCCTGCTGTGCTTTTACGGTCAATGCGCTTGACAAGAGTTACTATGCCGAGACGAGTAAACTGGCCAGTGGCCAGTGGGTCAAGATTGCGGTCGTGGAGAGTGGCGTGTACCAGATAACCGCCGATGACATCCGCAGTTGGGGACTGGGCAGTGACTTGTCTAAGATTCACATTTTCGGTTACGGAGGCAAGCCGTTGAGCGAGAAGATGCTCGGCGACAACTATGCCGATGACCTTCCCCAGGTGCCTATCGTGCGGGCCGGCGACCGCATCCTGTTCTATGCCCAGAGCCAATTGTCGTGGAAACATCGTGGCTCTAGGTTGCAGCAGCTACAGGTGCAGCACCCCTATGCCAACTCGGGCTGCTACCTGGTGACTAACGACAGTCGTTTCAACGATATCGAGATTCAGAAAGCGACAAATGAACCCTCTGGTGTTGCCAAGACCACCTTTACTGAGCGCCTCTTTCATGAGCAGGAAATCATCAATCCCGGTGAGACGGGACGTGCGTTCCTCGGTGAGGACTTCAAGAGTAACAAGCGGCAAACCTTCAAGTTTGATCTTGACGGCCTGGTTAGCGGCAGCACGGTAAAGGCTTTCACCATGTTCGGCGCCAATACCTCGGGTGCCAGGAGCACGATTGCTCAAAGTTATAACGGCACTGCATTGTCGGTGGTAAGTGGCAGTGATGAAATCCCCGTTGCTTCATCCTCTCATGCCCACTATGAGGTGAACGGTTCCGGGGCACTCAAGACTTTTACCCTTGACGGCACTACGCAACTGAACTATACACTGGAGTATTCATGCCCTGGCTCGATCAAACTGGCTCGTCTGGACTACATTACCATCAACTATGAGCGGGAATTGGCGCTCAAGAATGGTAAATTGGCCTTCGGCGACTCAGTCGCTAGCGTCAACTTTAGTTACCGTTTGGCTGGCTGTGGCGGTGCCACCCATGTGTGGGACGTGACCAAGCCCTTTGCACTGCTTGAGATGAAAGCGGTTTTTGCCGACGGCATTGCCACCTTCAGTCCAGTGGGAACTGGACGCTTGGAGTTCGTAGCATTTGACGAATCAGGCACTTTTCCACATCCTGAATTTATTGGCGATGTCCCCAACCAGGATATCCACGGTGAGCCTATTCCTGACATGATTATTTTGGCACCCAGTGCCTATTTGGAGCAGGCGCGCCGCGTTGCCGCGTTGCATGAGAAGTATGACAACTTCCGTGTGCTCGTGCTGGACCATGAGAAAGTGTTCAACGAGTTCTCTAGCGGTACCCAGGATGCGATGGCCTATCGCCGCCTGTGTAAGATGTTCTTTGACCGCGGCGTGAGCGAGGACGGCCACAAGTTAGGTTACTTGCTGCTGATGGGCTGCGGCAGTTATGACAACCGCCTGGTCGGCACCGATGCCAATGCCTTGAATTATCCCCGCTTGCTCACATGGCAGAGTGTAGAGGGAAATAACGACCAGACTTCAATTACCACCGATGATTACTTCGGTGTTTTGCAAGATGAGACCGGCGTTGATGTCGCCGACGACATGGATATCGCCGTGGGACGTATGATTGTCAAGAGCGTCAGCGAGGCCCGCACAGTGGTCAATAAACTGGTGAATTATGTGTCTAAACCCGCTTATGGCGCATGGCGCAATCAGGTGCTTCTGGTCGCCGATGATGAGAATGGTGGAGCGCACATGGAGCAGTCCTCCAGTGTGGAGTCCATCATGAATGCCAATGGCGGTAGTGACATGGTTTATAGCCATGTCTATATCGACGCCTTCAATGCGGTGAGCAACGGTGGTGCCCGCAATTATCCTGATGCCCGCACCAAGATGTTCACAACGCTCAAGGAGGGTGCCTTGTGGTGGAACTACATCGGCCATGCCAGTACTCAGAACTGGACTGGCGAGGGACTGATGATGCGTTCGGATGTGGAGACGCAGCTCTTTTACCGTCATCTTCCGGTATTGTATGCCGCTACTTGTGAGTACACACGTTTTGACAACTCTGTCTTGTCAGGTGGTGAGCGCATCTTCCTGAATGCCAACGGCGGTGCTATTGCAGTCCTGTGCCCGGCACGTCTGGCTTTCATCGGCGAAAATGGCTTGTTGAGTGATCTCGTCGCTGAGTTTGCGTTCTCGCCCGACAGTCAAGATAAGCCGCGCCGCATTGGCGATATTCTGCGTCTTGCCAAAAACAGAGTATCTTCCACGTCGGATAATGCCCGCCGTTTCATCTGCTACGGTGATCCTGCCATGCGTTTGGCCTGGGCTCCCTATACTGCTCAGATCGAGACCATCAACGGCGAGCCTGTTGATCCCGATGATATGCCTATATTCAAGGCCCGTGAATCGGTGGAGTTTGGCGGCCGAATCGTCAACAGTAAAGGTGAACTAGCTACCAATTTCAATGGTACTGTGGTATCTACGCTCTTTGCCTCAGAGGACACGGTAAAGACCCATGGCTATGGTGACATGGGTGGTAAGCCTTTCAAATATGCTGAGCGCTCTAACCGTCTTGCCATCAATGTGGATACGGTAGAGGGCGGCAACTTCACCGTGCGTGTGATCATTCCCAGCGAGGTGAATGGCGAATATGAGACCCTTAGCCCGTCGATGATCAACCTGTATGCCTACGACAGTCGTGATAGCCTTGAAGCCAAGGGCGCGAATAGTGACTTCATCATCTGTGGTTATGACGATGATGAGGTAGCCGACACCATTGGCCCCGAGATCATCAACATGGGTTTGAACAACTACAGCTTTGTTGACGGTAGTGACATCAATGATTCGCCCCTGTTGCTGGCAATGGTGTCTGACGAGAGCGGCGTGAACTTCTCGTCGTCAGGTATCGGGCATTCCATCACCTTGACCCTGGATGGCACGACCTCCTTCAACGACCTGGTGAGCTATTATACGCCACTGTTTGCCGAAAATGGCACACTGGGTAGCATCAGCTACCAGTTGAGTGACCTTGCACCAGGCTCGCACTCGTTGCGACTGCGCGTGTGGGATGTCTATAACAACGTGGGAGAGAAGACCATTACCTTCAACGTCGTCAACGGTCTAGCTCCCGAGATTGCCGATGTCTATTGTGCTGCCAACCCTGCTAGTGTTGAGACGTCATTTTATGTCAAGCACAACCGTCCTGACGCGGTGGTGACTGTCACTATCGAGGTCTATGACCTGATGGGCCGCATGGTATGGAGCACGACCCAGTCGGGACGCAGCGACATGTATACTTCGACACCTGTCACTTGGGATCTCACCGACAGTGGCGGCCGTCGTGTGTCCCGTGGCATCTACGTCTATCGTGCCACCATCACGACCGATGGCATCAAGGAGGCCACCAAGGCCAAGAAACTTGCCGTCACGGGACTCTGATGTCCACTGACGGATCAGAAGTGAGAGACTGGGAATCAAGCAACCAGCAACTGCTCACTTTTCCCCTTTGAAACAGTTCAGCAAAACGTCTGATATAGAACCTCACACCCTAACATCACGGTGTGAGGTTCTGTTTGCTAAATGGTTGCCTCTCCGATGACAAAGGCATAACATTTGTTAAAAAATCGCCACTTTTCATTAAAATAAGGTGTAGATTGCATCCCGTTCAAAAAATTGAGGTAAATTTGTCGGTTAATTGTATCATTTATAGATGAACATGGCTAAGAATAATGAGAATCAGACACTCCTGCCCGAGCCGACTATACGTCGTCTGCCTTGGTATCTGTCATACGTGCGTATGCTTGACCACCTACATGTAGAGTATGTGTCATCGACCCAGATTTCCAAGGAGCTGAACGTCCAGTCGTCACAGATTGCCAAGGACTTGTCTTTTCTCAATATTCGCGGCAAGACACGCATCGGCTATGAGGTGAGAAGCCTCCTGGTTGAACTTGAGAATTTCCTGGGTTTCAACCGTCAGCACGATGCGGTGGTCATCGGTACCGGTAGCTTGGGCACCGCCCTGATGCAGGACCATGGCTTGGAGCATTATGGCCTGAACATCGTGGCAGGCTTTGATGTACGCAACGAGGTGATCGGCAAGAACTTGGGCGGCCTGCCCGTGTTTGATATCAATGAACTTGCCTCGTGGCAGCGTGAACACCATGTGTCGATAGCCATCCTGACAGTGCCTGTCGAACGGGCCCAAGAGACTGCCGACCTGGCGATTGCCAGCGGTGTGACGGCCTTGTGGAACTTCACGCCCTATCGCATCAAGGTCCCCGAGGATGTGGTGATTGCCAACACCTCAATCTATGCCCACCTGGCCATTATCTATAACAGGATGCAAAATACATACAGTGACAACCGGCAGGGATAATCAGCCCGGCCATCAGTAACGACGCGAGGACACAAGATGAAGGTCATCGGCATAACAGGAAACTACAATACCACAGGCGACGCCACAGGGAGCTATCTCATGGCAGACTCATCGGTACTGTACACAGGAAGACCGCTCTTCATCCATGATTTCGCTAGTGACTTTGTAGCGGCACCATCTATCGTGGTGCGAACGGGTCGGCTGGGCAAGTGCATCGCTGCTAAGTTTGCCCACCGTTACTGGGACGCTTTCACGGCAGGCTTCAGTGTCAAGGCCTGTCAAAGTGATGACTGGCGACTGAGTGCTCTGGACCGTGCCTTTGACGGCGCGGCGGTAGTGGGCGACTGGGTGACAGTGTCTGGCACTGAAGACCCGTTGCACGCTGTGGTGGAGGTTAAGGTGGACGACGCGGTGATCTGCCGCTGTTGCCTTGCCGACATGATTTGGCCCCTCGATGACGTGATGGCTGCCGCAAGCACCCGTTGCAGTATCAAGATGGGCGACATGCTGTTCACTGGCGATTGTGCCGAGGGCTTGACTCTGGCACCCGGAATGCGTTTGACGGCGACCGTCGGCGAGACTCAGGTGCTTGACGTTAAAGTGAGGCGGTGACCGTGAAAGCCTGGCGATAAGGAACAAGAAACAGAATAGGTTAAAAACGAAATATAACCAAGAACATTAAATATGAGCAAAGTGACAAAACTTCAACTTGCATGTGTGGCAGTACTGGCCTTCTTCTGCGCCAGTTTTGCCAACGCGTTCAATGTGTCGCATTATGCGACGACATCGAAGCTTGCCTCTGGCAAATGGGTGAAAATCTCCATTCCTGAGAATGGTGTGTATGAAATCACTTATGATGAACTTCTGGAGATGGGTTTCAGCGATCCTACCAGGGTCAGTGTCTATGGCTCTGGTGGCACCAAGATCAGTGAGGTGCTTAACGGCAACGCTCCTGATGACTTGAATCGTGTGCCCTTCATTCGCAGCAACAACAAGATTATTTTCTATGGTTGCGGTCCCATTAGTTTCGCCATTACAGACTACAACACGATTCCCCGCTTCACGCGTACGTTCAACCCCTATTCCCAGGTGGGCTGTTATTTCTTGTCTGACTATTCGACGGGTGATCTGCGTCCGACCAAGAAATCTACCGTGACGGTCAACACCTTTGTGAACACTCCCATGAGTCTGGGCTATTTCTATCATGAGAAGGAGCAGACTTCATTGAGCAGTTCAGGTAAGGAAATGCTGGGTGAGGACTTCAGCAATGGTGGTGTGATGGTGGATTACTACCTGCCTGACATTGCCGACAGCAGCGTCGTTGTCCACACGGCAATCAGTGCCAATGTATCGGTCACTACCTTTGCTTCGGCCGTACTGCACAGTGGCGGTGCAAGTGACAGCACCAACTACTCGTTGTCGATGTCGCGCATCTATACGCCGTCGCAGCATGTGCTCTACAACAATGCGTCTCCCTATGCTTACGTCAAGTTGACCCATCCTTCCGAGCATGGCCAGTTTGAGCCTTACTTGCGTTACAATAGCGACAGTTACAATATCACCACTCAGCGTCTGGACTACTTCATCTTGAGCTACAAGCACATGAATGTCATTCATGAGGATCACGACGGCCAGATGCTGATGGGCTATGCAGCTACGCGTGGCAATGAGCGTTTCATGCTCCCCAACGCCTCACCCAATACTGTTGTATGGTTCATCAACAACCCTGCAAGCCCGCAGGAGGTGACCACCGCTGCCTATAACGACGAGAGCGGACAAGGCCTCTGTTTCTACGCCACCAGTGTGACGTCGGCTCAGTATGTCGCCTTTGATCCCACCATGACGTTGAAGAAGATCATCGCCTTTGAGGACGTCGAGAACCAGAACCTCCACGGCATGCCAGTGCCCGATATGCTCATCATCACCGATAAGTCCTATCACGAGCAGGCTCAGCGCATTGCTGACCTCCATGCTGCTGTAGACGGACTGGATGTTGCTGTCGTTGACCAGGACAAGGTGTTCAACGAGTTCTCGAGTGGTACTCGTGACGGTATGGCCTACCGCTTGATCTGCAAGATGTTCTATGATCGCAACAAGGACAAGTTCAAGAACCTGTTGATCTTCGGTACGGGTACGTTTGACAACCGTGAATTGATGGGTAACCATCCCAATGCTCTGCTCACCTACCAGAGTGACAACAGCCACTATGAGGACTTCTCCTTTACCAGTGATGACTTCTTTGGCTTCATGGATGACAACTCGGGTGCCAACGTGATCAGTGATAAGATCAGGATTGGTGTCGGCCGTTACACCACTACCACCGTTGATGAAGCCAAGAGCGACGTTGACAAGCTGGTGGAATACTACGCTAACCCTGACTATGGCGTATGGCGTAACAACACGATGGTAGCTAGTGACAGCCCCGAGAATGGTCAGTACATGTTCCAGGGCGAGGGCTACAAGAACATGATTGATAACGACCTAAAGACGGGTATGCACGTGACGACGATTCACAATACCATGTATTCCCGCTCACCGGTTGAGAACAATATCGAGATCGACCGCAAGACGGCAACCGAGGCCAAGCAGCTGTGGAGCAACCTCCACAAGAACGGCTTGTATTATGCTACCTATGTGGGCCATGCCGGTGCTATCAGCTTCACCAAGCACAACAATTTGTGGGTGACTGGTGACGTTGCCAGCACGAGCTATAGCCACTATCCCATCATGTCCACTGCCTGCTGTGACGTTGCTCACTACGACAACGGTAGCCGTGGCATCGCCGACCTGATGTTCCACAAGCGTAACGGTGGTACTATCGCCATGCTCGCCAGCTCGCGTATGGTATATGCCAATGATAATGATAAGCTCAATACCTTCTTCATCAATGCGCTCTTCAGCCATGATGCCAAGGGTGTGATGCCTACCCTGGGCGAAGCTTATGTAGCTGCTAAGACCGGCTTCACCTCGGCCAACACCAACAAGATGTCGTTCTTCCTGCTGGGTGACCCCGCTATTAAGTTCAACTATCCCATCTCGCGCTTCAAACTCATGGAGGTGAATGGTGCCAACATGAACGATAATAGCGATGTCCCCATGCTCAGGCCGCTCAAGAAGTTTGAGGTAACAGCTCATGTCATGGATGCCGACGGTAACCTTGACACCAGCTTTAACGGTGATGCAACGATGACTCTCTATGACAAGGAAGAGTTGTTCACGACCATTACCATGCCGGTCAACAACGTGAGTGTAGCCCGCGATATCTATTTCAACCGTGACAAGCTTTCAGAGGTGACGGGACGCGTTGTGAATGGTGTGTTCACCGCCTCAATGATTGTTCCCGAGGATCCCAGGGCCATTAACGAGAATGTATTGCTGCGCGTTTATGCCCACAAGGACAACAGCAACTATATGGTGAACGGTTTCACAAAGGATATCAAGATGCTTGCCTATGACGCTAACATGGCCCTCAACGATACCCAGAATCCTGTCATCACCAGCATGTATATCAATGATGAGAGCAGTTTCAATTACGGCTCGGTGGTTGGTACCAACTCGATGCTCTATATCACTGCTGTCGATGATCAGGCCATCTGTGTCCGTGAGAACTCGATGGATCGTAGCATGAGCCTTCTCCTGGATGGTGGTAAGCCCTCCTATCAGGATATCACTTCCTATGCTTCGCTCAGTGACAACGGTAAGACCGTGAATGTTGAGTTCCCCCTCAACAACCTGGGTGAGGGTCTGCACACCTTGACCTACGTCGTTTATGACATGCTGGGCAACTCTGCCGAGCGCACGATCACCTTCATGGTGGGCCAGACTGGTGCAGTAGATCTGGTGGCCGACAAACTGCCTGCCATCCTCAACGAGGAAGTCAACTTTGATATCGTTACCGAGACGTCCCTCAAGCCCGAGGTGATTGTCCGTGTGACTGACGCTACTGGTAACCTGATGTGGATGACCACTACCGACACCTTCCCCGTTACTTGGGACATGAAGGACATGAACGGTAATAAGGTGCCCGCTGGTCTGTACCGCTACTTCGGTACCTACAACGACGGTATCAACTTCGGTGGCACGCCCATCAACAAGCTCATCGTTCTTGACCCCGTCAAGAGAGCCAACTGATTGTTGACTATCCGATAAACAAAGTTCACACGGGAGCTTCCCCAGCCTAAAGGGAACTCCCGTGTGAACTGTTTTTGTCCTATGGCATCCGCTACCGAATCATGAGCGGGTGCCGTTTGATATAAAGAAAGCGGGTGTGCCAAGAGATTGACACACCCACATGTTGTTTTGTTGTTGTTTCCGAATTATTCGCCAGGAGCGATTGCACCAGTGGGGCAAGCGTCAGCGCAAGTGCCGCAGTCGAGGCAGGTGTCGGGATCGATCGAATAGATGTCGCCTTCCTTGATGGCGTCGGCGGGGCATACTGACTGGCAAGTTCCACATGCCACGCAGCTGTCAGAAATTATATAAGCCATAGTACGATAAATTTAATGTGAATTAGTTAATAATGTAAAAGTAAACAGTACGGCAAAAGTAGTGCTTTTATTTTAATTGGTAGCATGTTTTACCGTTTTTTCTTTGGCATAAGTCATTTTTTTGTGTTTTAGTGTTCATTTCTCGTGGAAATTTCGTACCTTTGATGTGGGAGATGCAGGAAAGTTTAATTGCACCCAAATTTTTTTCAAGAAAAGGACTATGAACACGACCGACTGGAAAGACGCGCTGGGCAAAGCGTTCAACATGCCCGTCCCCGAGGATAACCCGACAGACGAACAACAGCCGCAACCCGAGGACCGCGGCGACGCCTTGGAACAGCAGGGCAAAGCCCGCCTTGACATCGTGCTGGAGAAGAAGGGGCGCGGCGGCAAGCAGGCAACCATTGTGACCGGTTTCACTTGTGATGAAGCCGCCCTCAAGGATGTGGCGTCGAGGCTCAAGCGTTCGCTGGGTGTGGGCGGTAGTGCCCGCGGCGGTGAGATATTGATACAGGGCGACTTCCGCCAGCGCGTGCTCGCCGAGTTGACAACGATGGGTTTCAAGGCCCGCATCATTTAACATTACCTTATATTTAGCATATCTCGTTATGATGGAGAAAAACGACAATCACTCTCACAACCTGCTGGTGATTAAGGCTTCGGCAGGATCAGGAAAGACTTATCGCCTCGCTCTGGAATATATCCGTCACCTGTTGTTCACCACGAGTGACGGCAGTGACCACCTGGTGGCCCGCCGGGCTGCTGGCGATACCCGGCCACTCAACGCTCACCGCAACCTGCTTGCCATCACCTTTACCAACAAGGCGACCGACGAGATGAAGGAGCGTATCGTTGCCGAACTCTACCGGTTGTCACAGCCAGGCGTCAAGAGCGATTATCTGGCCGACTTCATGCAGGAGTCCCAACTCAACGAGCCTGCAGTGCGCTCGTTGGCACGGCTGGCATTGAATGAGTTGCTGTTTGATTACAGTAACTTCAACGTGAGTACCATTGACTCGTTTTTCCAGACCATCCTGCGCAACTTCGCTCGTGAACTGGACCGTGATTTCAATTACGACATCCAGCTTGACGAGGATTATGCCGTGAGGGTGGCTGTCCACAATTTCCTGCTGTCGTTGGGTACCGAGGCCAAGCCCACCCAGCTTGACCAGTGGGTGAAGGATTACCAGCGCCATCTGATACGCAGCGAGGCCGAGAAAAAGGATTGGAGGTTCTTTAACGACAATGGTAGCTTGAATACCTTTGCTAAGCAGATCAATAGCGAGTTGTTCCGTTCCAGGATGAGCGAGATACGTGACTATCTGGGGAAAGTGGACGATAAGGGTCATTTCTGCAACGATTTTTCCAAGATTCGCCACTTCAAGCAACTGATGCATGAGGCGGTCAAGCGCGTGAACGATAGGATTGATGGAGGACTGGCTCAGCTGCGTGATGCGTTAGCGCCATTTGACGGCGTGATGAAAAATACCTTGAAGAATTGGTATGCCAAGAAGGAGATAGAACCGCTGTCTGATTCTCTGTCCCAAGCCGACGAGGACAAAATCCGCACCCAGTTTACCAAGGGGAATGTCCCAGATGATGCAACGGTGACCGCCATCCATCAACTGGTGAGCGGGCATTTTTCCGACCGCCATCTGGCCGATTTCTTTCAGCACATTGAGGATAACCTGGGCCTCTTGGGTATGCTGGCGATGATAGACCTCTTCCTTGAGGAATACCGCCATGAGACCAACTCCATCCTCATCGGGGATACCAATGAACTCATCGGCACCGTGCTTGATAGCGGCTCAGACTTCGTGTTTGAGCGTGTGGGAACGACGATAGCCCATTTCATGATCGACGAGTTCCAGGATACAAGCACCAAGCAGTATGAGAACTTCCGTGGCTTGCTTCAGGAAAGTCTGGCCAGCGGTCACTTCAATATGCTCATCGGTGATGCCAAGCAGTCTATCTATCGTTTCCGCAATGCCGACCTCACCGTGTTCCGCGAGCGGGTGGGGCAGGACTTTGCTGGCGAGATTAACGATGGACGTAAGCATGATGATTCACAGCCCGATGACAACCGTCCCACCTCGACGAACTACCGCAGCTCGCGCAATATCATCGACTTCAACAACAAGCTGTTTGAGTTCCTGCGTGACGTGTACCATGACCGTCCCACGGTCGTCAGCACATACGGTGATATTGAGCAGGGCATGCCCGCCAACATCGATACCAAGGCACCAGGCTATGTGTGCCTGATGGCGGCCAATTACAAACGCCTGCTTGATGACCCCGTGGTGCAGGCGGCAAAGCCTGCCGACCTAGAGGTGTCCGATAATAAGGATGTGGATGTGCTGGCTGTGCTGCCGGGCTATCTGCTCAAACTGCATGAGCGTTTTGACTGGGGACGCATCGGCATCCTGGTCAATGCTCACTCCGATGGCGACAAGGTGGTGGACTGCATCCTTGACTATAACAAACGTACCGACGGCGAGAAGATACACATCATCTCGGGCGAGTCGCTGTTGCTCAACAATTCGCCCATCATCCGACGCATCATTGCTATGTTGCGCTTCATTGACATCAGCCAATTCTGCGCTGCCGACGAGGCCGATGATACCGATGACGAGAAAGACGACATCCAGCAGAGGATGATTCGCAAGCGATTGAGCGACAGGAGACTATATACGGCACTCAACGAGTATATCAAGGTCGTAGCTGCTAATCCTAATGCGTCTCCCGAAGAGAATGGTGAAATGCTGCAGCAGTGTCTGGAGGCCATTAGTATCGCCTCCGAGGGCAACCAAGAAGACGAGCAACCGATGGCTGTGACGCTTGAACAACTCCTGCCACCAGCCGGAGAGCTCACAACGCTGGTGAGCATCGTTGAGACCATCGTGGCGCACTTCAAGCGTGGTGATAGCGGTCATGACGTGGACCGCGAGGTGGCCTTCCTGCTGGCGTTCCAAGATACGGTGATGCAGTTCAGTTCACAGCGCAATGGCGGGAGCGTGAGAGAGTTCCTCAAGTTCTGGGACGAGAAGAAAAACAAACTTGCCGTGAGCAGTGCCGATGGCGGTGATGCCATCAACATCATGACCATCCATGCGGCCAAGGGACTGGAATTTGACTGCGTTGTCATCCCCTATGCCAAGTGGGAAATGGATGGCAACTCGTTGGAGAAGGCTTATTGGATGCCGCGTGAGGACTTTGTCGATACCTTGAAGAATCCCGTTTTTGACGGACTGTCATGGACGACCGACGAGGTGCCTCCGTTACTGCATGTCAAAAAGACGGCATCCGTGGAATTGACACGTGCTGGCGTCTTCGGTGGTCAGGCTGCTGTCTTTGTCAATAAGCAGGTGGATGATGTGCTCATCGACAACCTCAACAAGACCTACGTTGCCATGACGCGTCCGCGCACCGAGTTGCACATCTTTACTGCTGGCACCAGCAACACCATTGCGCCGTTGCTCACTGAGTTTGCCGACTCCAGCGGTGTGATGACGCCCAGCGCAACGGTAGAGGGTTGGTATGAAGTGGGCACACCGCTCACCAGGGAACAGATGGAAGACCTGCGCCGCCAGCGACAAGGCGAAACGGATTCTGGCGCTGTTCAGGCAGCCATTGCTGGCTACACCGTCAATGACATCCCCATGCAGTTGCGCGTGAGGGTAGAGCACGCCTCCAGTTCCAGCATCGATGCGGGATTAAGGCTGCACAGCCTGATGAGCCGCATCAATGACCGCAATGACGTAGATCGCGTGATTGATAATGCCCTCAAGCATGGAGTCATCACCACTGGTGATCCCGATGACCCTTGTGGCATTGATAGCGTCAACGCCCACGTGCGTCGTCCCATTCTTGATCAAGGCACCCGTGTCGCAGCCTGGTTTGACACCGCCAATACGGTTTATAGCGAACGCACCATCACCACTGCCAGCGACTCCCTGTGGGCCGAGGACGGCATCGAGAACATACGTCCTGATCGCATCGTTCGCCTCCCCGACGGCCAGTTGATCGTCATTGACTACAAGAGCGGCCAGCGCGATGACAAGCGCTACCTGCGCCAGCTGAACCGCTACATTGCCAAGCTGCGTCTCATCTTCCCCGGCACTCCTATCGCCGGCCGCATCTGGTACATCACCCATGACCTCATCCTTGACGAGACTGGCAAGACAATAAGTTTCCAGTTATAACTTCTCTAGCCCATAGTCAATCTAGATGATCTAGAGTTTCTAGATTGTCTAGAGCCTCTAGATGATCAAGAGAAACTATAAACTAGGGCTGTCAAGACTTGAAAGTGAAAACTTTTTTGTACCTTTGCAGTTTAAACGTGATTGATAACAATAAAAAACTACTATATACTATGTCGATTGATCAGATATTGGCTGAGGGTACTGCGTTGGCAGTGAAGGAGTTGTATGGCGTGGATTTTCCCGCCGAGAAGATTGTTCCCCAGACGACGAGGAAGGAGTTTGAGGGCAATTTGACGATTGTGGTGTTCCCGTTCCTGAAGGCGTCGCACAAGGCGCCCGACGTGACGGCACAGGAGATTGGTGAGCACATGTTGGCTCACTGCGAGGCTGTGGAGAAGTTCAATGTCATCAAGGGCTTCCTGAACATTACCGTCAAGCCGTCGTTCTGGACCAGCGTGCTGCGCCACGTTGCCGAGACGCCTAATTATGGCTTTACACCCGTCACCGACGATAGCCAGCTGGTGATGATTGAGTACTCATCACCCAATACCAACAAGCCTTTGCACCTGGGCCATGTGCGCAACAACCTGCTGGGCTACAGCCTGTCGTGCATCATGGAGGCCAATGGCTACAAGGTGGTCAAGACCAACATCGTCAATGACCGCGGCATCCACATCTGCAAGTCGATGCTGGCTTGGCTCAAGTGGGGCAACGGTGCCACTCCCGAGTCCACGGGTCTGAAGGGTGACCACCTGATCGGCGACTTCTATGTATTGTTTGACAAGCACTACAAGGCCGAGATCAAGGAACTCGTTGAGAAGGGCATGAGCCCCGAGGAGGCCGAGAAGCAGGCCCCGCTTATCCAGGAGGCACACGACATGCTGCGTCGTTGGGAAGCCGGCGATCCCGAGGTGCGCGCCCTGTGGGAAAAGATGAACAATTGGGTATATGCCGGTTTTGACGAGACCTACCGTCGCATGGGCGTCTCGTTTGACAAGATTTATTACGAGAGTGATACCTATCTGGTGGGCCGCGACACCGTGCTTGAGGGACTTGATAAGGGTATCTTCTACCGCAAGGAGGATAATAGCGTGTGGGCCGACCTCACAGCCGATGGTCTGGACCACAAGTTGTTGCTTCGCAGCGACGGTACGTCGGTCTATATGACGCAGGACATCGGTACTGCCCAGCTGCGTTACAAGGATTATCCTATCGACCGCATGATCTATGTTGTGGGCAATGAGCAGAACTACCATTTCCAGGTGCTCTCGCTGCTGCTTGACAAGCTCGGCTTCAAGTGGGGTAAGGATCTGGTGCACTTCTCCTATGGTATGGTAGAACTGCCCAACGGCAAGATGAAGTCCCGCGAGGGTACCGTCGTTGATGCCGATGAGCTGATGGACGAGATGATTGAGACCGCTACCGACATGGCCAACGAGCCCGGTCGTCTGCAGGGCGTGCCCGAGGACGAGCGCGACGACGTGCTGCGCATGATCGGCTTGGGTGCCTTGAAGTACTTCATCCTCAAGGTGGACCCGAGGAAGACCATGCTGTTCGACCCCAGCGAGTCCATCGACTTCAACGGCAACACGGGTCCCTTCATCCAATACACCTATGCCCGCATCCAGTCGGTACTTCGCAAGTGCTGTGAGGACTACAAGGCTGTGGATATCAGTTCGGTGGCTCCCAACGAGAAGGAAACCTCGCTGATCCAGCGTCTGGCCGACTTCGCCTCGGTAGTTGCCGATGCCGGCCGCAACTACAGCCCCGCGCTCATCGCCAACTATGTCTATGACCTGGCCAAGGAATACAACCAGTTCTATCACGACTGCAGCATCCTCAAGGAGCAGGACGAAAAGGTGCGCTGCTTCCGCCAGCTGCTGAGCGAGACCGTTGCCGACGTCATCAAGCGCGGCATGTCGCTGCTGGGCATTGAGATGCCGAACCGCATGTAACATGATGTGTCGGTGTCGCTGTTGGCATGGTTTTTGCTACTGAAAACAGAAAGACCTAAAACTGAAAATTAGAAACAATGGACAATTGGAATAATTACAATCAGAACGGCTATCAGACCGCCGTTCAAGCCGAGAATGAATGGGCGCTGCAGCGTTATGTTTCTAGCGTGATGCGTCGTGTGTATGGCAAGATGTCGCTGGGCCTGCTGGTAACAGCCATCTGCTCTTTCCTGATGTTGATGAGCCCAACCCTGTTGAATCTCTTGTTCAGCTCCAACTTTACGATTTTCATCTTGTTTGCTGTTGAGATTGGACTGGTGATCTACTTGAGTGCCCGCATCGAGAAGATGAGCAATGCGGCGGCGAGTGCCATGTTCTACCTTTATAGTGCATTGAACGGTGTTGCCTTGACTCCTATCTTCCTCGCCTATACCGGTAGCTCAATCGCTATGACGTTTGCCATCACGGCAGGCACCTTCGGCGCGATGACGATAGCAGGTTATGTGACTAAGAAGGACCTGACTAAGTTTGGTACCTTCCTTTTCATGGGACTGATTGGACTTATCATCTGCTCATTGGTGAACCTGTTCATGCACAACTCGATGATGGACTGGTGCATCAGCATCGCCGGCGTGGTCATCTTTGTGGGACTGACAGCATGGGATACCCAGATGATCAAGCGCATGTGTGCCGAGGCTGATTCATCCATGGTCGGCAAGGTCGCCACGCTGGGTGCCTTGAGGCTATACCTCGATTTCATCAACCTGTTCCTGCATCTGTTGCGCATCCTCGGGAACCGCAACTGATAGAATCAGGCAACACGGATAACCTGATAATGACAGCCCCCGACAACCTAACACGTTGCCGGGGTTGTTTTTGTCGGTATAGTCCGTCGAGTGACCCTGCGGGGAATTTATTTTGTTGTTTATGGATAAAGTATTATCTTTGTCGCAAGTATATTTCCAAGTTTTCAAGCAGTTGCCTTATGATGAGGAAGGTGTTATTAGTATTGATGACATTACCGAACTGATCAACCGTCTGCTGAATATTCCAACATGGTATTAAGGTGGAACAATAATGTGATGAACCAATTATTAGAGTATTATAAAGATGAAACGGATTTTTAGTATTGTAATGTGGATACTGCTGCCCCTGATGATGCTGGGGCAGGGATGGCCCGCCAATTATGGCGGCGTGATGCTGCAGGCGTTCTATTGGGACTCCTACACTGACAGCAAGTGGACAAATCTGGAGCCACAGGCCGACGAACTGGCTGAGTTCTTCCAGCTCGTGTGGGTGCCCCAGAGCGCCAGCTGTGGCGGCTATGTCTCGATGGGCTATGACCCCGAGTACTGGTTCAACAACTATACCAGTTCCTTCGGTACCAAGGCTCAATTGCTGTCAATGATCAACACCTTCAATAGCAAGGGCATCGGCACCATTGCCGATGTGGTCATCAACCATCGCAAGAGCATGAACGACTGGGTGACTTTCCCTGGCGAAACCTATAGAGGTGTGAGCTACAAACTGCTGCCTACCGACATCTGCCGTGATGACGATGGCGGAGCCACGTTGGCATGGGCAAACCAGAACGGCAAGACGTTGAGTACCAACAATGACAGCGGTGAGGATTGGAGCGGCCTGCGTGACCTGGACCACTCCAGCAGCAATGTGCAGTTTGTTGTGAAGGGCTACTTGAACATGCTGCTCAACGACATGCACTATGCGGGTTTCCGCTACGACATGACCAGGGGCTATGCGCCAAGTTATACGGGTATCTATAACACCGCGGTCAATCCCACCTACTCGGTGGGCGAGTATTGGGACGGCAACTTGGGTGCCCTCAAGGCATGGATTGACGGTACCAAGGTGAATGGCGTCATCCAGAGCGCAGCCTTTGACTTCACCTTCCGCTATACCATCCGCGACGCGGTCAACAACAACTCGTGGACTTCGCTGTCGGGCAGCGGTAAGGGTCTGAATATGGATGCCAACTACAAACGCTATTCAGTGACCTTTGTCGAGAACCACGACACGCAATATCGCGATGACAATGACCAGCAGGATCCTATCCGGCAGAATGTTGAAGCGGCTAACGCCTACATGCTCGCTATGCCTGGCACGCCCTGTGTCTTCCTCAAGCACTGGCAGAGTTACAAGGAGAGTATCAAGCAGATGATTTATGCGCGCCAGCTGGCAGGAATTACCAATACCAGCGCTACAGCCCAGCAGGCCTACAATTCTTCAGCCAATTATTATGCCCAGCGCACTACTGGCACCCGTGGCATGCTGATTGCCGCGATGGGTAGCACCAGCTATACTATTCCCTCGACCTATGTCACGGTGTTGAGCGGTACCAACTACCGCTTGGCGCTGAGCAAGAGCACCGAGACGGCCTGGGCCAGCGTGCCCAGTGGCACCCGTCAGGACCCGTTCAACGTCACGTTGACCGCCGTGAGCCAGAACAGCGGAGCCCAGATTGTCTATACCCTTGACGGCAGCGAGCCCACCGCTACTAATGGTGCTGTGATTGCCAGCGGTGGCACAGCTCGTATCAGCAAGAGTTTGACACTCAAGGCCGGCTTGTTGGTTAACGGCACGGTAACAGGTGTCATCACCCGCAATTATACGGTCGTGAACGAGGATTATGACAGTTACGAGATTACTGTCTATCTCAAGGATCCGACCACGTCGCCCAATAACTGGCCGCAGGTAGCCTATTACTGTTGGGACAGCGACGATGCCCAGCAGTGTGGTAATTGGCCCGGTGTCGTAGTGACCGATACCAAGATGGTCAAGGGCGAGAAGTTCTACTACAAGACCTTCACAGTCATCGGTGATCAGTACTCCTTGAACTTTGTGTTCAGCCAGGGTGGCAGTACAGCCGGCAGCCATCAGACGGTGGACGTGACAGGAGTGCGTGAGACGTCCTTCTTTGAGGTGACGACCCAGACCAACAAATATCAGGTGAGGAACATCACCGCCGACTATCTGCCTTACCTGGATGTCGTTCCTGGTGATGTGAATGCCGACGGCCGTGTCACCATCAAGGATGTGACCGACCTGATCAATTACCTGTTGAGTGGTGATGACTCATCGATAGACCTGGGTGCTGCCGACGTGAACAGCAGCGGCGGTGTCTCCATCGCCGATGTGACCGCCTTGATCAATCTGCTGCTTGCAGGCCGATGATAGACGTTAATCATGTTGAAAATGAATCGTGTGGACGCCTCCAAGAGGGGGCGTTTCACATGATTATTGCAGGTTCATACAATAAAAAGGCCGTTTCTTAGTTAATAAGGTAAAAGACAAATCCATTATATCTGATTGAAGAAATGAAATTGTTCAAGTCAATACTGGCCATCACCATGATGGCTGCCGCCCTGTCCGCCGCCGCTCAGGATGATATCAAGGATGCCGAGTTCAACCCCCTCACCACGGGTGTGACCTCGCTGAGTATCACCCCTGATGCACGTGGAGCATCGATGGGTGACCTGGGCGCAGCAACCGAGGCTGACGCCAACTCACAGTTCTGGAACCCGTCGAAGTATGCCTTTGCCTACAGCCGCGCCGGTGTGTCCTTGTCTTATACACCGTGGTTGCGTAAGATTGTCAATGACATCTATCTGGCTAACCTGGCCGGTTACTACAAGATTGGTGGCAGCGACAACCAGGCTATTAGTGCCTCGTTGCGCTATTTCTCGCTGGGTGAGGTTCAGGCTACCGACGGTGATGGTGCCATGATTTCCACCATTAACCCCTTTGAGATGGCCGTTGATGCCGGTTATAGCCGCAAGTTGAGTGAGAAATTCGCGATGGGTGTGACCCTGCGCTTTATCTATAGTGACTTGGGCTACGGTTCAATGATGAACACGGGCGAGTCATCAAGTGCCACGGCATTTGCTGCCGATATCTCGGGTTATTACACCACGTACCCCGTCATCGGTCGCAACGAGTGCCAATGGTCACTGGGTTTCAACCTGTCGAACATCGGTTCAAAGGTGAACTACAACAAGGGAAATGACCCTGCTTACCTGCCTGCCAACATCAAGTTGGGTACGGCGTTCACCTTCCCGCTAGCCGACTACAATAACCTGACTCTGGCCTTTGATGCCAACCGTATGCTCGTTCCTGCTAAGCCGCGACTCAACGACTTTGAAGACAACCTGGCCTATGATGACGCCTTGGAGGAATGGAAAAACAAGTCTTCCATTACAGGTATCTTCGACAGTTTCAAGGATAACTTTGCCAAGCGCATCACCTATTCGGTGGGTGCCGAGTATGCCTATAACCAGCAGTTCTTCCTGCGCGGTGGTTACTATTATGAGAGCAAGTATGCCGGTAACCGTCAGTACTTCGGTCTGGGTGCAGGTTTCTCGCTCAACGTCATCAAGATTGACGCCAGCTACATGATTGCAACGGCTCAGAACAGCCCTCTGGACCAGACGCTGCGCTTCACCTTGTCATTTGACTTGGACGGTATCAAGGACCTCTTCGGTCGCAACTAAGATTATAGACTCTATAGTTGCTATAGTGACTATAGGCTTTTATAAGAGAAAACAGAAGAATTATGATGCGCGTGGGAATGGGATTTGATGTTCACCGCCTGGTCGAGGGCCGAGCCCTGTGGCTGGGTGGTGTCAATATTCCATGGGAACGTGGCTTGCTAGGGCACAGCGATGCCGATGTAGCGATCCATGCCCTGTGCGACGCTCTGCTGGGTGCTGCAGCCCTGCGCGACATCGGTTATCATTTCCCCGACAGTGATCCGCGTTACAAAGGCATCGACAGTCGCTTGCTGTTGCGCCACGTGATGCGGTTGCTTGATGAAAAGGGCTACCGACTGGGTAACTGCGACATCACCATCTGTGCCGAGCAGCCCAAACTCAACCCGCATATCCCCGCCATGCAGCAGGAACTTGCCGCCTGCATGGACTGTGACCCCGACCAGGTCTCCATTAAAGCGACCACAACCGAGAAATTGGGCTATACGGGTCGTGGAGAGGGCATTGCCGCCTATGCTGTGGCCTTGATTGAATCTAAACCTACCCAGCCATGATAAGCGAGGCGAGACTGCAGCGGCGCGTCCCCTATCTGGACATCCTGCGCGTGCTGGCGTGTCTGTTGGTCATCCTCATCCACACGCCCATCCGCCAGTATGACACCTATTACAACACGCCGTCGCTGGCAGGTGCTATCTATACTGTGCTGGTGGCAGTGAACTGCAACCTTTTCTTCATGATTACCGGTGCCTTGTTGTTGCCGGTCAAGGGCTCTGGCAGGCGCTTCATCAAGCGCCGCCTGCATGTAGTGTTGCCGCCGCTGGTGGTGTGGACAGTGGTTTATCTGCTGGAACATGCTTTTTTGCTTCACAATTTTACGCCCAGGCTGCTGACCTCCGTCTTGTTTCATCCGGTTGAGGGATTGCTGTGGTATGTCTATGTGCTGCTGGTCATCTATGTGACGCTGCCGCTGGTGAGCAAGTGCATTGAAGCCATCGGAAGACGCGGGGTAGAGGTCGTGCTGGCACTCTGGGTGCTGTCATCGTTTATTCCCTATCAGCACGGCATCTTCATCGAGGCGTCACAGTATAGCCACAACATGTTTGGCGCGTTTGCCAACTATTATGGCTACGTCCTGTTGGGTTATTATCTTCACACCTACGGGTTGCCCAACTTGGGGCGCGGCAATCGCTTGATTTGGCCTGCGCTGCTGGTCTTCGGCATCGTGTTGATGCCGTTGTTTGAGTTCCTGGTGCAGGGACAGTTCGGCATTTCCTGGCAGCAACACATTGATACCGTGACTAACGACATCAGCATCAATAACGTGGCGATGGCGACCTTGCTGTTTGTCCTGGTCCAACATTTTGCACCTCAACACTATGACCAGAAATCACATCCCCGCGCTGCCCTGTGGTGGCCCCTGTTGAGCAAGTGTACCTTCGGCATCTATCTGTCACAGATGATTGTGCTGCGGCAGGTGGTTTGGCCCGCAACCGCATCGTGGTTGGGGCGGGTGCATTGGGCCGTTGACAGCCTTGTGAGTGGTGTGTTGGCCTTTGCCGTGTGCCTGCTACTCGTGTTCCTGTTGCGCATGCTTCCTTTCCGCAGGTATATCGTCGGCAAGTGAGATTTATTGGTCAGATAATGCAACGTTCTCGTTATCTTGCATTATCTTTGCACCATATAAACTATTAAATCTCACAAGAAGATGAAAAAATCACTATTCCTGTTTCTTTTAACTTTGATTTTAGGTGCTTTCTCGCTTCAGGCAGATATTGTCATTGATGGAAAATCATACCGTGCCGACACACTGGTTTACCGTCAGATTGGACCGGGCATGATCAACGCGATTGTGCGCCTTCCTGACTTCCCGCTCAATGTGTATGTGGTGACCGTTGATCTGAATGATCCCAACAACCGTGTTGAGACCACCTTCGGCCGCGGCATCATCGGCAAGACCGAACTGCTGTCTGACGCCGTAAAACGTCATCGCACACCCACCAAGCGCCCGATTGCCGCCTGTAACGCCAACTTCTGGATTGTCGGCGGTAGTGGATACCCTTTCAATGCGTATGGATTGGGCTCGCCCAATGGCGGTGTAGTGTGCAACGATACCACGCTCGTGAACGACAACAACACAAGTGACATGTGGTGCGGAGGCCCAACAGAAACGGGCGTTGCTGCTATCACCAGCGACAAGACCCTCGTGATGGGACGTGTGAGATGGGATGGCATTATCAATTCAAGCAAACTGCCACAATGGATAATTTACCACAACATCAATCGTCGTGCTGTGACGGGCGAAATCTGCCTGTGGAACCCTGCCTATACCCGCACCCGCCAGTTTGAGGACGATTGGGTGTCTTTTGACACCCGTGGTGACAACGCGAGTGACAACTACTACCTGATGTTTGCCGAGGGTGAAGATTGGTGTACCAACAAGCCGATGACATTTGTCGTTGCCAATATCGTCCCGGGTATGGACAAACAGACGCTGGGTGACTATGACGCCTGCCTGACGGTTACTGGCGACGCCAACAAGGCTGCTATGGCTGTCCATACTGTGGGTGACACGATTCAGTTGTCATCGTACTGGAGCAATCTTGATGCTGACGCCGCCACTGTTCTCACCGATGTCGAGAACCTGGTGACTGGTAATGCGACCATCATGCACAACGGCGAACTTACCTATCGCAATTATGGCGACAGTTACAATTCAATAGATTATTCCCGCACATGCTACGGCACCAGTGCCGATGGCAAGCACCTGTATCTGCTGGTGATTGACAAGTCGGTAAGTCCGCTTTATGGCAAGTCCATCGGTTGTACCACTGGTCATGCCTGCCAGATTCTGCAACAGATGTGCCCCGATGTCAATGACATGGTGAATATGGATGCTGGCGGCTCGGCCGAGATGCTGGTGCGAGGCGAAATCATCAACAGGACGATGGAGGGAACTCCTCGTGGTGTAGCGACCGGATGGATGGTTGAGGCTATCGGCGAGGAAGACAACGAGTTGGCGAGCATCGCCTTTGACAAGCATCGCGTCGAAATGCCCAGTTACGCTACGTTGACACCGCGCATCTTGGGCTATAACAAAATCGGTGAACTCATTGATGAGGACGTGAAGGGCTTTACCCTGTCCTGTGACGAGGCCATCGGAACTGCCGACGGTGAAGTGTTCGTCGCTGGCAGTGAGGATGCGACAGGCTTACTTACCGTCACATTGGGTGAGATGACCGCCACAGTGCCCGTTCACGTGCTGGCCGCCGAACCGGGTCTGGTTCTCAAGCCCATCGTTATCGACAAGCGTGAATATCCTATTGAGGTATCGGCTCAGGTTCTGGATAACACCTATTTCTTTGACCCTGCAACGCTCAATTGGACGTTTGCTGATGACGGTATCGCTACTGTTACCGATGGCGTACTGCGTGGACAGTGTAATGGAGAGACCAAGTTGAGCTGTGCGCTGGGAACCTTCAATGACACGACTCTGGTACAGGTTCAGTTGGCACCTTCGGCCTACCTGTATGAAGGATGGGACGGCTGGACACTGAAGGGTATCGGAGCCAAAAATATGGTCCTTGACGAGGCTACAGGTGACATTACCTACAACTACGTGACCAACCGTTCACCGTCGCTGACATTGACCAAGGACGTGACCTTCTACGGCCTGCCCGACACAATCGGTATGGTATTTAATTCGTCACTGCCTATTGATTACATTCAGATTGACACGCGTAACCGATTCAAGACCAAGTCCAATTATATCAAGTATTATCCCGAAGATGGTTCAGAGTATTTCCTTCCCGGCAAGGATTACCGCGTCGTGATGGATCTGGCTTCGCTGGGTGGTACCGATTATGTGGGCACTTATCCTGTGTCCATCAAGTTGATCAAGTTCTCTATAAATAAGGATGCCGAGGCCGGTGACCAGACCATGTCCATCAAGTCGCTGTACTGCCACTATCCCTTGACGGGACTTGAACACCTCCCGGGTGACGTGAATATTGACAATGAGGTCAATATTGCCGACGTCAACGCCATCATCAGCAATATCCTGGCCTCAGAACCTTATGACGTCCTGACTGACGTCAACAGCGACGGTGAGGTGAACATTGCTGATATTAACTTTGTTCTTGATCTCATCCTTGCTGATTGATCACGGGCTGGGGTTTCCCGCTACGCTCTACAAGAGACTTTTTTCTAAAAACATCATGCATTCTCCTTGTAATATGCATATTACAGGGAGAAATGTTGTATATTTGCAGAATGAAATGAATACCATATTATTAACTGATTAACAATCAAACTATTAACGATTCAAGAGAAGCCGTGAAGAAATCATTGCAAACCCTTGGGCTGTTGCTGGTGGCATTGCTGCCGGTGACAATGAGTGCCCGTGATATTTTGGGCGATGTAAACCATGATGACCGTGTGAACATCAGCGACGTGACATCATTAATCTCCATTCTGCTGAACAGTGATGCAGAAACATCTGGCAACCCTAATGCCGATACCAATCGTGATGGTGTCATCACCATTGCCGACGTGACCGAATTGATTAACTATCTGTTGGGTGATGTTGACCTAAACCCGTCAGTGACCGAGACCTTTGAGGTCAACGGCGTGAAGTTCACGATGGTAAAGGTCGAGGGTGGCACCTTCACGATGGGTGCGACCGCCGAGCAGGGCGACGAATATGAACCTGATGAGTTGCCGACCCATCAGGTGACGCTGTCGACCTACAGTATCGGTCAGACCGAGGTGACGCAGGAACTGTGGCAGGCCGTGATGGGAGATAATCCGAGCCATTTCGGTCGTGGCGATGAGAACAGGGGGCAGCTTCCTGTGGACCGAGTTTCATGGGTAACTTGCCAGGAATTTATCGTTAGACTGAATGAGTTGACCGGAAGGAACTTCCGCCTGCCTACCGAGGCCGAGTGGGAATTTGCCGCCCGTGGCGGTAACCGCAGCCAGGGCTACAAGTATGCTGGCAGCAACACGCTGGATGATGTGGCATGGTATCAAGAGAATGCCATAAAAGAAAAGGAGAACAATAGGGTGGGTGTCCCTGATCCACTGCAGACTACCAAGTACGTTGCGATGAAGCAGCCCAACGAGTTGGGGCTGTATGACATGAGCGGCAACGTCTGTGAAGCGTGCTATGATAGGTTTGGGGACTACAGCGGCACACCTCAGATTGATCCAGTAGGGGTTTCTTCAGCTACTTATGTAGTGTTCCGTGGGGGCGATTGCACCGACCCTGCCAGTGAATGTCGCGTGTCCAATAGGACAGAAGTGTGGTCGACAGATTTTTGGGCCTATGGTCTGCGTCTTGTCCTTGATGAGGAAGATAGTCCCAAATTCCGCACGTCCAAGAATGTTGTGCAGTTATTTATTGGCGAAAGCAAGACCGTCACCATGCTCAATGGTCATGGTTCCTATACTGTCACCGGAGGAGATAACAACGTGTTTAATAACATGGATGATGACTGCTTGACAGTAACCGGCAAGGCCGAAGGCACTACTACTCTCTTTATCACAGATAATGCAACGGGAGTAACGACGACCCTGACAGCTATTGTTTATTTGGATAGTGAATTCGTTGGGGGACTCAGGATGGTAAAGGTCGAGGGAGGCACTTTCATGATGGGTGCAACAGCCGAGCAAGGCGATGATTATCAGCAGAACGAGCTGCCGGTCCATGAGGTGTCGGTGTCAAGTTTCTACATCAGCGAGACCGAGTTGCCGCAGGACCTGTGGTCGTTTTATCTGAGGGACCCGAGCCACTTCCACTTTAACCCCCCGATGGAGAAACCTAAGAGGGACAGCAAATCGGGCTATACCCCCTATGAGTATAATTATTACTTGATGGACTGCCCAGTGGAACGAATCTCTTGGTACGATTGTCAGAAGTTTATCGCCAGGTTGAACAAGAGGACTGGCCAGCACTTCCGCCTGCCCACCGAGGCTGAGTGGGAATATGCTGCCCGTGGCGGCAAATTTTGCCGCGGTTACAAGTACTCTGGCAGTGATTCTTTAGACGATTTTAATCATGAATGGAGAAGAACAATTCCCGTACCTTCAGGAAAGCCTAATGAGTTGGGACTGTCTAACATGAGTGACAACGTGATGGAATGGTGCCTGGATATGTACGGTGGCTACAGCAGTACAGCCCAGACCGACCCGATAGGGCCTGTGGAGGGCACAAATCGTGTGGTACGAGGTGGAGCTTGGAATAGTGATGCCAGTGGCTACCGTGTGTCGAAACGTGAAGGCATACATCCTGACTTCTTGGCTGACTACCTGGGAATGCGTCTCGTTCTTGACGTGGAGGACAGCTCTAAGTTCCGTCTGAGCGAAACCGTCATGGAACTTCAAATGGGCACTAAACAGGAAGTCGATATCCTGAACGGTAATGGCCAGTATGAATACACTGTGGTTGAAGGTAGCGATAACGTATTTATTGATTTTGTTGATAATGATACTTTTATTGTGTACGCGCTAGTGTCTGGCACGGCCACCGTTCATGTTACCGATGTCAGCACTGGAGCTTCTACGGTCCTCGTTGTCGTTGTGCCTGAAGTTGAGCCTGTGACCGAGACGTTCACTGTAAATGGTGTGTCGTTCACAATGAAGGAAGTCCATGGCTTTCTGTTTACGATGGGTGCAAAAGATTCATGGGACGACGTGAATGATAATGAGATGCCTGCTCATCTTGTGAAACTCTCAAGTTTCAACATTGGTGAGACCGAGGTTACACAAGCCTTGTGGCTGGCAGTGATGGGAAAAAACCCGAGCTATTTCTTGGGAGACCTGAATCGTCCCGTAGAGAACGTGTCCTGGAGTGATTGCCAGGAGTTTATCACTAAGTTGAACGCATTGACGGGCCGTCAGTTCCGTCTGCCGACCGAGGCGGAGTGGGAGTATGCAGCTTGTGGTGCTTGCCAACATGATGAATATACCGATCATGGTCGCATGTATGCAGGTGGTGGCTGGATTGAGCAGTTGGCTTGGTATTACGACAACAGCTATGCCGTGGGCATGGGAAGTAATGATTATGGCACTCATCCCGTGGGTACCAAGCAATCCAACAGTCTAGGCCTTTACGACATGTCTGGCAATGTGTGGGAGTGGTGTCAGGACAGGTACGGTGCCTACAGTAGTGAGCTCCAAATCAACCCGACGGGTCCTGCCACGGGTTCTTATCGTGTGATTCGTGGCGGCAGCTGGTGCAACTCTGCCAAGTATTGCCGTGTAGCTTGCCGCAACTACAACGAACCGGACTATGCCGAGTACCATGTCGGCCTCCGATTGGCGCTTTAAGTTCTCCCTTTAAAAGAGAATGAATCAATAAGAAACGAGGGTGGATGACGAGTCCCCCTCGTTTTCTTTATGCGAGTCAAACTCAAGATGGACCAACTATCAATAATAACAGCCCAACAATTAGGTTAATAACGGGATTTTTTTGTAATTTTGCGGGCTCAAACCGTAGAGGTAACCATTAATAACTCATGAAAGAGACCGAGAAACCCGAGAAAGGGAATCAGATTATAGAAGAAGCGGCACAAGCCGAGTACAAGTACGGCTTTGTGACCGATATCGAGACCGAGGTCATCCCCAAGGGACTTGACGAGGATGTGGTGCGCCGCATCTCGGCCTTGAAAGGTGAGCCCGAGTGGCTGCTGGATTTCCGCCTGAAGGCTTATCGCCACTGGCTGACGCTGAAGGCTCCCACGTGGGGCCATGTGCATGTGCCCGAAATTGACTATCAGGCCATCAGTTACTATGCCGCCCCGCGCAAGCTGAAAAAAGGCGGTGTCGAGGACATTGACCCCGAGTTGAAGAAGACCTTCGACAAGTTGGGTATCCCCCTGGAGGAACAGTTGCGCCTGAGCGGCATGGCTGTTGATGCTGTGATGGACAGCGTGAGCGTCAAGACGACCTATCGTGAGCGCCTAGCCGAGCTGGGTGTCATCTTCTGTTCCATCAGCGAGGCCGTAAAGGACTACCCTGACCTGGTGCGTAAGTACCTGGGCAAGGTGGTGCCTTATACCGACAATTTCTACGCAGCGCTGAACTCGGCAGTCTTCAGTGACGGCTCGTTTGTCTATATTCCTAAGGGCGTGCGTTGCCCGATGGAACTGTCCACCTACTTCCGTATCAATGCGGCACAGACAGGTCAGTTTGAGCGAACGCTCATCGTGGCTGATGACGATGCCTACGTTTCCTATCTGGAAGGTTGTACTGCCCCCATGCGTGACGAGAATCAGCTGCACGCCGCCATCGTCGAGATTATCGTTGAGGACCGTGCCGAGGTCAAGTACAGCACCGTCCAGAACTGGTATCCTGGCGATAAGGATGGTAAGGGCGGTATCTACAACCTGGTGACCAAGCGCGGCCTGTGCCGTGGCGACCACAGCAAGTTGTCGTGGACCCAGGTCGAGACTGGTAGTGCCATCACATGGAAATACCCGAGCTGCGTGCTCAAGGGGGACCATTCTGTTGGTGAATTCTACAGCGTGGCCCTGACCAACAACTGGCAAGAGGCTGACACGGGCACCAAGATGATCCACCTGGGCAAAAACAGCACGAGCACCATCGTGAGCAAGGGCATCAGTGCCGGACATAGCCAGAACAGCTATCGCGGTATGGTCAAGATTGCCCCCAAGGCGACCGGTTGCCGCAACTTCACCCAGTGTGACAGTCTGCTGCTGAGCGATACCAGTGGCGCCCACACCTTCCCCGTCATCGAGGTGGGTAACGACACGTCGGTGGTCGAACACGAGGCAACGACGAGCAAAATCAACGAGGATCAGATTTTCTACTGCAACCAGCGCGGCATCCCGACCGAGGACGCTGTGGGACTCATCGTCAACGGCTATGCCAAGGAGGTCATGGCCAAGTTGCCGATGGAGTTTGCTGTCGAAGCCCAGAAACTGCTCAGCATCTCGCTCGAGGGCAGCGTGGGATGATTTTTAGTGAGGAGTTAGGAGTTAGAAGTGAGGAGTTGAAATAACAAAAACGAGATATAACAAATTATGTTAGTAATTAAGGATTTACGGGCATCAATAGAGGATAAACAGATTTTGAAGGGCATCAACTTGACCGTTAAGCCCGGTGAGGTGCATGCCATCATGGGACCTAACGGCTCGGGCAAGAGCACCCTAAGCGCCGTGCTCACAGGCAATCCCGCCTATACCGTGACTGGCGGCAGCGTGGAGTTTTACGGCAAGGACTTGCTGGCTCTCTCTCCTGAGGACCGCGCCCACGAAGGTCTGTTCTTGAGTTTCCAGTATCCCGTCGAGATTCCTGGCGTGTCGATGGTCAACTTCATGCGTACCGCCTTGAACGAGAAGCGCAAATACTTCGGTCAGGAACCGCTGAGTGCCGCCGACTTCCTGAAGTTGATGCGTGAGAAGCGCAGCATCGTGCAGCTTGACAACAAGCTTGCCTCGCGTGCTGTCAATGAGGGTTTCTCGGGTGGTGAGAAGAAGCGCAACGAGATTTTCCAGATGGCGATGCTTGAGCCCAAGCTGAGCATTCTCGACGAGACCGACAGCGGCCTTGACATCGATGCCTTGCGCATCGTTGCCAGCGGTGTGAACACGCTCAAGAGCAAGGACAACGCCACTATCGTCATCACCCACTATCAGCGTCTGCTGGACTACATCAAGCCCGACTTTGTACATGTCCTGTACAAGGGACGCATCGTCATGAGTGCCGGTCCCGAGTTGGCACTTGAGCTTGAGGAGAAGGGTTATGACTGGATCAAGGAACAAGTCGATTCACAGCAATAAGGACAGATGAACGCGCTCAAGCAATATATCGACCTGTATGATGAGAACCGTGAGCTCATCGAGCAACAGTCTCCCGCGCTGCTGAACAAGCTGCGCCAGGATGCTCGCACTCAGTTGAATGACGCCCGCCTGCCACGCAAGGGCAGCGAGGATTATGAGGCGACCGATCTGGAGGCTGTGTTCTCTCATGACTATGGCGTGAACGTGAACAGGTTACCCTTCGACGCCGACCCTGGCGAGACGTTCCACTGTGATGTTCCCAACATGAGCACCTGCCTGTACTACAGTAGCAATGATGCTTTCCACAGCAGCCCAACCGCCGAGCGCAACATCGGCCAGGTGGTGGTATTGCCCTTCAGTATGGCAGCCGTGGATTATCCTGAGCTGATGTCGGCCTACTATGGCAAGTTGGCACATCTGAAAGATCCCACCGTTGCGCTCAACAGTCTGTTGGTGCAGGATGGTCTTTTCATCTATGTTCCTGATGGGGTCATTCCCGAACGTCCCATCCAGCTGGTGAATATCTTCAATGCTGCCCTCGACATGATGGTGCAGCGTCGCCTGCTCATTGTCGTGGGCAAGAATGCCGCCCTCAAGCTGCTCTCGTGTGACCACACCCAATGTCCCGACTACCGCTACCTGAACAACCAGGTGGTGGAGATTGTCGCTATGCAGGGCAGTACTGTCGATTACTATGATATGGAAGAGAGCACACCGCAGACCAACCGCGTGTCGTCTATCTATGTGGAACAGCATGAGGGAAGTAATGTGCTCATCGACGGCATCACGCTTATCAATGGATTTACCCGCAACAATTACCATGTTGAGGTCAATGGCGAGCATGCCGAGACCCATCTGCTGGGCATGACCATTGCCAGTGGCGAGCAGCATGTGGACAGCCACACCTTCATCAGCCACAATGCACCTCGTTGCCACAGCAACGAGATGTTCAAGTATGTGCTCAACGACAATGCTGTTGGCGCTTTCGCTGGTAAAATCCTGGTGCAGCCCAACTGCCCGCGTGTCGAGGCCTATCAGGGCAACCGCAACCTGTGTGGAGCACCGACTGCCAAGATGTACACCAAGCCGCAACTTGAGATTTACACCGACGATGTGATGTGTTCCCACGGTTCGGCTGTAGGTCAGCTTGACGAGGATGCGCTGTTCTATATGCGTACCCGCGGCATCGGTATTGATGAGGCGCGTCGCCTGTTGATGCAGGCCTTTGTCGCCGATGTCATCGACGGTGTGCGTCTTGACGCCCTCAAGGACCGCCTGCACTTCCTGGTAGAGAAACGCTTCGCCGGAACGTTGAGCAATTGCGCTGGCTGTATGGCAGCCTGCAAGAAAAACTAGAAATTCTAGACTATCCTAGAACATCTAGACTTTCTAGATAATCTAGAGCATCCAGAAACTAGGAACAAATAACTGGAAACAAAGAAATATGGACATCAACAAGATACGTGAGGATTATCCCATCCTGCAACGCCAGATTGAGGGCCGCCCGCTCGTCTATCTCGACAATGCGGCGACGTCCCAGACGCCTCGTCCCGTTGTGGAGGCCATTGACCGGATGTACTACCACTACAAGGCCAATGTGCACCGTGGCGTCCACACCCTCTCGCAGGAAGCGACCGACCTCGTGGAACAGACGCGTGAAAAGGTGCGTAGTTTCATCAACGCCGGCAGCATCGAGGAGGTGATTTTCACTCGTGGCACCACCGAGGGCATCAACCTCGTGGCATCGTCTTTCGGCCAGATGCTGGAGAACGGTGATGAAATTATCGTCACTGTGATGGAGCATCACAGCAATATCGTGCCCTGGCAACTCATCGGGCAGCGCAAGCGAGTGACCCTGCGTGTTGTGCCCATCGACGATAGCGGTCAGGTGGATATGCAGTCCTATGAGGATCTGTTCAGCGACAGTACACGCTTTGTCGCTCTCGCTCATGTGTCTAATGTGTTGGGAACGGTCAATCCTGTCAAGGAGATGATTGCCATTGCCCATCGTCATGGCGTTCCTGTGCTTATTGACGGTGCTCAGGCCGCTCCCCACGTCAAGGTTGATGTGAAGGATCTGGATTGCGACTTCTACGCTTTCTCGAGCCACAAGATGTATGGTCCCGCTGGCGTGGGCATCCTCTATGGCAAACGTTACTGGCTGGACAAGATGCCACCCTATCAAGGCGGTGGCGAGATGATTGGGCAGGTATCCTTTGAACGTACTACCTTTGCAGCACTGCCGTTCAAGTTCGAGGCGGGCACGCCTGACTTTGTTGATATTGCCGCCTTCGGAGCAGCCATCGACTATATCCAGGGCTTGGGCATCGACAACATCGCTGCCCATGAGCATGAGCTGCTCACTGCTGCTGTCGATGGCTTGAAGACGATTGACGGCATTCGTCTGTTCGGCACCGCACCCGGCAAGAGTGGGGTGGTGTCGTTCCTGGTAGGAAATATCAGCAGCTATGACATGGGCCTGCTGCTTGACAAGTTGGGCATCGCCGTTCGTACGGGTCATCACTGTGCTCAACCGCTGATGGCGCGCTATGGCGTGACCGGCATGGTGCGTGCATCGTTCGCCGTCTATAATACACTTGACGAGGTTGCCGCCTTTGTTGCCGCCACTCGTCGTGTCGCCACCATGCTGCAATAGATCGCGCAGAACATATATCATAACAAAGAGAAAAGACAGGGTTCACATCCTGTCTTTTCCTGTCTAAGTGTTCTGAAGCCTATAGAAACTTTTAACTAAACCCAAATGCTCATGGTATAGATTGATGAAATCCTATCATAATTATTAACTATAAAACCTTGATTCATTTTGTGTGAAGGCAAAATTAAATCATTATACCGAACAATCCAATTATTTTCTACTAATCGGCATTATTTATCGGTAAAACAGAAAAACGATGGAGGAATCCTACTAAGGGCGGTAGGGGTGTGTTGAATTACGGTCGTGGTTGGTAATTACGGCCGATAACAGAACAGAGGACATTGCGCCCCATGAATGACGCGATGATGCCATATTTGTTCTTGCGTCTGACGTTCTTGTCCATCAGGCAACCCCAGCGCAGTCGTTTGATGCCCCGCCAGCACCGGTCTTGTAATTGCTGGTGGTCGCTCGCCTTGTCTTGGCTGCTCAACAGCAGGATGTTGAAGTAGGCGCTCAACAGGCGACTGCGTACGGCCTTAAGGTACTTTTGGTCGCGCTGTTCCATGGTTTTTTCCAAGTCTTCACAGATGTCAAGCACATCGGCTCTCTTGGGTGAGAACGCACCCAGGATACTGCTCTGGCGCTGGCGGTAGCCATAGAGTGTGTAGTTGATTTTAGCCACCCGTCCGCACTTGAGCATTAACGGGTAGATGATGGCAAGGTCTTCATAATTCTGTCCGACAGGATAGCGGATTTCCTCGAACAAAGATGCCTCATAGAGGCGACCCCATGCCGAGTGGGTAAGTCCTTGCTGATAAAAGATCCTGAACAATGCATGATGCTGGGGAATGCGTATTGGCGATGGCTGATCCGATTGTTGGGGCCATGCCGGTTCCCCATCCTCGTCAAATGGGGTGTAATTGCCCACGACAATGCTGGCCTGGCTCTTGCCTAAGGCTTCTTTCATTACCTTGATGGCCGAGGGGTGCAGCACGTCGTCACTGTCCACCATCGTCACCATTTCGCCCTGCATCACGTCAAGTGCAGCGTTGCGGGCTGCAGAAAGGCCACCGTTGGGCTGATGGATGACGCGGATGCGTTTATCACGTTCAGCCCAACGGTCGCACTTCTCGCCGCTGCCGTCGGTGCTGCCGTCGTCCACAACGAGGATTTCAAGATTGCGGTAACTCTGGCCCACAATGCTATCCAAGCATTGGTCCAGATACCTCTCCACGTTATAGACAGGCACGATGACCGATATCAGCGGCTCAGTAATCATTCTCTCATATAGAAGCGATAGCAACTATAGTATCTATAGTATCTATAGTATCTATAGTGTCTATAGTGTCTATAGTATCTATAGTTGCTATGTCTCAGATTATTTCACTTTCCACTCAAAGCCGTCCTTGGTGTCCTTGACTTCGAAGCCGAATTCGGCGAGTTTGTCGCGGATCAGGTCGCTGGTGGCCCAGTCCTTGGCAGCCTTGGCGTTACGACGCATCTCCAGCAGCAGGTCAACGGCCTGGCGGTAGGGCTCCAGGTTCACGCTGTCGCCACCGGCAGCATCGTCGCGGATGCCCAGCACGTCGAACAGGTAGGTCTGGAAGACACCCTTCAGCTCGTCGATGTCAGCCTGACTGAGGGTGGCATTGCCGTCGTTGGCCTGGTTGATGACCTTGCAGGCATCGAACAGGGTGGCGATGACGGTCGGCGTATTTAGGTCGTCGTTCATCGCGTCGGCGCAACGCTGGCGGTAATTGTCGAGCGTTACCAACGATTGCGGTGCTGCAGTGAGGGCGTTCAGGCGATGCCAGCCGTCGAGAATGCGCTCCAGGGCTTTCTCGGCAGCCTGTAGTGCCTCGTTGCTGAAATCGACGGTGCCGCGGTAGTGGGCCTGCAGGATGAAGAAGCGGATGGTCATCGGTGAATAGGCCTGGGTGAGGGCAGGGTGGTCACCCGTGAAGAACTGCTCCAGGGTGATGAAGTTGCCCAGGGACTTACCCATCTTCTGACCATTGATTGTAATCATGTTGTTGTGCATCCAGTAGTGCACCATCTCGTCACCCTGGCTGGCGACAGCCTGGGCAATCTCGCACTCGTGGTGCGGGAACACGAGGTCCATGCCACCACCGTGGATATCGAAGTGTTTGCCTAGGTACTTGCGCCCCATGGCGGTGCACTCGCAGTGCCAACCGGGGAAACCGTCGCTCCATGGCGAGGGCCAACGCATGATGTGCTCGGGCAGTGCCTTCTTCCACAGGGCAAAGTCGGCCTGGTTGTGCTTTTCGCCGATGCCTTCCAGCTCACGGCTGGCATTGAGGATGTCGTCGAGGTTGCGTCCCGAGAGGATGCCGTAGCGATGGTCACGGTTATAGGCCTCGATGTCAAAATAGACGCTGCCATTGCTCTCGTAGGCATAGCCGTTCTCCATAATCTGTTTGACCAGCTCTTCCTGCTCGATGATGTGCCCCGTGGCATGGGGCTCGATGCTGGGAGGCAGCACGTTGAGCGCCTGCATGGCAGCATGGTAGCGATTGGTGTAATACTGCGCCACCTCCATGGGCTCCAACTGTTCGAGGCGTGCCTTCTTGGCAATCTTGTCCTCACCCTCATCGGCATCATGCTCCAGGTGGCCTACATCGGTGATGTTACGCACATAGCGCACCTTGTAGCCCAGCTGTTGCAGGTAGCGGAACAGTACGTCAAAGGTGATAGCAGGCCTGGTGTGTCCCAGGTGGGGGTCACCATAGACCGTCGGTCCGCAGACGTACATGCCCACCATCGGCTCATTGAGGGGCACGAAGTGCTCCTTGCGCCTGGTCAGGGTATTGTAAATGAACAAGGGATGTTCCATATTGGTTCTCAGTTTTTAGTTGTCAGTTGTCAGTTTTTAGTTGTCAGTTGTCAGACGTCAACTTCTAACTTCTAACTTCTAACTCCTAACTCCTAACTTCTAACTCCTAACTCCTAACTATATCAAGCCTGTCCCTTGGGCAGGGGGAAGTCCATAATGTTGCTGTTGCCGCTGGTGGGACGCATAACCTTGATCTCACCGAAGTTCTGCTCATAGCGGCGGATGTTGTCCTGCAGGGCGAGCATCAGTTCCTTGGCGTGCTGGGGAGCCATGATGATGCGGCTCTGTACACGAGCTTGGGGCATATTGGGACCACGCAGGATCATATCAATGAAGAAATCGTTGGGACCATGGGCAATCATTGCCATGTTAGCGTAGCGGCCCTGCAACTCTTCCTTGGGAAGTTCAATCTTAATTTGGTTCTGGTTTTGATTTTCGTTTGCCATAATGTTTTTTTAGTTCTGTTTTAATATCTGTTTTAATAAATGATTTATTTGATGAAATCGTAATACTCGGTTTCGGGAAATGTCAAGTCATTGAGGTGGATGCGCAGGCAGCGGAACGAGTCCTTGTGCCACAAGGCACCCACGTTGAACGAGGCATAGCAGTCGCGCCAGAAGGTAGCACGCTCACCTCTGAGGTCATGGACCAGATAGCAATGCACGGTGTCATCCTTGAGGGTATTGCCGTCGGCCACTAGCATGAAGGTGCGCGCCTTGGCTGTGTATTCTACCATGCAGTGCAGGTTGATGAACTCGCCAGTTCGCCACAGGCTACGCAACTTCACTTCATGGCAGGGCAGGCTGTCGGGCGATGCCTGTGTCTGGCGCAACGAGTCACTGAAGATGGCGTTGCAACCATAGACGTTGATATCGCGCTCGGCACCTGTGGCTTTGTCGGCGAAATCATAGCGCAACAGGACGCGTTGGTGGGTCTTGACATCGCTCACCGTCACTGTTGACTGCAGCCTAATGGCTGACGAATCTCCCCGCCCCAGGTACTCAAACACCGCTCCACGGTCACTCAGGCCCAAGTAGGTGACGATGTCGTAGCGGTAGTCGGTATAGGCACGATCGATGTCCTCTTGCTTGTCGCATGAGGTCAGAGCCAGTATGGCTGTAATCAGTAATATGGGCAGGTGGCGCAGGTATTTCATCGGGCAGTGCGGATGGTTTGGTCAACAATCATGCCGTCGCGCATGTGCAGTGTGCGGTCGGCTTGGACGGCGAGGCCCTCGTCGTGAGTGACAATGATGAACGTCTGGCCCAACTCGTCGCGCAGGTCAAAGAACAGCTGGTGCAGTTCCTGTTTGTTCTGGGTGTCGAGGCTGCCCGACGGTTCGTCGGCCAGGATGACCTTCGGGCTGTTGATCAGGGCTCGGGCGACGGCCACACGCTGGCATTCGCCACCGCTGAGCTGAGAAGGCTTATGGTTCAGACGGTCGGCCAGGTGCATACGCTCCAACAGTTGTCGTGCACGCCCAATGGCATCGTTGCGGCTGTCTCCTCCCAGCAGGGCCGGGATGGCGACATTCTCAAGCATGGTGAACTCGGGCAACAGCTGGTGGAACTGGAACACGAAGCCGATGTTGCGGTTACGGAAGTGGGCCAGCTCCTTGTCTTTCAACGTGAGCACGTTCTTGCCCTCATAGCGCACCTCGCCCTGCTGTGGCGTGTCCAGCGTGCCGATGATTTGCAGCAAGGTCGTCTTGCCGGCTCCACTGGGCCCCACAATCGAGACAATCTCGCCCTGGGCGATGTCGAGGTCCACACCCCGCAACACCTCCAGGTCGCCATACCGCTTCACTATATTACGCGCCTCAATCATTGTCTGTGACATTTCATTTAAATTGCAAAGTTAGCAAAGATTTGTCAAATTGGGGTCAAAAGGGTGGAAAAAAGGTCTTTTTCGGGGTGTTTTATAAAAAAGATGAGGGTGAATTGGCTCAGTGTGAAAAGATTGTTGTACCTTTGCAGCCACATTTTAAAACAACATATACAAACAGTGGACAAATTTGGCTGCTTGCAACCACTTGAAAAAATGCTAAAACTGCGATAATCACCTGACTTTATCGGTTTCTTTTAGCGTTCATGTTCCACAAAGATTTAATTATTGGTACAATGAACAGTAAGAATTATCTTTTCACGTCGGAGAGCGTGTCCGAAGGACACCCCGACAAAGTCGCTGACCAGATCAGCGATGCTATCCTTGACAAATTCCTTGCCTTTGACCCGAAGGCCCATGTGGCATGTGAGACACTTGTCACTACTGGTCAAGTTATTATTTCGGGCGAGGTGACCACCAATGTTTACATTGACTTGCAGAGAACGGCTCGTGACGTGATCAGGCAGATCGGTTACACCAAGAGCGAATATCAGTTTGATGCCAACTCGTGTGGTATCCTCAATAGCGTGCATGAGCAGAGCGGCGACATCAAACAGGGTGTGGACAACGCCGAGGACAACAATGCTGACCAGGGTGCTGGAGACCAGGGTATGATGTTCGGCTACGCCTGCAACGAGACGCCTAACTTCATGCCGTTGACCCTTGACCTGGCTCATGCCTTGATGCGTGAGCTGGCCGACATCCGCCACAATCACCTTGAACTAATGCCTTACCTGCGCCCTGATAGCAAGGCTCAGGTGACCGTCGAGTATGACGGTGAGACCAATCGCCCTGTGCGCGTCCACACTATCGTGGTGAGCACACAGCATGACGATGACGTGGATCAGCCGCGTATCCTGAAGGACGTGCGCAACATCCTTATCCCCAGGACGCTGGAGCACTTTAACGATGAGATCCGTGCGATGGTTGATGAAAAGACCGAACTGTTTGTCAACCCGACGGGCAAGTTCGTCATCGGTGGCCCTCACGGTGACACCGGTCTCACTGGCCGCAAGATCATCGTCGATACCTACGGCGGTCGCGGTGCCCACGGTGGTGGCGCCTTCAGTGGCAAGGATCCCAGCAAGGTGGACCGCAGTGCTGCCTATGCCTGCCGCCACATTGCCAAGAATGTTGTTGCTGCTGGTATCGCCGACGAGGTGCTGGTACAGGTGGCTTACGCCATCGGCCGTGCTGAACCCGTGAGCTTCTACATCAACACCTATGGAACCAGTCATGTTAATAAGACTGATGCCGAAATCGCTGACATCCTCAAGACGTTGTTTGACATGAGGCCCGCTGCCATCATCGAGCGCCTGAAGTTGCTGCAGCCCATCTATGTGGAGACAGCAGCCTATGGCCACATGGGCCGCAAGTATGAGTTGAAGGTCAAGAAGTTTGAGTCGCTCTACAATGAGACCAAAGAGGTTGAGGTTGAACTCTTCACTTGGGAAAAACTCAACATGACCGAGACGCTGCGTGCCGCCTTCGGCCTCTTGTAAAAGATGTCCTGTTTCTGGATTTTCTGGAATATCTAGATGATCTAGGGTTACACAATGCGGGCCGCTCCATTTGGGGCGGCCCGCATTGTTGTTAATTGTTTGGCTAAGGGTTACTTGGCCTTCATGGCTTCCTTGATCTTGGTCTCGAGTTCTTCGGCCAGCTCGGGGTTATCAGCTACCATTTGCTTGGCGGCGTCGCGGCCCTGGCCTAGCTTGGTACCCTCGTAGGAGAACCATGCACCACTCTTCTTGACGATGCCGAACTCAACACCCAAGTCGATGATTTCACCCACCTTGCTGATGCCCTCACCGAAGCGGATTTCAAACTCGGTCTTTCGGAAGGGAGGAGCCACCTTGTTTTTCACAACTTTCACGCGTGTGAGGTTACCCACAACCTGGTCACCGTCCTTGATTTGGCCTGTGCGGCGGATGTCAAGGCGTACGCTGCTGTAGAACTTCAGGGCGTTGCCACCGGTCGTGGTCTCGGGATTGCCGAACATCACGCCCAGTTTCTCGCGCAACTGGTTGATGAAGATGCAGCAGGTGTTGGTGCGGCTGATGGTGGCGGTCAGTTTCCTCAGCGCCTGGCTCATCAGGCGAGCCTGCAGACCCATCTTGCTCTCGCCCATTTCGCCCTCAATCTCGGCCTTGGGGGTCAAGGCGGCGACACTGTCGATGACGATGATGTCGATGGCGCTGCTGCGGATGAGCTGGTCGGCAATCTCCAGCGCCTGCTCGCCGTTGTCGGGCTGTGAGATCCACAGGTTGTTCACGTCAACGCCCAGCGACTCGGCATAGAATCGGTCAAAGGCGTGCTCGGCATCGATGATGGCGGCTATACCACCCATTTTCTGAGCCTCGGCAATGGCATGTATTGCCAGCGTGGTTTTACCTGACGATTCGGGGCCATAGATCTCGATGATGCGACCGCGGGGATAACCGCCCACGCCCAGGGCATTGTCCAGGCCGATGGAGCCCGTGGGGATGACCTCGATGTCCTCGATATGGTCGTCGCCCAGCTTCATGATGCTGCCACTGCCAAAAGATTTACCGATTTTATCCATTGCTACCTGCAGGGCTTTGAGCTTCTCGGGGGAAACCTCCTTGCGCTGCGGCTGGTTAGTTCCTTCTTGGTTGATGATTTCGTCTGCCATGAATGTATGATTGATTGTTATGATTTTTATGATGTGATTTTTAATGTCGAACCAACTGACAAAGGTAATACATTTTTTTCAGTATCCGGCCCTCATTTTTTATTTTTTTGCTTTAGCAAAAGAAGTTTTTTCTGCTCTGAAAAAAATATGCTGTATATTATGTTCTGTTTTGGAAAAAAAGTGTATCTTTGCCCAAATATAGATTACCGTTGAACAATTCATTATTAACCATTTAATAACTTTCATTGCAATGAGGAAACTTTTTACTTTATTAACCTTATGTCTGCTGGCTAGCGCCGCTTGGGCAACCGACGTCACATTTGTGGCTGGTGTCGATAATGGAACCAGTCCCGGTACACAGGGCCCCTTCGTTATTGAGAAGGAGGGTGTCAAAATCGATGTAGAAAGCGGTTTGGCCAATGATTCCCAGTATCGTTTCTACAAGAACAAGAACGTGACTGTTTCCACCACTCTCGGTGTGATCACCAAGATTGTGTTTGAGTGCACTGCCAATGACGCTGCTCAGTATGGTCCTGGTTGCTTCACTGCCACTCCCGAGACTTACACTTACTCTGGCAAGATCGGTACTTGGGAAGGCTCTTCAGAGCAGGTTGTATTCACTGCCGCTACCAATCAGGTGCGTGCCACCAAGATTACGGTGTCCATCAGCGAGGCTGGTCTTGCTGCTCCTAGCATCAAGCCTGCAGGTGGTACCTACTACAACCCGATTGAGGTGACCATCACTTGCGGTACGAGCGATGCCAAGATTTATTACACCACCAACGGTAGCAATCCCACCACCAGCTCCACGCAGTACACTGCTCCCTTCACCTTGAACAGCAATACTACCGTGAAGGCCATCTCGGCCAAGGATGGTGATGTCAGTGAAGTCGTTGTTGCCGAGTATGTCTTCGGTACTGCTGTTAGTGTCAACAACATCGCTGAATATCAGGCTGCTGAGGTTGATGAAGTCTTGAACTTCAAGAACTCTGTCAACGTTCTTGCCCAGCACAATAGCTATCTGTTTGTGAAGGACAATACGGGCTATGCCTTGTTCTATGGCGACTGTGGTCAGACCTATAAGAACGGTGACGTGATTCCCGCCGGTTTCGTTGGTACCAGGGCATTCTACAATGGAGAGCCCGAGTTGAAGGTCCTGAGCGGCTTCAATCCTGCTTCGAGCAACAGCCCCATCGCTCCCGAGATGATCGGTGCCAATCAGGTGAATCATGACATGTTCGGCCACTTTGTGCGTCTCGAGCATGTTACCTTCAGCACTACTGACAACAAGAACTACACGCTGATCGATGAGGATGGTAACGAATGTGCCGTTTACTTCGGTACGCTCAATGCCAAAGCTCCCGGCAACCTTGACATCCTCTATACTGTCGAGGCTATCGTCGGTTCCTACGGTAAGGACAATGTGGTTTACCAGTTGCTGCCCACCCTTGTGAAGCCCGAAGGCGATGGTGGTGTCGGTATCGGCACGATGAGCCTCTATGACGACAACACCCAGCTCGTATTTGACTATGATGCTACGGTTATCTTCCACGGCAACTCACGACTGTTTGTAAAGGATCAGACCGGTTTTGGTCTCATCTATGGCAATGTAGGCAAGACCTATAAGCAGGGTGACGTATTCCCCGCTGGCTATAGCGGCAAGAAGACCACCTATGGCGGTGAGCCTGAGTTGGCTTCTCCCTTCTCAGATTTCAATGATCCCATCAAGAACGAGACCGTGAATGCTGAGGTTGCCACTCCGCTGGATGTCAAGCATGAGAACTTCGCTCATTATGTAGTGATGAGGAATGTGGATGTTACCGAGCTTAGCGGTAACAACTTCAAGGTTGTTGATGCCAGTGGTAATACCTGTAACGGTTACAACCAGTTTGCTCAGGACGTGAAGGAAGGCCACTATGATGAACTGTATGGTATCGTTGGTTCTTATGGTTCAACCAATACCGTTTATCAGCTGCTGCCCATCATCCCGTCCAAGCCGACTCCTGTTAAGAACATCAATGAGCTGTATGCACTTGACAAGGGCAAACAGGGTCAGTTCACCACTCCGCTGACCGCTATCTATCAGAACGAGAAGAGCAGCTACCTCTATGTTCAGGATGCTGAAGGCGTTCAGTCGCTGGTTTATGGTGGTGTTTCAGGCCCCTTCACCAATGGCGACCTCATCACCAATGCTATTGCCACCTGGAATGAGTATCAGGGTGCCAAGCAGATGATTCCCGTTGAGAACTTCGCGCCCAATGGCCGTGGCAACAAGATTGAGCCCGACGAGCCGATGCCCATCGAGGAGATTTCCCAGGATATGGTACACCGCTACCTGAGCTTTGAGGATGTGGACATCATCACCGAGGAGGACAAGATGTATATCGTTGATGAGACTGGTCAACTCCACATGTTCGACAAGTTTGAGGTTGGTATCAAGGGCAATGCTCCCTACTATGTTGAGGGCTTCTTGACCGTCTATAAGGGCGAGCTCGAGTTCTATCCCATCCTGGTTCAGGGTGAAGGTGGTGACGATTGCGGCACCAAGGGTGACGTGAACAACGACGGTGAGATCGGTATTGCTGATGTGAACGCACTGCTCGATATCATCCTGGGCGCTAATGTTGACGAATGCACCCGCTGGCGCGCCGACATGAACGGTGACGGCGAGATCGGCCTTGCTGATGTGAACGCTTTGACTGACTACATCTTGGGTCATTAATCATGAAATGACAAGATAGTCATCTACCGATAATGGAGTCGGGAGGCACGATGTGGCGATGTCTCCCGATTCTGATTTTTAAGCAATAAGTAGTTATTGTGTGAAGTTTTTCAAGAGGAAAGACCAATGAATTAATTTATGTTAATGATTTGGCGGATTGAGAATTAAATTGTAATTTTGTGTCCAAGTTTAAAAAGTATCATTATTGTTATTAGGAAATAATGTATCAGGCATGTAGCAAATACCTCAAAACTGGATGTTGGAAAAAACTATGCACTGGCTTGTTCTCTTTAGGAATAATGCCAGAGCCTTGTGGTGGAGGCTTATGGCCATCCCACGTGTGTAGCCAACTAAGCTATGGGCCCGAATTACGGATAAAAGGAGCGCAAAACCGGATGTGTCAGGTTTTGCGCTCTCTTGTTTCATGCTGTTCATGTTTTGACGTCATTACCGATGCAACTTGCCGTCGAACAACTCATCCACTAAATATGAAGGCCAGGCCAGGAGGGACTAGCGGGTTCACCCTCTTGAAATGGCCTCCCGAAAAAAGTATTATAGGGCCCGGTTTTATTTAACACAAACCATTTTTTTCAATGAAACGCTTTACATTTTTACTTTTGTTCTCGCTGTCTATCTTGGTGGTAACGGGAAGCAATGATTACAATCGATTGTATGGTGACGTGAATGGCGACAAGAAGGCCAATATCAATGATGTCACCGACTTGATCAATTTCCTCTTGACGGGCGAAATGGCAGGCCCTGAGGCAATCCATAGTCCCAACATGACCATAGCCGAGTTCAAGGCTAAGCACTGGCAGGATGTGAGGAATTACATCGACACGGTAACCGAGAACGAGGTGATTCACGGCTGGGTTACCAGCAGCGATCAGTCGGGCAACATCTACAAGGCCCTCTACATCACCGACGAGTCGGGGGCGGGACTGACTATCTCGGTGAACCAGAGCGACATGTATTTTGACTATCCCATCGGTCAAGAGATTGTATTGCCCATGCAGGGCTACTATGTGGGCAAGTACAATGGCCAACAGCTGTTGGGCTATCCTGAATGGTATGCACCCATCGGCTCCTGGGATGCCACATTCATGCCCCAAAGCCTTTGGGAGTCACTTGTCGAGTTGAACGGTTGGCCCGATCCTGAGCGTGCCGAGGTGCAACCCGTTACCATCAACATGAGTGACTTTGCGGACAAGACCGATGCCGAGACGCTCCTCCAGTATCAATCCAAGCTTGTGCGCCTGGAGGGTGTCACATTTGTTGATGCCGATGGCCTGACGACCTATTCCGATCAGTCGTTCGGTACCAGACGCGTGATCAAGGATAAGGACGGCAACCTCTTGGGTGTGTATACCTCCAACTATGCCAGCTTCGCTTCTCTTCCGCTGCCCGTTGGGAAAGTTGATGTCGTGGGTTTACTCTCATCTCGTGGCTATGTTTGGCAGCTAATGTTGCGCGACATCAACGATGTGACACCACACGAGGGCGATCCCGTCCCCAATCCTGAACCTATAACTGTTACTAGTCTGGACGAGGGATTTGACAACGAATTGCCGGACACTTGGAACAATTTTGCCGTCAGTGGCGACAGAAAGTGGTATCAGACTACTTTCAATGAAAACGGCTATGCTGCCATGACAGGCTACAAAGGAACGCAACCGCCGTTTGATGCCTGGTTGGTTACTCCGCGACTTGATATCCAGAATGCTGAGTCCAAGACGCTGAGCTTCCGCACCCAGGTCAGAGCTTATGGCAGCACGACCAGCACGTTAGAGGTCTATCTCATGGACTCTATTAACCCGACAAAGGCTACCGTCAAGGTAAAACTTGACCCGATACTGGCCGTTGCCCCTGAGATGCTCTACAGCGATTGGACGGCAAGTGGTGACATTGACCTGAGCCAGTGGGCCGACGGGGCCTACTTCATCGGTTTCCGCTATTATGCTGACCCTGATGCCAACTATGCCACTTGGTGCGTTGATGATGTGAAGTTCGGTATCAAAGAAGCAAATGGAAACCGCGCAGACCTCGAGACGATGGGTAATCCCACGGGGAACTATGTTTCCCTCACGTCGGCCAATGGCTGGGTGGCAGAGAACAGCGCGCTCCTGAGTGGTGGTGATACCGATGCCAATCCCATCTTTACCTTCATCGGCTATGTGAACGGTTCCACAACCGAATATGCCAAGGCGCCGACCTTGAACGGCAAGACCACTGCCGTAGGTACCCTCGTGTCGCCCGTCCTGCATGGCGGTATGAACAGGCTGTGCTTCAACTATGGCGCTGCATTCACCGATAATGTCCTCTCCTTCCGCGTTGACGTGAAGCAGAATGGCGAGGTTGTCAAGACCTGGACCGTCACCAATGAGAATGTGACCAAGCATGAGGTCTATCCCTTTGACGAAGTCTGCTCCATCGACGGTGATTTCACCATTGAGTTCACCAACCTGTGCCCGTCAAATGCAACGACCAACAAAAACAGGGTTTCCATCTGGAACATTACCTGGAGTACTGACGAATAATCCCTGACCTTCTTCATAAGGCTCTCCTATAGATGTGGAGAGCCTTATGATAACTCAAGAGAATTGCTTAATTTGCAACGAGATTATCATCTTGACTTATTTGATTATTACCTTTCATTATTATTATTTCCAATGTTATGAGTTACAGATTTCTTTTTATTTTATCCTTTTTCTTGTCAACGTTACAAGTTTTAGCGGTTGATACTGTCACTGAAAATGCCGCTCACATCACAATCAATCTTGAAGAAGGGACCACCATGCAGCAAGGTGATTTGAATGGTGATGGCAAAGTGAATATTGGAGATGTCACTTTCCTCATTAATAAACTATTGAACACTGACGAAAATGGCGATTCTCCCGTCGTTGACGTTGATGGCAACGGACAGATGAATATAGTGGATGTTGCCAAACTGATTGACATCATTCTGAGTTTGCCTTCAGCTCAACTCTATTCGACCATTCTCATAACAACAACTGATGGCATCACCATGGAATACCTACTTAATGACGACAGTAGGCTCATGATTTTAAAGCCAGATTTTGTTATAGAGACCGATGGCATGATGATGACCTACGGACTTGCGAACATAGTTCAGTTGCGTTATGGTCAAATGACTGTTTCTAACGAGCTTTTATTGCAAAACGATCTTGAAATGCCATCCGCTGGTACCATTTTCCTGCATGGTTTGAAGGAAAATGACTTGACTGAGGTGGCCTGTGCCGATGGTAGAATTGTCAAGATTATGCAAGGACACGATAACGTCAAGGTGTCACTTGATAAAGAGCCCTCGGGCGAATATGTGGTTAAAGCAGGTAGTCAAATCATTAAAATCGTGAAGCGATGAAAAAGCACATTGTTTTATTCAGCCTGCTGGTGGCAATATTCGGCAACGTCTTTCCGATTACTGCATTTGGACAACAAGACGATAATCAGTATGCCATTTTCAATTGGCGTAACGATGGAGACTTTAATGCCTTCCTTAACTATGATGTTGACAGTATCACTTATAGCAAAATAGATCTCAACGGTAGGAGACATTCTAACGTTGTCGTCCAAGAGATATGGACTCCAGACAGTTTGTACCGGATTCCTCTCGCTGCTATCGATAGCATCACTTTCAGAGCCCCCGAGCCTATTCTTAAAGAAGGCATTTTCCACATTACATTGTTCCATTTCCCATATGTGATTGAAGCGACGGAAACGACAGTGACTTTTGATGCGTCAATCCCTTCAGATTCGCTACCAAGCGTTGGTCAGGTAGTTGTAAGTGACATTGCATATGAGGAGCCTTTTGTGAATGGCTTTGCAGGAAGGGTAACTCGCATCGTCAGGACAGAAGGAGTAGTTATTATCGAGTGTGAAGAGGTATCCATTGAAGACATTTATGACGAGCTAATCTGCGTAGGAAAAGTCGTAACCTATAATGACAGTTCATCTACTCCAAGAGCCCCAAGAAGGTTCATCAACGAGCAGGGTGAGCAAACCATTCCCTTTGGAACTTTCTCTCTTAATCTTTTTGAAGATGATTCAAATGAGGTCACTCTGGATGTGAGCCCAAAATTAACATTTGAGTACGTTATCCGATATAAGTTGTTTGACAGCGCAAACAACCGATTCAGGTTTGTCATCAAGAAAGAACTTGATTGTGATTTTGATTGGAAATGGGAAGAATCCTTTGAGGTGGATACTGTGGTATATCCTCATGAATCACTGAAAATCCACACACCGATCTTCGGTCTTAATGCTTTCGTCAATATTGGTGGTTATCTGGACTTTAACGGCAGTGCTTCACTTGACTTGACTCAACACTTCAAATTAGTGTCACAATTCGGTTATGACTCCAGAGAACGGAACAATGGACGAGATGGTCTCGTGTTTGGCTTTGACGGAACAGGCTTTGATTCACCCAATGGAAGTGTCAATTTGCACACCTCGTTATCGGCTGGATTGGCATTCCAAGTCGGCGTTTGTCTTTTTACCGAAGATATAGCTGGGGCTAATCTCACGATGCTGGTTGGTCCCAAAGTCTCAGGAGATATTGAATTCAATACCAATATGAGCCAAACCCCCTCCTGGTATGACTTCAAAGACAGCCGTCTCACATTTGAACCGTTAACTGCAAATTTGAGTGGTGGCGTGAACATTTTCTCTTTCAATAAAGATTGGGAACTTTGGGAGTTGCCTATTTCCTCATGGTTCCCGGTTTTTGAGCCGAGATACGTTTATCTGTTCCCCGAGTTCACTGCTCCCGCCTTGCCCGACTTAGGCACAAATGGCTACTCCCTTACTGCATTGACAACCGACATTTCCAGAAACCTTCTGTTCACTGTAACACCAGGAATCGGGCTGTATGACAGCAACAACCAGCTGAAATATACTTATTTCTCTACTAAGACGTATAAACGTGGGGCTAATTGGAACAATAAAGACCTGCAGATGGAACTGAACGGTAACTACCCTGTAGGTACCTACACTGCTAAGCCCATCTTCAAGATTTGGAACAGAACTGTAGAAGCAGCACCTGCTTCGGTTATAACTGTTCCCGAGCCTCTATCAATCCCTGAGTCTATTATAGTAAAAAATGGAGAAACTGAAATCATCGATCTCAATGGCGGTTGGGGTAATTATACGCTTACCAATAGTGAATCAAGTATATGCAGAGCTTCATTTGTTTCTAACGACACCGAAGTGGGCACAACATGGCCACCAACAATAGGTTCAGGCTATGAGAATCAAACACCGAAGGTGAAATTAACAGCTCTCAAAAATGGCACTGCTACACTAAAGGTTAAAGATGCGCGTGCTAATTATGAGCCAACTGTTGGCGTAACTGTATATTCGGGCCAAATGCCATCCATCACCGTTAATCCGTCATCGTTGAGTTTCAGTGGTGTTCCCAATGGCGCTTATATTGATGGCTTTACTGTCACAGGAACAAACTTGATAGGGAATCTGACACTTACCCTTAATGATAATACGGGATTCTTCGCTATCGGAACAACCAGTATTACTGCTGCTCAGGCTGCTGCTGGTGTCATGGTTGATGTGCAGTATAGACCCGCGACCGCTGGCACTCATAATGCCACCATCACTATTAGTGACGGTACTGTTACCGAAACTGTTGCATTGAGAGGCATTGCTACTCCACCTCCAGCGATTATCATTGTTAATCCATCATCGTTGAGTTTCAGCGGCGTTCCCAATGGAGCTTATCTTGATGGTTTTACTGTCACTGGAACAAACCTGACCAACAATTTGACACTGACCCTAAATGACAATACGGGATTTTTTACGATTGGCACAACTAGTATTAGTGTTGCTCAGGCCGCTGCTGGTGCCATAGTTGATGTGCAATATAGTCCCATGTCAGCTGGTACACATAATGCCAGCGTTACCATCAGCGACGGTACTATTACCGAAACTGTCATACTGACTGGTACAGCCATTGAGCCGCTCTCGGTTACTCCTTCGACATTATATTTCAGTAATGTCGTTACGAATACTACTGTGACCAAGACGTTTATGGTCAAAGGCTATACTGAGAAAACTTTGACCTTAAGTCTGTTGGGAACTTCATCATATTATACGCTGAGCAGAACCACTATAACTCCAGCTCAAGCCCTTAGTGGAGTGACCGTGACCGTGACATATAAGCCCACCTCGGCAGGCACTCATAATGCCACTGTCAACATCGGAGACGGCACTACAACTAATACTGTCGCGTTGAATGGCACTGCGGTCACACCGACGATTACCGTCAATCCATCTTCGTTGAGTTTCAGTGGCGTTCCAAATGGAGCCTATCTTGATGGCTTTACTGTCACGGGATCAAACTTGACCAGCAGCTTGACGCTGACCCTTAATGACAATTCTGGATTCTTTACGATTAATAGAACGAGCATTAGTGCTGAACAGGCTGCTGCTGGTGCCAGTGTTGAAGTACAATATAGGCCCACGTCAAACCTTCCTAGCCACAGCGCTACGGTCACAATTAGCGGAGGCGGAGCTCAGCCACAGACCGTCACATTGTACGGTAGTGCCATTGAACCGCTCACGGTCACCCCTACATCCTTAACTTTCAGCAATGTTGTAACAAATACAACAGTGACCAAGACGTTCACAGTCAAAGGCTATACTGCAAGTTCCCTGACGTTAAGTCTATCTGGCACTTCGGGTTATTACTCACTGAGCAGAACCACTATAACTCCAGCTCAAGCCCTTAGTGGAGCGACCGTGACCGTGACGTATAAGCCCACCTCGGCAGGTACCCATAATGCTACTGTTAACATTAGCAATGGAATGACTGTCTCGTTGAAGGGTACAGCCGTCACACCGACAATTACGGTCAATCCATCTTCGTTGAGTTTCAGCGGTGTTCCAAATGGGGCATATCTTGATGGTTTCACTGTTAGGGGTACAAACCTGACAGGCAATCTGACGTTGAAACTTGAAGATAATTCTGGATGCTTCAGTATTGATAGAACGAGCATTACTGCTGCTCAGGCTGCTGCTGGTGCCAGTGTTGAAGTGCAATATAATCCACAGAAAGCAGGACGTTCATTGGCGAAGATTACCATAAGTAGCGATGGTGCTGAATCAAAAACTGTAACGTTGTTGGGAATTTGTTCTAATCCTTAATGACTAGTAGATACTATTAAATCAGAAAACATGCTCTCTCTGGTGTGCGATTGCACAGGAATGAAGAAAAAGTGCAATCGCACAGATGAGGGAGATAGCAATGTCACAAAGAATTCATATATTTGCACATTCACTATTAACTATATCGCTTGTTATGAAAAGGATCTTTACGTTATTGTTGTTGTGCCTGATGGCCGTTGCTGCTTGGGCAGGGATACGGGTTGTCGTCTTTGTGCCCCAGGATGCAGTCGGCTTGACTCCTTCTCAGTCACCTTATGCTATTGAGAAGGACTGTGTGAAGCTTGAAGTGAGCAATGGCCTTGTCAATGAGACCCAATTTCGTGTGTACAAGGGCCAAAGCCTCACCATCAGTGTCTGCTATGGAAATATCATCAACATTGAGTTTTATTGTACTGCCGAGGGCGACGCCCAGTATGGTCCCGGAAACTTTGAACAGAGTGTCGGCGACTATGCTTATCAAGAAAAAATCGGTGTGTGGACGGGTTGTGCACCTCAGGTTAGCTTTATTGCCAAGACCAATCAGGTGCGCATGACCAAGATTGTTGTTACCGTTGATGATGGTGACGGCTTGTGCGCTCCTATTATCAGTCCGGCGTCTGGTGTCTATTACGCGCCCTTTGAGGCGACCATCACCAGTTACACCACTGGCGCCACCATTCACTACACGACCGATGGCAGTGACCCTGATGCCCAGTCTCCCGTGTACACGGCGCCAATCGTTGTCGATCACAATATGACCATCAAGGCCGTTGCAATCCTTGACGGAGAGATGAGTGACGTCGTGAGTGCCGATTATACCATCGCCAGTCTGCCGTCTTTCAACTGTTTTGAGGATTTGGAACCATTGGACGATAACACCGAGGTGCGTTTCAACTCGCCTGTCTATGCTGTGGCCCAAGCGACCCGCTATCTGTTTGTCAAGGACGGATGTGGCGGTTATGCCTTGATTTATGGCGATGTGGGTCAGACCTACCGTACTGGTGACGTGATCCCGGCTGGCTTTGTGGTCACCAAAAGCACTTATTCAGGAGAAATGGAATTGATGCAACCAGTCAATTTCAAGCCTGCCACCAGCAACATCCCTATCGAGCCCGAGCAGATCACTCTTGACCAGGTGGGCCACGATCTGTTTGCCCACTACGTGATTCTCGAGGATGTGACCATCATTGAAGAGGACGGTATTTACTATGCTGTAGATGCCTCGGGCAACAGGATTCCCATGTATTTCAACCGATTTAATTGTCCTATCCCGCCCGACTTGACCCGCCACTTTAATATCACAGGCATCATCGGCTCCTATGGCCGAGAGAGTGTCATTTATCAGCTTTTACCGATAAAGATTACTCCCCATGATAATCTGCGCATCGGATTGGGCAACTACTGGCAATTCTATAATCCCGAGAATCCCAATCCCTACGAGATTACCTTTGACTATGATGCCACGGTCATCCTGCAGTCAAGTAACTATCTTTACGCCAAGGACGAGACGGGCTACGGACTCATCTTTGGCAATGTGGGGCAGACCTACAATCATGGTGATGTGATTCCTGCGGGCTTTGGTGGCAAGGTAACCTATTATGACGGCTGGCCTGAACTGGCTCAACCCTTATCCGGTTTCCAACCGCCAATAGCTCAAGTGGAGGTGGTCCCTGAAGAGGTGACTATCCCACAAGTCGGCCCAGCGCTTTGGGCACATTATGTCATCATCAAGAATTTGATTGTTGACAAGGAGAAAGGCGTAATCCGTGATGAGAACGGCAATGAATTGCCCATCTACATCAGGCATGGACTCCCCTTTACTTATCCTGACGAGACGCAACGGATAGATATCCGTGGCATCGTAACGGCCTATAAGGGCAATTTCCAGTTGCTGGTATGGGATCTTGATGATCAAGATCCGATACCTGTCCATTGCCTGCAGGATGCGTATAATTTAGAGAATCCTGATGCGACATTCAAGATCAAGCTTGTCGTCATCTATCAGAATGGTGTGAACCTGTACGCTCAGGACCTGTGTGAAGATTATATCCTGATGTATGGCAACATCGGTGGAGAGTTTGTCAACGGCGACACCATCGAGGGCCTTGCCCATTGGGGAACCTATCAAAATCAGAGGCAACTTGTACCCGTAGGGGATTGGGTCAAGGTCGGTCATGGCCTCCCTGTGGAACCTGAGGATGCCGGATGTACCGAAGAAGTGTCACAGGACATGTGCCACTGGTATGTCCGTTTTGAGAATGTGGAGATTGTTACCGAGGACGGCAAGACCTATATCGAGGACGAGTGTGACCGATTGCTGATGTACAACAAGTTCAACATAGAGATACCGGGGCCCGAGCTCCCAATCGCTCCACCGAGCAATCCCTATGACCTGAACCATGATGGTGAGGTGACCATTGCCGACCTCAACTGCCTGATTGATATGATTCTGTCTGGTAAGATTGACTATGATTGGATCTGGACGCAAGAGGATGATGGCGAGATGAAATGGAATGTGTCGGGTTTCCTGACTGTTTTCAATAATCAGCTTGAACTCTATCCTGTTGAAATCACTTCGGCAGGTGGAGCAACCCACATCATCGGTGACTTGAACTTTGACGGTGAGCTCAATGTCGCTGACGTCAACGCCCTCGTTGATTACATGACAGCCAACAGATCATAATAGCGATGAAAAGATTATTTGTTTTTTCTGTTCTATTGGTGCTGGCAGTAGCTGGATGTACCACCATGCAAGCCTTGGCGGCAACATTGTCTGCACCCGGGATTTCGCCTGATGGCGGCACCTATGGAGAACCCATACAAGTCTCGATGAGGTGCTCCGACAATGGGGCAACAATCTACTATACTACCGATGGATCAGAGCCGACACAAGCATCCATTCAATACACCGGGCCATTCACTGTGGACGAGGATATGACCATCAGTGCCATTGCGGTGAAAGGCACGACAGTGAGTTGGGTGACGAGTGTGACCTATCGATTCATGACGGCAGTTCATGTCGAGGACATTGCTGCCTACGAGCAAGTGCCCGACGGCACGCTTGTTCAGTTTGATAATAGAGTCACCGTGCTGGCGAATAAAGGCAAGAACTTGTATGTGTGCGACGGGAGCGGGTGTGCTCTGTTCTATGGCAATACAGGTCATTACTACATGAGAGGTAATGTCATTCCTGCTGGTTTTCAAGGTGTCAAGATGACGAGTAATGGCGAGCCCATGTTGACTGAGCCGAGAGGCTTTGAGTATCAATCGGGATTCGCCCACGTGGACCCCGATTACATAACAGCCGACGAAGTCGGACCCGACAAGTTTGCACACCTCGTGTCTCTTGACTCGGTGCAGTTCTGGCTCATAGGCGAATATTCTGACTATGACTATGATTATGCCTATCGGGGGACGCTGAAGGATAAGTTCGGCAATACTTGTCCGATAGTGTTTGGCACAATGGGTGTTAGACCGCCTGAGAACGAATCTGTCTTCTATGACATCGAGGCGGTAGTAGGCTCTCTCGAGACAGAAGGTGGCATTGTTTATATGTTGTTTCCAGTTACGTTTGAGCGGATTATCCCCGATGAACCTCCATTGGAGATTACTCCCTCACAGGTGGGTCCCGAAACATTGGGCAAGTATGTCGTGTTGCGCTATGTAAATTTCCCGAGTGGAACCATCACCGACCTCAATGGCGAGACGTGTGAATGCCTGCTCACCTACGACCCGATACTGCCCCAAATCCTGTGCTGGAGCTATAATGTCTATGGCCTTGTCGAGTCTTATGAGCTCAACAGTTGGCCTTATGGCGGAGGGACCCGCTACCGTGTCTTTGTCACAGACATTGGCTTGAACTACGATGATGAAGCATTGATCAAGAACATCAAGTCCCTGTACAACCTCAATCAAGTTCAATGGGTGGAATATTTTGACCTGAGGGGTCATTTCACGACACCGCTGACTGCTGTCTATCAGAATGGTGATTATCTCTATGTGAAGGATGTTGATGACCGTTATGGCCTGGTCGTCGGCACAGTCTACAACTGGTTCCAAAATGGTGACCTCATCACCGGTGCGGTCGCTAAGGCTCAAGAAGTTGGTGGAGAATGGCGCATATACCCTGTTGTTACCGACTCCTTTGTCAAGGATGGACATGATGAGCCTGTTCTCCCCGATGAGGTGACCATATTAACTGTGGATGACTCGATGATACATCGCTATCTGCAGTTCAAAGGTGTCTCGATTGTGCTGGATGATGCTGGCTGCTTCAAGATGATTGACGGCATCGGTGAAATGGAACTCTACAATCGTTTTGACGTCCCCTTCCCTCCAAAAGGGACATATCATTGGATTAATGATGACGGTGAGGTCAATATTGCAGATTTCAACCGCTTGATGGATGCCATCCTGGAGAATGGCGATAATCCGGATAAGTGGGATGGTACGTACGATGTCAAGGGGTTTCTGGGCCTTGGGCCAAGGGGACAATATATCCTGCTCCCCATCGCTTTCTATCGTGGAGAGTCTTTTGATCTTAATGATGATTACGAGGTCAATATCTCCGACGCCAACTACCTTATTGACATCATCCTAGGCCAATAAAGTAAACAACCGAATAGCCTGAAATATCTGATGGCATCCGCCTCTCAGAATATTTCAGGCTATTATTTTTTTCTTTTTTTCTTTTTTTTCTTAACGAACGCGTTGGTGCTCAATTCATTCGCCTCTGTTGTTTAATTTCTCCGTTCGCAGCACGGACATTGATACAGGCTTGAATGATGGCACACCGCCATGGTTGATGGGGTGAACATCAGCGTTTTATTTCTATTGAACTGGCGTTACTTGAAGAAGCGGCCGATGACGGGGACCTTGGCGAGCATCTTGCCGAAGCCTTCTTTGCGGTAGATAAGACCTACGAACAAGAGCAGCAGCACCGTGCGGAAAGCCAGCCTGAGCCACATGTTCTCAACAGGCAGCATCATGGCAGCGAACAGGACGCCGGCCACTACCGTGTACAGGGCGATGTCACGCAGCGGGTAGTTGATGGGGTAATACTTCTGCCCGATGAAGTAGGACAACAGCATCGACACGCCATAGGCGGCAAAACCTGCCCAGGCACACGCCATGTAACTGAAGCGTGGAATGAGGAAGATGTCGATGGCGATGAGCACCAGGGCTCCGATGCCCGAGAAATAGGCTCCCCAGATGGTGCGGTCGGTGAGTTTGTACCAGAACGAGAGGTTGAAGAACACGCCGAACATGATTTCGGCTGCCATCACGATGGGCACGACGCGCAGTCCTTCCCAATAATCACGGCCCACGATGTAGCGCAGCAAGTCGATCCACGCCATCACGGCCAGGAAGGCCAGCAGCGTGAAGATGATGTAGAACTTCATGGCCCGGGCATAGGTCTCGCGCTTGTCGGCATCCTTGTTGCTGAACACGAAGGGCTCGTAGGCAAAGCGGAAGGCCTGGGTGAGCATCACCATGATCATGGCAATCTTGATGCAGGCGCCGTAGATACCGAGCTGCGCTCGTGCCTCGGCGATGTCGCCGTCATAGAAGTAGGGGAATATGATCTGCGAGATAGCCTGGTTGAGCTGTCCCACCAGACCCATGACGAGCAAGGGCCACGCATAGCTGAGCATCCGCTTGCACGCCGCCATGTCAAAGCCGAAGGAGATGCCGCGCAACTCCTTGTAGAGCAACAGCAGGGTGAAGAGGGTGCAGACGAGGTTGATATAGAAGACAAATGCCACATCGAGCGTGAACTTGTCGTCGTAGATGCCAAACAGGTTGATCTTCAGCTCGGGCAATATCACGAGATAGAGCAGGTTCAGGAAGATGTTGAGCAGGATGTTGGCAATCTTGAGTGTAGCAAACTTGACAGGCTTGTGCTGGATTCTCAAGTAGGCAAAGGGGATGGCGGTGAAGGCATCGATGGCGACCGTGGTGAACATCACGGCAATGAACTCGGGATGGTCTTGATAGCCGATGAGCGAGGAGATAGGGCCGAGGAAAGCAAACACCACGGCGATGGACAGCAGCGACGTGAAGCCGACCATGCGTAGGGTAGTGGAGTAGATGCGCTTCGGGTCTTCCCCTTCCTTGGTCATGAAGCGGAAGAAGGTGGTCTCCATGCCATAGGTGAGCAGGATGATGAGCAGCGACACATAGGCATAGACGTTGGTAATGATGCCATATTCGCCGCCCGATGCGGCGAAGCGTGCCGTCTGGATGGGCACGAGCAGGTAGTTGATGAATCGGGCGACGATGCTCGAGAGGCCGTAGATGGCCGTATCTTTTGCCAGTGATTTCAGGTTAGCCATTTCAATGTGTTTGTAATGACCTTAAGGTCTTTAAGGACTTTAGGGTCTTTAAGGTCCTTATAAAGATTAAAAAATTGATCCCACTTCGCCGGGACGCTCGCGCTTCAGGTGGTTATAGGCCAGCGTGGTCGCCTCGCGGCCGCGGGGTGTGCGGTTGATGAAGCCTTCCTTGATGAGGTAGGGCTCATAGACTTCTTCGATGGTGCCCGGGTCCTCGTTCATCGCTGTGGCGATGGTGTTCAGGCCCACAGGACCGCCACCGAACTTGTCGATGATGGTCAGCAGGATCTTGTTGTCAATCTCGTCGAGGCCATATTTGTCGATGTTCAGCGCCTCGAGGGCATAGCGGGCAATCTCCAGGTCGATGCGGCCGCTGCCCTTTACCTGGGCGAAGTCACGCACGCGGCGCAGCAGCGAGTTGGCGATACGGGGCGTGCCACGGCTGCGCAGGGCGATTTCGATGGCGGCTTTGTCGTCGATGGGCACCGCCAGCAGGCGCGCCGAGCGGCGGATGATGCCCTCCAGCACCTTGTGGTCATAGTACTCCAGGTGGCAGTTGATGCCGAAGCGAGCGCGCAGGGGTGACGTCAGCAGGCCGCTGCGGGTGGTGGCACCGATGAGGGTGAACGGGGCGAGCGTCAGCTGCACCGAGCGTGCGCCGGGGCCCTTGTCAATCATGATGTCGATGCGGTAGTCCTCCATCGCGCTGTAGAGGTATTCCTCGACGATGGGGCTCAGGCGGTGAATCTCGTCAATGAACAGCACATCGTTCTCGTCGAGCGACGTCAGCAAGCCAGCCAGGTCACCCGGCTTGTCCAGCACAGGACCCGACGTGACCTTGAAGCCCACGCCCAGCTCATTGGCGATGATGTTGCTTAGCGTCGTCTTTCCCAGACCCGGAGGGCCGTGGAACAGCACATGGTCCAGCGACTCGCCACGCAGCTTCGCCGCAGCGACAAACACGCGCAGGTTCTCGATAATCTTGTCCTGCCCCGCAAAGTCCTCAAACCGCACGGGTCTCAACGCCCGCTCAAAGTCCTGATCGGTCTTGAGCGACTCCCGTCTGATGTCAAAATCCTCCATACTGCCGCAAAGGTACAAACTTTTTGCAGAAATTAAAAATAATCCTATATTTGCAACTTGAAATAGATTTTCTAGAAACTCTAGACCCTCTAGATAATCTAGATATTCTAGAAAATCTAGAAAAAGTAAAGCCAATGAATAAAGAGAATCCTATACCTGCCCACCAACTCGAAACTGTCCTCCGCAAGCAGACCAACTGGAAAAACCTCTGGTTTTACCAGAAGACGGTGGTACTCTACCAGCTCACCTATGTCTTCACGCGCCGTTTCTTGCCAGCCTACGGGGACCGCACCGTTGACCAGATGCTGCAGGCTGCACGCTCGGGGAAGCAGAACATCGTCGAGGGCTCGGCAGACGGAGTGACATCGATGGAAATGGAATTGAAACTGCTCAATGTGGCGCGATCAAGCATACAGGAACTCTTGGAGGACTATGAGGATTATCTGCCAGCTCATCGGCTGACGAAATGGACAGCAGGACACCCGCGCTATGACCAGATGCTGCGGTATTGTAGAGAACACAACAGTTTGGAAGACTATGAGCCGTTTTTCGAGAAATGGTCAGATGAAGAAGTGGCGAACATCGCCATCACGCTCTGCCGCATGGTGGACAAGATGATGATGACCTATCAGCAGAACAAAGAGCAGGAATTTATTACAGAGGGCGGCATACGAGAACGCATGACTGCCGCTAGGCTCGGCTACCGCACCAACCAACGTGAAACCATCGAGCAACTCACCCGAGAGGTCGAACGCCTCAAGCAAGAAAATGCCGAGCTCAAAAACAAACTCCGCGAGTTAGCCCACCTCTAACCATCACCCCAATTATTTTTCTCATTTTTCTCTTTTTTCTTAGATGCACGTGGGATTTTCACCACAGCAGTGAAATGTGGAAAGTACGCGCATGTGTGGAAAGGGTGAAATAGGTGGAAAGAGTGAAATAGGTGGAAAGTACACGCATGTGTGGTTGCCTGATTTTGGTTGACTGTTTCTTGGTCTTTATCCCTAGTAAAAGTTGACTCGGTTAAACTTATCCCTGACGGGAGTTGACTTATTTTGTTTGTCAGAGGTTGACTGGAGGCCGTAGGCCGGAAGGAGACCCCTGACAGGGGGCAAAGATAAACCTTTTTCAGGAATAACCCATCACGCCCTTCCATTGTTTTTGATTGCGGCCTCGCGGTAGCTGTGCCATTTCTTGTTTATCTCCCCATGGCATTTGGCCGCCTGTGCTGGGGTCATCATGTCCAGGCTCATGTGTGGCCGCTGGTTGTTGTAGAAGTCGACGGCGGCCTCGACCGCTTCCTCGGCCTGAGCCAGCGAATAGAGGCGGACATCCTTGAGCTGCTCGTTCTTGATGGTGGCGTTGATCCGCTCAGCTTGGGCATTCTCCTTTGGATCTCCGTTCTCTGTCATGCTTATTCGGATGCCCTTGTCCTTTAGGAGCCCTGTGTATTCTCGGCATGCATACTGTACCCCGCGGTCGCTGTGGTGGATAAGGCCTTCTGCCGATGTTCCGTCAAGCCTCCCCATGGCCATTTTCAATGCCATCACAGGGTAGACGGAGTCAAGGGTGGAACCAACTGACCAGCCAACGATCTCACGGCTATAGGCGTCCATTACCAACGACAGGTAGCAGAAGCTGTGTTGCCCGTCACTGGTCCATATGGGGATATAGGTGATGTCGCTCACCCACAACTGGTTGATGCCGCAGGGGATGAACTCACGCACCAGATTCGGATACAATGGGAAACTGTGGCTCGAGTTGGTCGTTCTCGTCTTGCGGGGCTTCTTGCGCACCTTCAGGCCGTTGGCCGCTATCACGGACTCGAACCTGTCGCGGCCGAGCCTGTCGCCGGCCGGGAACTCCAGCTGGTACATATGCCAAAGCTTCCGCCCGCCAATGCCCGGGTCTTTAAGGCGGACGTTGAGGATGAACTCCAGGGCGAAGACCTCCAGAGCAGAACAACGAAGTTCCCTCCCATCGTCCCACTGGTAATATGCCTGCTTGCTAACGTCAAACGCTCTGCACATGGGAGCGATTCCATATCGCTTGCTGTCACGTGCATGCAGGACATTCAGCGTTTGACGCCAGATTTTTTTCTTATCTTAATGTCGAATTTGTGCTCGGCTATGTTGATCATCTCGTCCAGCACATCGGCACGAAGATTTTGGAAGTCACGCTCCTTGCGCGCTTCTTTCAATTCCGCCTTCAGTCTCGCGTTCTCCTCCATGAGCTGCTGCTCGCGTGACTTGCTGCTGTCTGTGGTTGCCTGATTTTGGTTGACTGTTTCTTGGTCTTTATCCCTAGTAAAAGTTGACTCGGTTAAACTTATCCCTGACGGGAGTTGACTTATTTTGTTATGCCTGTCAGAGGTTGACTGGTGGCCGTAGGCCGGAAGGAGACCCCTGACAGGGGGCAAAGATAACAGCAGTGATAAGTGGGAAGGACGCGTGCGTGCGAAAAAAGAGAAAATGAGAAATACCCTTTTTGGTTGATTGCCAGGAAATTAATGCTTGTCCTCGCTGTATCGGTTGTCGTGGGTGTTGTTTGAGTTGTTTTTCTTGTCTTTGTTGTCGTGGATGGGTGCGAAGGAAGGGCTGACTCAACTCCTAACTTCTAACTCCTAACTCCTAACTCCTAACTCCTAACTTCTAGCTCCTAACTTCTAACTCCTAACTGTTTGAGAGGTAGGGGGCGGTGATGGAGGACGGACAAGCTAGCATCTCGCGGGGGGTGCCGTGGTAGATGATGGTGCCGCCCAGGTCGCCAGCGCCGGGGCCGAGCTCGATGACGTAGTCGGCTGCCTTGATAACGTCGGTGTTGTGCTCGATGACATAGACGGTGTTGCCCATGTCCACCATCTGCTCAAACAGGTCAATCAAGTGGCGCACGTCCTTGAGGTGGAGGCCGTCGGTGGGCTCGTCGATGACGAACACGCCGCGCTGACCGCCCGCCTCGACGGGCATGGTGTATTGCTGCAGGTAGGAGGCAATCTTGAGGCGTTGCAGTTCGCCGCCCGACAAGGTGCTCAGGGCTTGGTTGAGGTGGAGGTAGTGCAGGCCGACGTCCATCATGGGCTTGAGTTTCTCCTCGATGCTGGTACCCTTGAAGAACTCGCTGGCGCGGCGCACCGACAGGTCCATCACCTGGGCGATGTTCATGCCGTCGAGGGTGTACTGCAGCGCCTCACGCGAGTAGCGCAGGCCGTGGCAGGCCTCGCAGGTCGTCTCGATGTTGTCCATGAAAGCCATCTCGGCGATGACCACGCCCTTGCCGCCGCACACGGGGCAGCCGCCCTTGCCGTTAAAGGTAAAGTACTGTTCCTTCATCTTGTGGGCTTTGGCGAAGCGCTTGCGGATGTCGGGGGCGACATCCATATAGGTCGCGGGCGTGGAGCGCAGGCTCACGCCGATATTCTTCTGGCTGACATATACCACATTGCCGTGTTCACGTCGGAAACACTCCATCAGCGAACTCTTGCCCGAACCGGCGACGCCCGCTACTGCGGCAAATACGCCCATGGGCAGGTCGATGGAGACGTCCTTGAGGTTGTGTAGCGATGCGTGGCGCAGGGTGAAGGTCTCCTTCACCTCGCGCGGCTGGGCCTTGAAGTCGCCGCGCTGGCTCAGCATCTGACCCGTACTGGTGCCGCTGTGCAGCAGTTGCTGGTAGTTGCCCTCAAAGATGATGTTTCCGCCCTGGCTGCCCGGTCCGGGGCCCAGATCGACGATGTGGTCGGCAATGCCGATCATCTCGCGGTGATGCTCGACGAGCAGCACCGTGTTGCCCGCATCACGCAGGCGACGAACCGAGTGTTTCATCTTCTCGATATCGTGGTCGTGCAGACCTGTGCTGGGCTCATCCAGGATATAGAGCACGTCGGCAAGCGACGAGTTGATGTATTTGGCGATTTTGCAGCGCTGGGCCTCACCGCCCGAGAGGGTACCCACGCCGCGCTCCAGGCTCAGGTAGCCCAGCCCGATTTCCTCGAGTGCCGTCAGGCGGGCACTGATGGCCTGCTTGATGTCCACAGCCAGCGGCGAGGTGAGTGCCTTGACCCACTCGTTGAGGCGCGTAATGGACATGGCGCAGGCGTCGGCGATGTTGATGCCCTCGATCTTGCACGAGAGCACGCGGGGACTCAGGCGCGAGCCACCGCAGTCGGGGCAGACGCCCATGTTGAGCATCGGGTTGAGGACGGCGGCATGCAGCAAGCCTTCCTCGCTGTTGATGATGCTGCGGTACATGCGCGGGATGATGCCTTCATATTTTGCCGATTTGGGCCAGTTGGCAGGAGGATTCTTCAGGCGAATCTGCGGGCTGTTGAGGAAGAGGTCGAGCTCCTCGGGGCTGTAGTCCTTGATCTTCTTGTCCAGGTCGAACAGGCCGCTGTGGGCGTAGCGTATCCAGCGCCAGCCACCCTTGCCGAAGGCGATGTAGTGGATGGTGTCCTCGTCGTTGAGGCTCTTGTCAAAATCAACCAGCTTGTGGATGTCCAGCTCACGGATTTCGCCCAAGCCCGAGCAGCGCGGACAGCTGCCCTCGGGGTGGTTGAAGCTGAACGACTCGGCATAGCCCACAAAGGGTTGGCCCACGCGCGAGAACAGCAATCGCAGCAGGGCAGCGATGTCGGTATAGGTCGCTACCGTCGAGCGGGAATTCTGGGCGGGCTTCTTCTGGTCGATGACGATGGCGATGGGCAGGTTCTCTATCGCATCCACGTGGGGACGGCCATACTTGGGCAGGTATTGCTGCACAAACGACGGGAAGGTGTCGTTCAACTCGCGGCGCGACTTGGCGGCAATGGTGTCAAGCACGAGCGAACTCTTGCCTGAGCCCGATACGCCCGTGAAAACCGTGATCTGATGCTTGGGAATCTCCAGCGAGATGTCCTTGAGGTTGTTCTCTCTCGCTCCCTTGATGATGATAGTATCGCCTTTCATGCCTGCAAAGGTAGTGATTTTTTAGCGATTGGCAGTTAGCTCTACGCTATTAGCCATCAGCTCTGTACTGCAAACCACGTTAATTGACGTGAGTTTGGCTAAATAATAATTCAAATCGTACCGGGTTAGCTAGCTGAGACTTGGTGCTGTGAAATATTTCATTCGTTGCAAATCGCGCTGCGTGCGAGAAATAAAAAAAAGAAAAAAAATAAAAATGCTGTCTTGTTTAATTTGGCTACGCGCGGACTAAAGGTTCTCGGCCTTTATGCCGATGATGCATTTGAGGCGAATGATGGCACCGCCCCATAGCGAAAGAATTGAGCTTCAACGATTGATTGCTTGATTATCGCAGGATGCGGTAGAATAGCCAGGCGTAGATGAGTTCGATGATGACAATGATGGCATCCATGAGATAGATGCTTCGGTCGTCTTTCAGTATGAGCCACCAGGCAATGGGGAGAAGGAAGAGGATGAGGATGCGGACAATCATCCAAATGCCCAGTTTTTGTAACAGCCCACGGTACCAGATGATCATCAGTGCACCCAGCGGCAGATAGCACAAGGGCAGCACACAAGCAATAACGAAACTGACCTCGGGGAAAGCCGCCTCAAAGAAGATGGCAAAAAAACTGACAATGTTGAGCGCTATAACAACGATCCACCACGCCGTGAGCGGGTGATACAGACGCTTCATGCCGCGCATCATGGCATAATACATCGTTATCATGCCCACCGTGCTGACGGGCGCAATAACTACTGGAGCATGATCCTTTAACCATTGGTCAATCGGAGTGATGGTGCATATCGCTGCTACCACCATGATGAGGAAGGCTGCCATGATGAGCCATTGGGGCAGACCAGAGGTCAGGTGGTTGATGTAGCGCTTATCATTCTGCGTATAATCGAGATTGTCGTTGGCTTGGTTATGCATTTGTCTGTAGTTAATGTTTTATTTGATGCCACAAAGGTAATCATTCTCTTTTAATAGAATGGACTCGACAGTTGAAGGGAGTAGCAGATTTTGACGCAAAAGAGGCGATTTGGTCGCTTTGATGCCAATTTGGTTGCTGCAGAATTGTCGTTTTCGCCCAATTTGCGTAATCTTATATAAATTAATAGTATCTTTGCAGCCAAATTTCGCAATAAGGTACCGAAGCATATGCAGGAGGCACTCATCCTCAAACTCATCATACTGGCACTAGCCGTCACATTTATTGCAGTCATCATCGCACTGGTGCTGTCTTTTAATGTGACCCAGAAGCTGATGAAGCATAATGCTAATCTGGTGGGTCAGGTGAAGGAGAGCGACAAGCAGCAGGCCTCGACCCGGCAAGCCTTATACGAGACCGAGCATGAACTGCATGAGGCTGAGGCGCAGCTCAAGATAGCCCATGATAAGATCAATGACATGATGCGTCAAGCCAATCAGGACCAGCATCCGGACCAGTCGCTACAGCAGGAAATCAAAAATGTGGCCAACGTTGCCGACATGTCCGACGAACAGCTCATGGACTGGATTGACGCCCAGATGGATAAGTTGGGATTGTACAGGAACCCCGATGTGACGCTCAAGGAGATAGCCCAGGCGCTCGGCTTGACCCAGCGACGAGTGACTCAGGCCATCAAAACCCGCAAGGCAGACAATACGCTCGCCGAGTACCTGAACACCAAGCGTCTGCTGAACGGTTGCCGCTTGCTGGTGGAGCAGCCCAACTGGACGATTGATGCTGTGGCCCATGAGGCGGGTTTCGGCGGCACGACCACCTTCCGCACCATCTTCAGGAACCGCTTCGGCATGTCGCCCAAGCAGTATCGTGAGAAAAAGCGCCTGATTGTGGGCACCCAAGAAGAATAATGAATACATTTAATCAATCATAAAATTTACACAGAAATGAAGAAAGCAAGATTTTACATGACATTGGTTGCAATCCTCGCCATCAACATGACGATGACTGCACAATTTACCGAAGCCGAGCGCATTACCCATAATGTGCTCAGCGGTCTCAACTCAGTGCTGGAATCCCAGGAACGCAAGCAGAAGGCCGAACTCTTCTCTCGCGAGAAGGCTCAGTTCAAACCCGCCTTTGACGAAACAATGGAAGAGGCACGCGAGTTGGAAGAAGAAGGCAAATTTGCCGATGCCCTTGCCAAGTATGAGGAAGCTGCTAAGCTGAATTGGAATTATGGGTATAGTGACCAGCGCAATCTCACGCGCAAAATCACCAGTCTGTATGGCCCTGCTGGCCGCACCGAAGATGGTCCCAGCGTCCTCAATAACAGTAAAGTGACGCTGTCTGACTACTCGGGCTACCGCTTCATGAGGGAGAACCCGATCTGCAAGCCTGGCAAGAATGCCAAGAACATTCAGATCGTGCGTGTGTGCTGCTCCGACACCGAGACGCGCATCGAAATGGAATGTGAGAGCGTGAAGATGAACGTCAATGCCAACATTAACCCTGATGCTTACATCAAGGGCAAAAAGAGTGGCAAGTTGGGGATTGTGAGCACCCAGAACATCACTGTCGAGCCCGCTAGAACCATTATTGAACAGCCTTACCAGAAACTGCGTTTTGCCCTCATCTTCCCGCCACTGTCGCTTGAAGATACCGAGTTTGAACTTAAGGAGAGCAGCTGGTGGCATTTTAAGAAGATTCCTTGCAAGTAATCACATATCAACACCATCATAAACATTTTTAATTAAACACATAATAATTTTTTATTTAAATCTAAAACAATCAAAAAATGAAGAAATTCTTTTTTACTGCAGCTGCCATCATGTGCGCTGTATTGCTGAGTGTTAACTTAACTTCGTGTGGTAAGGAAGACAATGAGCCCATCGCTGCCATCTATTCCATTGAATGCAACATTGACAATGAGACACATAGTGTAGCAGCCAAGCCGGAAGATATGGCTCAAGCCGAGGCTAATTACCAGGCCCTTCACAGCGAGCTCATCAATATCCTCAATGTTGAGTCATAGACTGTTGACTTTAACAAGAATAATCAAAATGAGGCCCTGAATCGTGAAGATCAAAATGCCAAGAAGAAATTTGACGATGTGATCGCTAAGGTTAATGCTTTCAAGACCAAGCTTAATAGCCTCGACAAGACCCAAGCCAAGAACCAGTTTAACTGGGATTTCAAAGCTGATGTGACTTGCAAACGAGCCGGACTCAATATCGACAAGTCCATTGCTACCGAGACGGTGACCATCCATTACACTGGCAATGAATGATAGTGATTAACAAACAATTATACACCTAAAATTATTATTTTTTAAAAAAACAAAATCAAAATTATGAAGAAGTTCTTTTACATGAGCGTGCTGGTCCTGATGGCCGCCCTCACCCTGACAAGTTGTGGTAGTGACGATAAGAAAGACGAGCCCAGTGAGCCCACGCCCACGAGCAAAAGCGTAAGCTATGAGGCTACTGCAAGCTTCTCACAGGATGTTCTCGACATCTGTGACTTGACCATGAGCTACAAGGATTCCGATGGCAAAACCGTTACCGAAACCGTCACTTCCGCCACGTGGACCAAAAAGGTGACCGTCAAGAATCTGCCGTCAACTGTCGGTGTGAAGTTCGGCATTAAGATGAAGAGCGGAGTCGAGCTGACAAAGGATAAATATGATGCTACTATCACGCTTGTGAACGATGTTATCGTTGATGGCAAGTCAAAAGGTAATACCTCTCCCAAGGTTGTTATTCAAAGCCAAGGCATTCGTGTTGCCGATGTTGCCAATATTTTGTCCAAGAAGGATGGCATGATGTTCGGTTACGATATTTCTGCTAGCGGAGCAGCCGTGGCTACCACTGAGGTTGGCCTCTAAACAGCTGAATTCACATTACACTTTATAGAATATAGAAAAGGGAGCGCCAAATTGTGGTGCTCCCTCTTCTTGTGTTATTAACTGAATCTAATTCAGTTACTTTTTGTATTTGTACTTGACGCCCAGGTTGTACATGATGAAGGCCTGGATGTCGGTGTACTCGTCGATGATCTTGCTGATGGGCTTGCTGTGGGTGCTGCAGCTCGGCGGCATACTTGAAGCTGTGGGCGGGCACGACACGGTCATCGTGGTCACCGGTGGTCACCATGATGGCGGGGTAGTGGGTGCCGTCGTTCTTGATGTTGTGCAAGGGAGAGTAGCCACGCAGGTAGCGGAACATCTCGGGGCTGTCGTCGCTGCGGCCATAGTCAGGAGCCCAGTTCCAACCGATGGTGAACTCGTGGTAACGCAGCATATCCATCACACCCACCTGGGGCACGGCAGCGGCAAACAGGTCGGGACGCTGGTTAACAACTGCGCCGACGAGCAGACCACCGTTGCTGGCACCGTTGCAGGCCAGCTTCTTGGGGTTGGTGTAGTTGTTGTCGATGAGCCACTCGGCAGCGGCGATGAAGTCGTCAAACACGTTCTGCTTGTTCATCTTGGTGCCTGCCTGATGCCATTCCTCACCATACTCGCCACCACCGCGCAGGTTGACATAGGCGCAGATGCCGCCGCAGTCCATCATGGCGAACAGTGTGCGGGTGTAGGTGAAGGCGGGGTTGAGGCTCACGTTGAAACCACCGTAACCGTAGAGGAACGTGGGACGCTGGCCGTCACGCTTCAAGCCTTTCTTATATACCAGGAACATGGGGATGCGCGTGCCGTCCTTGCTGTTGAAGAATACCTGCTCGGTCACATAGTCCTCGCTCTTGAGGTTTACCTTGGGCTGGAAGAAGAGTTCGCTCTTGCCGGTCTCGAGGTCATACTTGTAGATGGCACCGGGGAAAGTGTAGCTGGCAAAGCTGTAGAAGACTTCCTTGGCGGTCTTCTTGGAACTGAAGCCTACCGAGCCATAGGTGGGCAGCTCAATCTCGCGGATGAGCTTGCCGTCGGCGCTATAGAGGTAAGGATGGTTAGAAGCGTCCTTGTCATAGGTGAGGATGAACTTGTGGTCAGCCATTTGGGCACCCGAGAGAACGAATTCCTGCTCGGGGATGAACTCGGCGCAGCTAGCGGGAGACAAAGTGTTGGCATCATAGGTGACGATCTTGCCCTTGGGAGCATTCTCATTGGTCATCACATAGATCTTGCCGTTGTCGATGCCGATGATGCCACGCTCATACTTCATGCCGCCGATGAGCTGCACGTAGTGTGGGTTGCGGTCCTTCAGGTCCTTGATGTAGATGTCATTGCCCTCGGCGTCGCTCTTCCACAGGATGACGTAGCGCTCGTCCTCGGTGACGCTCACCTGATGGAAATGAAGCGGCTCGCTCTTGTCCTGATACTCGATATAGTCCTCGCTTTGAGGTGTTCCCAGCTTGTGGTAATACACCTTTTGGAATTCGTTCTTGGAAGACTTGGCATCCTCGGGGGCATCATAGCCGCTGTAGAAGAAACCGTCACCCAGCCACTGGGCATCGGTGAACTTGGCCCAGACGATGTGGTCGTCAAGCACCTTGTCCTCCTTGAGGTCCTTCACGAAAATCTCGTTCCAATCACTGCCGCTGCGGGTGATGACATAGGCCAGGTAGCGACCGTCGTTGGAGAAATTCAGCTGCTGCAATGCCACGGTGCCGTCCTCGCTCAGCGTGTTGGGGTCGAGCACCATCTTGTGGTTGCCGTTCTTGTCATACTCGTAGAGGACGCTCTGGTTCTGCAGACCGTTGTTCTTGAAGAAGTAGAATTTGTCCTTTACCTTGAACGGTGCACCCATCTTCTCGTAGTTGGCGAGCTCGGTAATGCGTTTCTTCACGTCCTTGCGGAAGGGAATTTTGTTCAGGTAGTTCTGGGTTACCTTGTTCTGTGCGGCGACCCATGCCTCGGTCTCGGCGCTGCGGTCATCCTCGAGCCAGCGGTAAGGGTCGGGTACCTGGGTGCCGAAGTAAGTGTCCACGGTGTCCACACGACGAGTGTCGGGATAGTTGATGCGAGCCTGTGTTGTCACAGCCGACGCTGCAATCAATGCGCTCATGAGTAAAATCCTTTCTTTTCTCATTGGTTGTTATTGGTTTAATGTTGATAGTTATCGGCAGTTGGGCCTCGCCTTAGCTTGGCCATTAGCTTTTATTCTTGAGAAAATGCAAAGTTAATGCTTTTGGACGATACAAACCTCATAATTAATGATAAAAGGTTTAAAAAGATAGTTGAGCATTGAAAAAGGTGTTGTATCTTTGTACACCCAAGAATAGATGATAACCAAAAATGTCCTTACCTTCATGAAACAGATTACTAAGTATTTATTATTGACGACCTTACTCTTAGCAGTTGCATGCCTAAACGTTACCATAGCTAATGATGGAGTGGCGCCTGTCAACAACAAACTGTCGATATCTACCCAGATGTTTCTTGACGAGTTGCAGGGTGACTTGAGTTTTGACCAAGCACCCTTTACCCGACTGAATGCACCTGGCCAACCGCAACAGCTACTCAAGGCCGTCGAGCGTCCGTATGTAACCCCCGACACGATTGACGGCAAGGTGTATATCTCGTCATTTGTCTATGTGGCAAGTGATGAAGCCATCGGCATGATGGAAGCCTTGGGTGTCATCATCGAGAGCCGCTTCCAGAATGGTTTGCTCACGGCGTTGCTGCCTGTGGACAAGATTCACGATGTTGCTGCCATCGAGGCGGTGACCGGGATAGAAGTCTCACCTGTCATGCAATTGGCAACCGACGAGGCGCGCAAGGCGACCAACGTTGGAGACGTACTCAGCTACTCGTCCTCAGCCATGGCTGTAGGCCTGCCCAAGGGATATGACGGCCGCGGCGTTATTCTGGGTGTCATCGACCGCGGTATCGACTATGACCACATTGCCTTCAAGGACAAGGACGGCAATCCCCGATTCAAGCGGGCCTACGTCTATAACGGCCAAACTGTGGATTACTACGGCACCGGACCCTTGCCCAATGATGGTGTCAACAATACCGATCACGGCTCTCACACGAGTGCCATTGCCGGCGGTTCCAGTGTAATGGTCAACGGCATGGATATCACTGTGACCGACGACCACGAGAACGCCACCTACGGCGGTATGGCTCCGGGAGCAGAGTTGTTTTTGTGCGGTATCAACGGCATGGGTGCAGCTCGTATTGCCAATGCCTTCAGGCGGATGTGCAACTATGCCGACAGCGTGGGCAAGCCGCTGGTGGTGAGCAACAGCTACGGTGACTTCGTTTATAACCGCGACGGTGGTGGTACCCAGGCCCAAATTGTCGCACAGCTCTTCGGCGAAGAGCACCCCAACCGCATCTGCGTCTTTGCCACGGGAAACAATGCAGGTCACAGTTGTGGCGCCCCGGGTGGTGTCTATGTCTCGGGCAGTGCAACCAGCGAGGACCCATTGGGAACCATCGTCTGCTCCAGCCCCATCGTCTATGATGCTGGATGGCTGTATTACACGGGTGAATACATTGCCGATGCATTTACCCGTGCCACCGATGCGACAGGCATCGGTGTGAATATCTTGGTGTTAGACAAGACGACTGGTGACCTTGTGGAAACCTACAGTTTCACAAGCGCTGACGGGAACAAGACATTTCAAGTTGATGATTACTTCACGGGCAATGGTGGCGCCGGCAAGGCCCAGATCCGCATCTATTTTGACTACATGACTGCTAACAACCGTCGTCAAGTACTCGTCTATACTCCCAATGGACTGAAGAGTCCGGATTATACGCTCGCTGTCGAGGTGTATCCCATCGGGGGCAGTTCTGACATCATCGACATGTGGTCATGTGGCACGTTCACCTACTTTGACAACCACCTCACCACCGAGGGACACACGTGGACCTTGGGCACTGACGACATGAGCGTGTTTGCCAACGCCTGCTATCCCCAAGTCATCTCGGTGGGCTCCTATGTGACCCGCACGCGTGAGGGCAGCAACGAGTTGTGCGATATCTCTGATTTCTCTTGCTATGCTCTTGAGGGCATGGGTCCTTTGGGCACGATGCATCCCTGGATTACGGCCCCTGGCGAGGACATCATCTCGGCCTTCAACCACAATGTGAACCACGGCGATGACTACGATGAAATGGTCATCAACCACCCGACTTACCCTTACGGCAGGATGTCAGGCACGTCGATGTGCACTCCTGCAGTTGCCGGCATCGTGGCCTTGTGGATGCAGGTAGCAGCCGAGTGTGGCAAGACTTTTACCTTGAGCGAGGTAAAGGACATCATGCGTGAAACCGCCATCCGTGATTCATGGGTGACCGAAGGCACCAACGCTAGCCACTTCGGTAATGGCAAGATTGACGCGTTGGCTGGCATCAAGTACATTCTGGAGCATTACCATAATCCTCTCAATGGCGATGTGAACCATGATGGAAAAATTAGCATTGAGGATGTGACGGCAATTATCAGCCATCTGCTGAATCCCGACAGATTGGTATGCCCCACCTGTAGCGATGTCAATTTTGACGGCAAAGTCAGCATCGAGGATGTGACAGGTGTCATCAACCTGCTCCTCGGTCTCAACTGATTATCAGGCCCTCTGAAACAACAAGCCTCCCGCTAAGATTACTTGGCAGGAGGCTTGTGATATCAGAGGGATGGGTTATTTCTCGAGTTCGGCAATGACATTAATCAGGGTCTGGCCGACTTCGGCAAGCGTGGCAGGATTGATGGCGTCCATGGTGTCGTGGATGGTGTGCCACTCGGGGCAGAAGCCTGTGCCCGTATCGGTACGCATGTCGATGATATCAACACAGGGGATGCCGGCGCGGTTGACGAAGATGTGGTCATCGGTCACAGCGCCACCTTGTGCATTGATGAAATGGCTGCCAACGGCACAGTTCCACACGAGGTCCACAAAGCCGCCGGCATATTGTGATGAGTAGTATTCACGGGTGAAGGTGGCATCGCTGGAACCCACCATGTCGAGCAGGATACCAAACAGAGGCTTGTAACCTGTCGTGTGGAAATGTGAGGCCCAGTACTGAGTGCCCAGTCCCCATGACTCCTCATTCTCGTTCTCGCCCATGTCCTCAACATCAACCAGCAGGATGTCTATGCCCAGGGTTGTGCCGGCTTGCTTGAGCTGGTGTGCCAGCTGGAGCAATACGCCCACACCGCTGGCACCATCGTTGGCACCCATGACGGGCTTGCTGTGGTTAGCGGCATCAGGGTCGCTGTCGGCCCAGGGTCGTGAGTCCCAATGTGCAAGCAGCAGCAGTCGCTGGCTGGCATCGGGGTTGATGATGCCGATGATGTTCTTCATGCCCATCGGACCCGATTGGGCGGTCTGGACGGTTCCCGTCTGTACGATTACCGTGTCGCATGAGGCCTGCAGGGTAGTGGTGAGCCATTCGGCGCACTTGGCATGGGCTGGAGTGCCTGGCACACGTGGGCCGAAGGCGCATTGTTGCTGTGTCAGATCAAACGCGGCCTTGCCGTCAAACTGAATCTTTCCGACAGTTGCCGATGTTGTCGCAGTCGTGTCGTTGGATCCCTCGGAGGATGAAACGCCAGTGTTACCACAAGCCGTCATGAGGGCAGCCAGTACTATATATAATAATGTCATCTTCATAGCAGGACAATAAAAAGATGCGGTATGTCTTATTCCGCTGTGATGCGGATACGACATGCCGCATCCTCTAAAAGTTGGTTACAGATGCGATGTGATTACTTGCCTTCGGGCTTGGCAGGAGCGCTCTCCTTAGCAGGTACGGTAACCTTGCCGTCGGCTGCGGGAGCAGCTGCAGCAGCAGGAGCCTCCTCGGCCTGAGTGCCGAAGTTGGGAGCCTGAGTCTCGCTGGTGGGTAACTTCTTGATTTGGGGACCACCCTCAATGATAGTGGGGGAGTTCACGAATGCACAAGCGATGCTTGCAGCGCAAATAAAGCCAGCCAGAATCCAGGTTGCCTTCTCGATGAAGTCGGTGGTCTTGCGAACACCCATGAACTGGTTGTAGTTGTTTACATTGGCAGCGAGGCCGCCACCTTTAGATTTTTGAATAAGGATAACACCGACCAACAGAATCGATGCAATCGCGATCAGAATTGCTAAAATAATGTACATTTTTTCTTATTTTTTGTCTTTTAGTGTCTCATTTAAGACCAATTTGGTCAAAAACCGAATTTGGTCTGCAAAGTAAATACTTTTTTCTGGATAATTCAAACTTAATCGCTGAATTATTTCAAGAGCCTGTGAATATTTGTGTCTGGCAATATACATTTTAGCCAGACTTTCGCTGAGCATGGAGTCATCAATTTGAGTAGGATCGTTGATGGCTTCATCGGCAATTTCGGCCTTCTCCTGCTCGCCAACGGGGCTGGTGATTGGCGTCTGTGCCGCTTGTTCTCCCAGCTGCATTTGTTCGGCGATGAACTGATTGATGAGTTCGTCCTGCGAGTCACCTCCCGCGGGATGAGTGCCACCTTCTTCTTTTTCCTGTGCTGCAAGCACATCGGCGTAGTCGGGCTGAGGATTGAAGATGGCGCGGCTGATGGCTTCTACCTCGCTGGGGCTGGACTTGCCATAGTTTTCCAGGAAACGGTCGATTGTGGTGACTGTGTCTGGTGTCTGTGACTTGTTAGTTGAGGGGTAGAAGGCCGTGAGGAAATCTGCGTCTTGGCTGAGCAGGAGCGCCAGGGCTTGCCTGTCGGGGAAAGAGATGGCCAGTTTTTCCAGCACATTCTCATTGCCGTTGACGCCGTTCTCCTTGAGGAACAACAGTGCGGGCAGGACACAGTACGGCGCGGCTTGCTCGCTGTCGGCCAGCCACTGCCCTGACACCTCATCGGCGTTGCCATCGGCGAGGTGTTTTATCTTATCGGTCCATGTCATTGTTGTTGCCATGAGTCGGTCTTGTTATTGCACTGTCACACTCCTTTCAAATATCGTGCCAACGAGGTCGGTCTCCTTACCAGTCACCGAGGGTGGCGTTGAAGATAAGGTCGCTCAGGTCCTTGCAGATCTGGTTGCACAGCTCGTCTTGCACATCAACCAGCAGCTCGCTGCTTGAGAAATCGCGATAGGCGCTGAAGGAGAGGTCCTTGCTCAATGCCTGATTCTTGTTGTTGACATATTTCACCTTGACGGTGATGGTCAGTCGGGTCTGGCTGGCATAGGCATCCTCACCCACGGCTTGAGGCGACAACTGATAATTGGTGATTTCGCCCTCCATGTGCAGGTCGGCATTGCGGCCGTCAATGACGCGCAGTCGTGTCTGCTGGGCAATCATGTCGGTCATGCGGTTCTCGAACATCGACTGCAACGGCGGATAAACCAGTGCGGCACGAATGGGAAATTCGCCGAACGAAATGGTCTTATAGACATTGTAGTCGATAGAGGCTCCGTTGAGCGTGTATCGGGGGATGCATGCTTGCCATGCCGTAGCGGCGACAGCGAGGACCAAGATGACGAAAAGGCGTTTCACTGACGTTCGAGGTTATATTGTTTGATTTTGCGGTACAGGGTGCGTTCCGAAATGTTGAGCTCTTGGGCAGTGACCTTGCGTCGGCCGTTATTGCGGCGCAGGGCGCTCTCGATGGTCTCGCGCTCGGTTTCGTCAAGTGTCTTGACCGTCTCACCCTCCACGTCCATGGCAGCGACCTCGTCAACGCGTCCCAGATCTTGCGGCTGGTGCTGCAAGTTGTGGTAGGGCGAAGTCATTTCCCTGTCGGAATTGTTGCTTCCCATGTCGAGCAGGGGGTTGGGGTCGCGCTTGAGTTCGTTCACGGTCGAGGATACGTGTGACGTGGGGCCGACACCGTCCATACGCTTTTTAATGGCCTCGATTTCGGCTCTCATCGACAGGATCAGCGTGAACAACTGCTCGCGCTCGGCGTTGTAGTCAAAGTTGGGCTGAGATTGCACTGTCAGCGCGGTCTCACGGCTGCTGGGCATGTATTGCCTCAGGGCCTCTGCATCAACCGTGTTGCCCGACTCGAACAGGGCAACTTGCTCAATGACACTCTTCAACTGGCGCACATTGCCGGGCCAGTGGTAGGCCTTGAGTTGGCGCTGGGCATCATCGGTGAGGGTGACCTCGCTGGTGCGGTTCTCGTTGATGAAGTTGCGCAGGAACAGTCTGGCCAGCAGGATGATGTCGTCGCCGCGGTCGCGCAGGGGCGGCACATTGATTTGAACGGTCGAGAGGCGATAATACAGGTCCTCGCGGAACTTGCCGTCCTTGACAGCCTGCAGCATGTCCTTGTTGGTGGCAGCGACGACGCGGATGTTGGTCTTACGCACGGTGCTGTCGCCCACGCGCAGGTATTCGCCGTTCTCGAGCACACGCAGCAGTCGGGCCTGTGTACTCATGGGCATCTCGGCGACTTCGTCGAGGAAGATGACGCCGCCGTCGGCCTCTTCAAAGTAGCCCTTGTGGTCGGCGATAGCGCCAGTGAAGGAGCCCTTGACGTGGCCGAAGAGTTCGCTGTCGATGGTACCCTCGGGGATGGCACCGCAGTTTACGGCGATGTATTTCTTGTGCTTGCGGGGGCTGCTCTCATGGATAATCTTGGGGAACGATTCCTTACCCGAACCGCTCTCACCGATGATGAGCACGCTCAGGTCGATGGGGGCCACCAGCATGGCGCGACGAATGGCGGCAATCAGCGCGGGTGACTCGCCGACGATGCCGAAACGCTGCTTGATGGCGCGGATGGTGCTGTCGTTTATTGTTGCCATTTTTTCATTTTATAAGTTTCGTTTTTCAGGAACACGCCCAATTCCTCGGGCGTCTTGTATTGTGCATACTCCTCGGGCATGATGGGGTCATGCACGCTGACACGGAAGTCGTAGCTCTTGCGGCGGAACATCTCGGAGGGCAGCCTCAGCGTCCTCAGTTTCCAGCTGATGGCGCCCAACACGAGGGATATCCAACTGTTGTGGCCGTGGATGTAGATGGGGATGACGGGCACCTTGAGTTTCATGATCAGTCGCATGATGACGGGTTGCCACACGCGGTCCTCCACACGCAGTTTCCAGTTGAGCTTGCTCACGGCGCCAGCGGGGAAAAATCCCATGGGATGACCAGCCTTGACATGCTTCATCGTGTCGCTGATGCCCTGCATCGACACGGCACGCTTGGCGGGATCGTCACTGGCCAGGGCATCGACGGTGATGAAGTTGGGCATCATGCCGCCAATCTTGCTCAGCAGCATGTTGACCATGAACTTGTAGTCAGGACGATGGGTGCCGATGATGTGAATCATCATCACACCATCAACGGCTCCAAAGGGATGGTTGGTCACCGTGATAAAGGCTCCTTCGGGAAGGTTTTCCAGAACTTGGCCGTTATCGTAAGTGATGGTGGCATTCAGGTCCTTGAGCACACCAGTGCAGAAAGGCACGCCCGGCGTGTGGCAGTTGTGGCCGTGGATCCAGTTGGCATCGTCCATATCCAGCAAGTGGAACAACCACTTGACCAGCTTGGGCTTGCCGTCAAAGAACGGCACTGCCTTCCTCACATCGTCATAGTCCAGGATATCGGGCTTGATGGGGGTAGCAGCCGGCTCTTGCTGAACTGCCGTTTTCTGTGCTTTTTCCTGTTCTGGTTTGTTTTGTTCTATCTTGTTTTCTTCCATGATGGTCATTCTCTAAATTCGGGCTGCAAAGATAGTGCCTTTTTTCGGAAACTGACATGCTCCAAGTGTTAAAATGTGACATTTTGGCAGAAAATCCGCAGGCCTCTTCAAGCGACCTGCGGATTTTGTTTATCAATATATCGTTGTAAGATATTGAATTACATTATATTATATTGTTTTCTGCTTACTTGTGGGGATTTTGTTTGATGAGGTTGGAGTCGGGCTCGATTTTGGTGACGATGAAGCGGGAGTTGCCACGCCACAGGACGGTGCCCTTGTACTCTTTATAGGTGAGGACGACACGGCGGCCGTCGCCAGCGAAGCTCATGGCATCGCGGACCAGACTGTCGTTGGTGATAGAGAACTTGAAGTCACTGCTCATCCTCAAGAGGGTATCCTGGACGTAGTCTTCGCTGATCATTTCACCCTCAACTGTCTTGAAGACAGTGCCCTCGTTGCTGACCTTCATGATCCATCCTTTCTCCTGACTGATGCGGTAAGGATGGAAATAATATTGCCATACCCACCATGCCAGGAACGCAGCCATGGCAACAGCAATGAGTACAAGCAGTATCTTGAGAGAACTGCCGCGGCGCTCGATGGTCGCTTCCTTGATCTCGCGTTCTTCTCGCTCTTGTGGCGTTTCTTGATGCGGTTGGTGTACTTCCTCGACTTTCTCTTCGTCGTCCATGAAGTAGTCCTCGAAGTTGTCGTCCATATTATAGTTTAGTGTTAAGTGTTTACAGTTAAAAGTTGGCTATTGATGAATGGCTATTACAGTTTGATTTCATCGTTGGTGGTTTCAACGACGGTCTTGCCGGTCTCGATGCGGCGGCGGTCGATGGCCATGCTGGTGAAAGCATAGATGCCCAGCCCGATGATCAGCACCTGCTGGAAACCCCATACGAACATAGCGAATGCCGATGCGCGTGGGTCAAAGTTGGAGGGATTAAACACTCCGATGCCGTAGAGCGACAGGCCGAAGATGGTGGCGACATGCCAAGCGCCGAGGCCTCCATTGGTGGGAACACCCATGCCGATGCTGCTCAGTACGAAGACCACAAGCACGGCAAGCACAGTCAGGTTACTGGTGAAGGTGAAGGCTTGGCAAGCAAGGTAAAGCTGCAGGAAATAGCATCCCCAGATGAGGACGGTCAGCAGCAGGAACCACCACTTGCCCTCCATGTGAGCGATACTTGCAAAGCCTTCCCACAGGTTGCGGGCCATGAGTTGTATCTTCTTGAGTATCTTGTTCTCGGTCTTCATGATGAGCAGCCATCCCACGACAGCAATGACCAGGACGGTTCCCATCCACACGCGGGCGTCACTGGCGATGTTCATGAAGTTTTGCTTCATCTCGGGATAGGCGTCAAAGAACTGGCCGAAGGCGTTCTGTGCCAGCAGGAAGGTGATGAAGGTCAGCGCCAGCACGGTAACCGTGTCAGTGAGGCGGTCGGCGACCATCGAGCCCATCACCTGGGTGACCGATGCCTTCTGGCGATTAGCGATATAGCCACATCGCCATACTTCGCCCAAGCGCGGAAACACGAGGTTGACGAAATAGGTGCCGAAGATGCTGTTCAACACGGCACTGAACGAGGGCTTCACATCGATGGCCTTGAGCTGGAGATTCCAGCGCAAAGCCCTGAAGATATGACTCAGGATGCTTACTACTGCTACTGCTGCAAACCACCAGTAGTTGACGTCGGTCTTGAGGGTGTCCATCATGCTGGCCGCGTCCACGTTCTTGTACAGGAACCACATCAATCCCACACCGATGACCAGTGGGATGCCGTATTTCACGAGATAGGATATCGCCTTTTTCACTATTTTCTTCTTTTGTTGAGTTAAAAATGTGCTCTCCGATGCAGACAAACGCCAAAAAAAAGCTACCTTTGCAATATAATTGTAACTACATGCGTGCATCAGAGCGTGCAAAGGTAACAATAAAAGACCAATTATGCGGAAAGTTAGAGCAAAAAAGTCACTGGGTCAGCATTTCTTGACCGATTTGTCAATCGCTGAGCGTATCGCCCACACGCTGGACGATTTCAAGCACCTGCCAGTGCTGGAAGTTGGGCCAGGCATGGGTGTGCTCACCCAGTTCCTGCTTGAGATGGGCCTTGACCTCACCGTGGTGGAACTCGACAGCGAGAGTGTTGACTATCTGGAGGTCGCTTATCCCCAGTTGCATGGTCGCATCATCGGGGAGGACTTCTTGAAAATGGACCTCAAGAAGCTTTATGGCGATGCCCCTTTCTGCATCATTGGCAATTACCCCTATAATATCTCAACCCAAATTTTCTTCAAGGTACTAGACTACCGCGACCAGGTCGTCTGCTGCAGCGGCATGCTTCAGCGCGAGGTGGCTCAACGCATCGCCGAGCCGCCGGGCAGTAAGACCTATGGTATTCTGTCGGTGCTGCTGCAAGCATGGTATGATATAGAGTATCTGTTCACCGTCGATGAGCACGTGTTCAACCCGCCTCCCAAGGTCAAGAGCGGTGTCATCAGATTGACACGCAACGATGTAACCGACCTGGGCGTTGACGAGCGCATGTTCAAGCGCATTGTCAAGGCATCCTTCGGGCAGCGTCGCAAGATGTTGCGTAGCTCGTTGAAACCGATTTTCGCTGACAATCCCACAGTGATGGAGCGTGACGTGTTCCGACAACGTCCCGAGCAGCTGAGCGTAGAGGACTTCATAGACCTCACAAGGCTTGCCACGTCAATGGGCTAGAAATTTAAAGTTAGCTTGTCTGGATTTTCTAGAGTAACCTGTAATTACAAACTGAAAACGATGAAAGAATTTAACGAGGAATACATGCACCGCTTGAAAGAACTCATCGACCGCAAAGATGAGGAGTTGGTGCGTGCCCAAATACAAGACCTGCATCCCGCTGATATCGCTGAACTGGTGGGCGATCTGCATGATGAAGAGGCATTATTCATCATGATGATGCTTGATGATGAGACTGCCGCCGATGTGCTGGTGGAACTCGATGAGGACCAGCGTCATGACTTGATGGAACTGATGCCTAATGAGGAAATCGCCAAGCAGGTAGAGCAGATGGATGCCGATGATGCTGTGGATGTTATCCAGGAGTTGGACGAGGAAGACCGTCAGGACGTCATCAGCCACATTGACGATGTGGAGCAGGCAGGCGACATTGTGGATCTGCTGCAATATGACGAGGACACCGCCGGTGGTTACATGTCCACCGAGATGATTGTCGTCAACGAGAACATGTCGATGCCTGACTGTATCAAGGCCATGCGCCAGCAGGCCGAGGATCTGGACGAGATCTACGTGATTTATGTCGTTGACGATGACAACCGCCTGAAGGGTATCTTCCCCTTGAAGACGACCATCACCAATCCCTCGGCCTCCAAAATCAAGCACGTGATGGAGCCCGATCCCATCAGCGTGCGCCCCGACACCCACATCGAGGATGTTGCCCTCGACTTTGAGAAGTATGACCTTGTGGCGATGCCTGTTGTTGACAGCATCGGCCGTCTGGTGGGTCGTATCACCGTCGATGACATCATCGACCGCGTGCGTGAGCAGGGAGAGGACGACTACCAGTTGGCATCAGGTATCTGGGGCGATATCGAGACCGATGACAATGTCTTTCGTCAGGTGCGTGCCCGTTTGCCGTGGCTGCTCATCGGCTTGGTGGGTGGTATCATCAATGCCTTGATTCTGGGCGGCGGTGAGGGCGATGCCGACCTGTTACGCATCCTGCCTGGTTTGGCACTGTTCATCCCGCTGATCGGTGGTACGGGTGGTAACGTCGGCACCCAGTCGAGCGCTATTGTGGTTCAGGGTCTTGCCAACGGCAGCCTGGACATCAAGCATGTGGGCAAGCACTTGTTCAAGGAGTTCAGCACCGCGCTCATCAACGCGCTGGTGATGGGTCTGCTTATCTTCTTGTATGCCCACTTCTTCCCCGTAGATAATGACCCCACCAAGTCCAATATCGCCGCTGCCGCCGTGACGACATCGCTCTTCCTTGTAGTCATGTTCGCCTCGCTCTTCGGCACAGTGGTGCCTCTGGCATTGGAACGCATGAAGATCGACCCTGCTATCGCCACTGGCCCCTTTGTCACGGTGACCAACGATATTGTGGGCATCACCATCTATATGGCTATCAGTGGCTGGCTCATCAACGTCTTCTCCTCCTTCATGGGGTAAAAAGAATGAGATTGCGCTGATGGTTACTGAGATATAAATGAGTATCAGCAAGCATCAGACGGCAAGCAGGGATAGAAGGATGTGTTTAATGCTCTTTTTTCCTGATTCTTATCGCCGGATGTGAGGGCGCAGATGTTTACCTAAGATGTAAATGAGTATCAGCAAGCAGCATGCACCAAGCAAGTATAGCAGGATATGTTTATTGCTCTTGTGATTAACGGTGTCGGTACTGCTGTAGTCTCGGCGTGGGTCGTACTTGTTGACGAATGCTTCAGGGTCATTCAGAAACTCTTGTCGCAGGGCGTTGAAGTCGATATGGTTGCTGCCGTCTATTTCCAAGACGATATAGGTGTCGACCAGATGCTCACAATACAGGAATCTTGAGAACTCGATGAATTCGTCGCCCTGCTTCGCCTTAAAGGCATCACTAAGGGCGTGTGACACGGAGAGACTGTCTTCCGTTGTGTCAGGCCACTTTATCACGGTGTATTTGGAGCAGAGTGTCGTATTGTGCCCCTTGGATAAGACAAAGTCATCACGTCTTTCGATGTCAAAGATATCGGCTGGGAAATCCTTACGGAAACTGATTGTGAGGTTGCGACACTGTGGCATGAGTGCCCGAAGGCTGTCGAGGCATTGGGCCTGGACCGCATCGCAGCATTTGTCCCAGAATCTCACTAGTTCAAGGCACTTGCCACCCTGTGGGCTCCAGCAGTAGGCCGCTATTGAAGAGGTGCCAAAGGTGTAGATTGTGCCGTCGAAACCGAGTTGCTCGAACAGGAACGACGAGGCTTGTACCGAGGACTCGACCAGTCGGTAAAGAGCATTCATGATGCTGTCAGGGACATGCAGGTCGCAGGTGGTCACTGAGGCCGTGTGCTGCTGCGATGACATGTATCTGTTGTGGTCGAACTTCGCGTAGTGCAGCGTGCCAGCGGTGTCGGCTGACAGGGCAAACTCGTCCTCAAAAGAGGGTTGCACAAGATAGTAAAACTGTGTCCTTCTCCAGTCATCTCCGCCGACTATCAAGCGCTTGAGCAGGAATTGGTCGTCTTCCGATGCGTGTTCATAAAGCGGTGATGTGGGCACCAACCTGCTACCAGCTCTTGCAGTAGACCCCAAAAAGGTTATCAGTAACAGACAAACTAAGATCCGAGATAGATGACTCCTTATTTCGCTGTGATTCTTCTTCATAGTTACATCAAATATTTCAGGTTATTGCCGCTTGCAAAGTTATAAAACCCGTTGGCGGGATTAAAAAGTTAATGAATAGATGTTCAAAAAGATGTGCATATCACATATTTTTAGTTATTTAGTGATGGCAAAAACATTGAATTCAAATCACCCTATGCACAACTTATACGCAAATAACAATTGATTATTTGTTGTGGATGATGCTGTCGATGTGCAGTTTGATCTGTTTCAGGGTGTACAGACTGTCGGGTTTGAGCTGCTCACTTCTGAAATCTGAGGGTTGTGGCTCGTCAGGCAGCTCTTCGCGTTTTCTCCTATCGGTATAGGCCTTGATATCTTTCTCCTTGAGGCCAATGATGCTCAAGTTTTTCTTGTTGAGGTAATGATTGTGTGCCGAGATGTAATCCAGCCAGTATTTCCTGACATGGAAACTTTCAAGTTTTTGCCTTACTCCATTGTCGTTGAGCAATTTTGTCAGGGTGTGTTCGCCGGGCACCATCTCCGAGAGCACGTTGTTGATGGTTTTCTCATATTCTTTGACCCATTCGTTCCAGTTGTTCTCGTCGGCGTTTATCTGGGCGAAGCTTGCTCCCACACTCTCAATGAAGCGATAGTTGCGGTTACCCATGTTTTTCCAGGTCTCAAAACTGTTGCCGAAGATGTTCTCGGCGGTCTTGTCATGGGACATATAGTCGATGAGCGAGAGCATCTCGTTTAGGATGCCTTGCACTTCTTTTGCAGGAATCTTGTCGAGTGAATCCTGGGGCAGGCTCAATAGCCATGTGCCGATGGAGTCGCATCGCGCCATATCATGAGCCATCAGGTCAACAGTAGTGGAAAAGTTCTCAATGGTGCTGAGTACCATGATAGCCGACATCTTGCGATCCTTTACGCGCTGGCAGTATTCAACCAGGCCTGTTGTACCGAAGGTCAATATAATTGACAAGGTGGTAGCCAGGAATTGTGATTCCTTGATCCATACGCGCAGTCGCGTTGGAATCCTGAATTTCCTGGTCTTTACTGGAGCCTCTTCGGTAGTTTGCACGGCAGGTTGCTCTGTAGTCTGCACAGTAGTCTGCGCGGCAGATTCACTCTTTTTTTTGGGTTGCTCTGCAGGCTTTTTTGCTTTTTTTGTCGGCTTTTTCATCGTTCTCTATTGTTTTGTTGTTGCTATCATTTTTTCCGTAGTTCCCAGAAGGCAACTGCCGCTGCTGCCGCGACATTGAGCGAATCGACATTGTGTTTCATCGGGATACGCACCGTGTAGTCGGCCTCGCTGATGACGTTGTGGGCCAGGCCATCGCCCTCTGTGCCCATGATGACCGCCAGTCGGGGCTCACGTTTCAGCACGGGGTCGTCGAGTGCGATGGAGTCGTCGCTCAGGGCCATGGCGGCGGTGCGGAAGCCCAGTGCATTCAGGTTGGGAGTGACTGGCTCTTCTATCCAGGTCCAGGGGACAAGGAAGACCGAACCCATCGACACACGCACGGCACGACGGTTCAGCGGGTCGCAAGCCGTGGGCGTCAATAGCACCGCATCGATGCCCAAGGCGGCTGCCGAGCGGAAGATGGCACCGATGTTGGTCGTGTCGGTCACAGCATCGATGACCACGACACGGCTAGCATCACGACAAATGTCAGCGGCGGGGCGGGGCAGGGGACGGCGCATGGCGCACAGCACGCCTCGGGTCAAGGTGTAGCCCGTGAGGGCGGCAAGTAGGTCGCGTTCGCCGGTATAGACAGGGATGTCACCGCATCGCTCAATCAGACTGGCGGCATCGCCCGTAATGTGACGGCGCTCGCACAGCAGTGACAGTGGCTCGTAGCCCGCATCAAGCGCGACGTGGATGACTTTGGGGCTCTCGGCGATGAAGATGCCCTTGTCCGGCTCCAGGCGGTTACGCAGCTGCGCCTCGGTGAGCGTGCTGTATATCTCCACTCCAGGGTGGTCCAGTGCAGTTATTTCGATGATAGGCATGTGTTCTTATTGTGAAACTCGTATTTGCTGCATGTGCAAATATAGTGATATTTTTCTTATTCGTCCTCCCGTGCGCCAGAATATTTGAGCTTGACGTCCGTCATGAGGGACTACATTTCCATCCGTTCATTCGTTCATCCGCCTATTCGTCTATTTGACCGTCCATTGCCCAGCAGGCAGTGTCTGTTGAGACGGGGTGCCGGGATAGATGGTAGCCGTGGTGCCTACAGGGACAGTGATGCGCAGGCTGTTGCCGTCCAACTCCACACGGATGTCACCGTAAGGCGTAGGTTTCGAGGCTTTTACCCAATTCACGCCATCGGTAACCTGTGGATCAATGAAGAAGTGGCGATAGCCAGGGGCTTCCACGTCAGGACGGATGCCGGCGATGGCTTGATAGAACCAAGTGCCGATGCCATTGTAGCAGTTATGGACACGGCTGCGCTCGGCGTCCCATGATTCCCAGGTGGCTGTGGCACCGTGGTTAATCATGTTCAGGTAGCCAGGGTAATCCGGCTGGCGCAGGATGGTAGCCATGAGGTCGGACTGGCGCTGTTCGGTAGCCCACTGCGTGAAAATGGGCACGCCGAGGAGACCTACTGCGATATGTGCCTTGTACTTCTCGTAAGAGTCGCTGATGAGCTGTTGCTGCACCTGCTGCGCGATGTCATTGCTGGAGGGCACGCCGGCCAGCAAGGCATAGGCATTGTCGAGCGGGGTGCCGTTGGCATAGCTGTGCCTGTCGGGGTGGTAAAAGCGGTTGTGGATGGCGACCTTGAGGCTGTCGCGCCATTGGGCGAAGCCATGTGCATCGTCGGGATGGCCGAGCAGCTGTGCGATGTCGGTCATGTTGCCCAGGCACTCGCTGATGAAGCAATTGTTCACGTGGAGAACCGACTCACCCTTCACGTCGATACCCTGTGGAGCCAGCCAGTCCCCGAGGAACCAGAAGCGGATTCTGGTGTCGGGCCACGGGTTCAGTAGCCCGTCAACACTGTATTTCTTGACGTAGCCGAGCCAGCGTTTCATCTGCTCATAATGACGTTCCAGCAGACGGCGGTCTCCATAGTTGAGATAAGTGCGCCAGGGTGCCTTGATGATGAAGCCGCACCAGTAGGGACCTCCGCCGCCACTGCCCGCAGGTGCCACATGGGGGATGGAACCTTCCTCGTCCATGAGGTCGCCCCAGGCCGTCAGCCAGTTCATATAGGTGGGCGCGACGTCATACATCGTCTGCAGCGTCATGGTCGATGAGTTGCCGTCACCACCGTAGCCCATGCGCTCCAGGTGGGGGCAATCCACCATGTACCCGCCCAGGGTGAGGCATTGCATCGTGTAGTGAATCAGGTCGTGCACGGCATTCAGGCTGCTGTCCGAGCAGGCGAAGGAAGAAGCTTCTTTTGGATTTAATGCGCTGATTTGTAGTGCTTTGATATTGCTGATGTCGCCACCCTTGACGCGCACGTGGCGGAAGGCATGATGGTGAAACCTGTTGCAGAACTGCTCATTTCCCTGGCCATTGGCGATATAGATGTCGCGCTCACCTTCCTGGCACTCGAATGTGCCGCCTTCGGGGATGTGGTCGCAATATTCCATCGTCACTTCCTGCCCTTGTCGCAGTGCTGCGAAATCGACCTGTAGCCATCCGGTGATGACGCGCCCGAAGTCGATGAGCAGCGAGCCATCTTCCTGACGGGTGATGCTGCGGGGCGAGAGCGTGTCGATGATGCGGTTACCTTCAAAGGCTTGGGGCGTGGCAAGCATATTGCTGACCAGGAATGTCGTGGCGCTGTGCCATTGGGGTTGTACATTGGCGTCGAGCCGTTCGCCACCGAATCGTAGCGGTGACCAAGTGTCGGTGTAACTGTAGCCGCTTGAGGCGGTTTCCCATGAGCTGTCGGTCGCTGCCAGCGTTTGCCAGCTATTGCCGACGAGTTGACAGACCTCGGCCCTCAATAGAGGACCGTCGTATTGTGCGCCGAAGGTGGTTTTGCGGTACCAGCCTTGACCCGTGCGGATGAGAATTTCGTTTTGTCCCTCATGCAGGTAGGGCGTGATGTCCTGAGTCACGATCAGGGAATGCCGATCCAGCTGGGAGACGGCAGGTTGCAGCACGAGGTCGCCCACACGTCGGCCGTTGACGAGCAGGTCGTGATAGCCCAGCGAGTTGATGTGAATAAACACCGGGGCAATGCCCTGCTTGCCTCGGGCGACGGTGATGGTCTTGCGGAACATCGGTGTCGTGGCGAGGGTGTCGCCTTGCCAGTTGCCGATGTAATGTCCATTCATGCCGTCCAGGATGCCCACGGCAAAGCGCTCAATACTGCTCCAGGGTGAACGTTTCCCCCGTTCGTTCCAGGTGCGTACCCGCCAGTAGCACAGTTGCCGCTGCTGCAGCGCTATGCCCTGATAGGGTATCATCACTTGGTCGTCGCTTGCCACTTTGCCGCTGTCCCACAGGTCGGCAACGCCACGGGCCAGGGCAGCGCTGTCGCTGGCCACCTGTATCTCGTAGGCCGTTTGGCTCTCACGGTTGTGCGAGAGCTCGTGTTTCCAGCTGAAGTGGGGTGTAGTCGTGTCAATGCCCAGCGGAGCTGTTAGGCCCTCGCATTTTAAGTCAAATACCTTGCCCTGCAATGGCAGGACACACAACAGACACATCATGAACGCTATGCCATGCCCCAGTCCGGAGGCAATGCGTTCTGTCAGCGATACATGAGGTTTATTGTCCGGATAGCCCATAACTGTGTACAGTGATTATGGTTGAGGGATTCAGCAAGGGTATCAGGCTGTTTCGGCACTGCCGGCGCCCTGGATGGCGCGAACTTGGCGCTGGAACTCGATGGGGCGCTTGAGGTAGCGCAGGATGATGGTGCCTGCTCCGGTGCCCGAAACCTTCACGGTGCCGTAGTTGCAGATGCGTCCCCACAGGCCTTGCTCGACGAGGATGCTCTCGACCTTGCCGATGACAATCTCGTGGGCATGGCGGTGAATCCAGCCGTGGCTGTGGAAAAAGCGCTTGTCGCTGACAAAGATGGTTGTGGTCAGGTTGCGGATGAAGCTGCCCAGTCGCAGATAGGCCCATTTGCTGAGTTTGGGCCGGTAGATGATGGTCTCACCTGGGGATATGATTTTGCTGATTTTCATAACTAATCCTAAAATTTGTTTCTTATTGGGCAAAAATAGTGCATTTTCCACATTATTTAGTAATTTCGCAGCAAATTTTTCCTATCAAGCGACTATTATGGCTAACGAAATAGAACTGAACAAAGATAAAAAAGACAAGAAAGAAGAAGAATATGTAAGACAGACCGGTTCCCTCAAGGAGCGTCTGGGACGCGTGAAGAAGACGCGCTGGTTGCGCTTCGGCATCGTGGCACTCATCTATGTGCTGTGGACCATCTGGGTGGGTAATCCCTTGCTGTTGCTGGGCTTGCTGCTGCTGGCTGACATCTACCTGACGCAGTACATACCCTGGGGCGCATGGAAGGGCTGGAAGAAAGGCCCGTTGCGTACGCTCATGAGTTGGGTGGATGCCATCGTCTATGCCCTGGTGCTGGTCTATTTCCTCTTCCTGTTCATTGGCCAGAACTATCAGATTCCCTCGTCATCGCTCGAGAAATCGCTGTTGACGGGCGACTTCCTGTGGGTGAACAAGGTGGTGTATGGTCCCCGTGTGCCGCAGACACCCTTGCATTTCCCGCTGGCACAGAACACGTTGCCTATCCTGAACTGCAAGTCCTATATCGAGCATCCCCAGTTGGAATACCACCGCCTGAAAGGCCTGCGTAATGTGGAGCGCATGGACATCGTGGTG